>JBGTHW010000161.1:0-11745 GCA_041746035.1 Parasphingopyxis sp.
GTGAAATACGCCAAAGAGCGCAAGCCCTTCGGCAAGCCGCTCTCGGTCAATCAGGCGATCCAGTTCCCGCTTGTCGAACTCCACACCGAAGCCGCGATGCTGCGCCAGCTCATCTATAGCGTTGCCGCCGCGATGGATACGATGCCCAAACCCGAAGTCGCCAACCGCCTCTCGGACAAGGTCAGCATGTGCAACTATCGCGCCAATCGGCTGGTTTGCAACGCGGCCGACACAGCGATGCAGACGCATGGCGGCATCGGCTATTCACGGCACAAGCCTTTCGAGCATATCTACCGGCATCATAGGCGCTACCGGATTACCGAGGGTTCGGAGGAGATCCAGATGCGCAAGGTGGGCGGGCACCTGTTCGGGTATATTTAGGAGGCTGAATGATGAAACGACTGTTCGCAACCTTGTTTGCCGTGTTCATCGCGGTTTCTCCTCCCACAGCATTGGCGGCTCAGCCGTCATCCCATCAGCTTGTCCGCGTCGATCAAAGCGAACTGACCTACCATCTAAGCCAGCGCACCGAAGACCCACAGGGCATTCTTCTGATGTTTCAAGGTTCGGGCTGCAATTCGGTGGCCACCAACGAGAATATATCGCTCTTTGGGCCTATTATTGCGCCGGACCATGCGATTGTGACGATCGAGAAATATGGCGTGGCGGTTGGAGCGACGGATCCAGAGAACTGTAGCGAGGATTACTGGGAGCACGCCACAATACAGCAACGCATAATCGATGCGCTTCAAGTCATAGCATCATTGCGCGGACAGGATTGGTGGGACGGCGATCTGGTTGTATTCGGAGGTTCGGAAGGCGGTGCCGTCGCTGCGATGCTGGCCCCTCTCGTGCCTGAAACCGATGCCGCGATCATTTTCTCCTCAGGCATCGGCTGGCCGGTCGGCGACATGATCCGCGCAGCAATCCCTCCCCAAGCGGGCGAAGAGTTTGATACGGTTATTGCCTCAGCAAGAGCTAACCCGACAGGGTCCATACAATGGGGCGGTGCCAGCTATCGCTGGTGGGCGAATTCGGTCGATCTGGTCCCTGCCCTAGCGCTGGTAGGCAGCGATTTTCCGCTGTTACTGGTGCATGGCGAACGCGATCAATTCGCGCCCGTCGAAACCGCCCGTGCATCGCAACAAATTTGGGTCGAACATAATCGACCGAACACGACCTATCGAGAATATGCTGGCCACGATCATTTCATGGTCGATGCTGAAGGAACAAATCATAATATCGAAGTGTTTGCCGACATCGCAGAATGGCTGGACGGACAAACTATTTCTACAAACCAGGATTGATCAACCGGCCTTGTCCGGAACAGCCGACTTTGCCGCCAGCTCGATCCCCAGATGCCGCGCCACCTTCATCACCGTATCGAGCGTCGGGTTGCCGTCTTCGCTGAGTGCCTTGTAGAGCGACTGGCGGGTCAGGCCGGTGTCGCGGGCAAGGCTGGTCATACCCCGCGCCCGGGCAACGGTTCCCAATGCCTGTGCAATATGTGCGCTATCGCCACTCGCCAGCGCCTCATTGAGATAGGCGGCCTGGGCCTTTGGCGTTTCGAGATATCTGGCCGCATCGAAGGGCCGTGTTTTAAGTGCCATTTGCTATCTCCATCGTCCGATTCAAATTTCTATCGCCATTTCCTGCGCGCGCCGTATATCTTTCTGCTGCGTCCGCTTCGTGCCCCCCGCAGAGCAGAATATAAATCGTTCTGTCGCGGACGGTAAAATAGACCCGGCACCCCGGCCCGTGATCGATCACGATCTCGCTGACTTTGCCGCCGACCGATTTCGCCCGGCTCAGCAATCCGCGCCGCAACCGGTCGATCCGCTCGACCACAATCGCCTTCGCGGTCTGGTCCTTGAGCTTTTCGAGTCAGCGAATAAAGTCTTCGGTTTCCTGGACCGTCGGCATTGTCGGTGAATGCCCAAGCTTCTGACAAATGTCAACTATAAACGACAATGATGCGATCAGTCCTGCGTCCGACTACTCGCCAATTATCGCAGTGTGAAAGGATTCCGGGCGCAGCTCTGTATCCCATGAATTCAGGAAGGAACGGGAGCGGTCGGCGCGTGTTTGCCTCGGGGCATCCGGAGGGCTAACGCCAGTTTGTGTGTGCCGCCCGGTTTATGAGGAAACCGGAACGGCGGGCTGAAGCGCCGCATTGAGGTCTACGGGCTTCGATGTGGGCTTTATTCCGGTATCCAGTCGAGACAGACTATAGCGGACACCTGAAATAAAACCCGGTTGGGGTGCGGATATCCTTGTCACCCGATGGCTCCGCGCCGACCGTTTTCTCCACCGCTGTCCCATCGACGAGACAGAAGCGGATCTCCTGCTGTTTTCACATGCCGTGTACTTTGGCGGGAAGGCGACGATTACCTAACCTAAATGGTTCGTTTTGTCAAGCGTAACCTGATCCTCCATTATAGCGAACAGCCAACGGTCTATTTCAAACAGGGAACCTATCATGGACATCGCCACCAATCGCGCGGGTATGCTCGTCGCCGCGACGCTTGTCGTGACCGTCATCACTCAAATCATCTATATCGTCGCGCTCAGCGATATCGGGATTGTCGAGGGCTGGCCGTTGCGCTCGACCTTGTGGACAATCGAGGTGCTGGCCTTTACGCTGATGGCCGTCGCGGCTTTGGCGGCGGCGATGCGCGATGCCCCCCGCGCGCTTGTCTGGTCCGCGCTGGCCGTTGCCGCACTGCTGAATGTGCTGCAAGCCGGGTTCGGCCTCTCGATGTTCCTCCCCCTTACCGAGGCGGGCGAAGACTTCGCACCCGTGATGGGCACAATCGTTGCGGGGGCTTTTCTCTTCTATTTTCTTGCCAAGGTGCTGATCGGCCTGGCGGGTGTCGGTTTGGGACTGGCGCTATTTCGCGCGAACGGGATCGCGAAAATCGTCGGTGTTCTCAGCATCGGGGTTGGCGCGATTGCAGCAGCGGTCAACATTTTCGCCATCCCACAGGGCATGACATACACCTTCCCCGCCGGAGCGACGGGCACCGCAGCGGCACTGTTGACCGGGATCGCAGTCTGGATGGTGGCCCGGCGCGAAGCATAACTGCCGGCCTATCGGAACTGCCGCGCCAGGTGCTCGACTACGGCGGGATGGAGAGGATCGAGGAATTGCGCGCCGGTCCGCTTGTCGCGCTGCCAGATCACGGTCGCGTATTTCGGCGACAGCCCGGGCAAATAAATAAGGATTTCCGTGCCGATCGTATAAGGTTCCAGCCCCCGGATCGCAAAGCCCTCGGTCGAGATATCCGTAATGTTTACAGGCGCGACCGGTCCGCTCATTTTCCGCGCCCTCGCCTCCAGCGTCACCGGATGCCGGTCGACCAAACGCCGGTCGCGCCATGGCTGCGTCGCGAACTTCATAATCTTTCCCTTCCCCGAATCGCCAATGTGCGAACCCGGAAACAGGACTTCACAGTAGTTTACGCATATTAACCGGCGGTATCGGTTCTTGGCTTCGGAAGGCTTTGCACGACAGGCGAAAATTAAGGTCTGTTAATTATGATCGCGGGATAATGGCTGCATCGGAACAACCCGCCATGTTGCCGCTTGCCAATCGCAGCGATTTCCCCTAAACACAGCGCTTCCGGGACGAGGCCGTCGTGCTTTCGTCCCGGATTTTTTGCAACGACAGCCGGAGGGGCACTCGCATTGCGCGATGCCAGCAATCGGCCAAAACAAGGACAAACCGCATGCCTCTTTACGAGCATGTCTTTCTCGCGCGTCAGGATCTGGCACAGGCCCAGGTCGACAGCCTCGCCGAGGAAGCCACCCAAATCATCGAATCGAACGACGGCAAGGTCGTCAAGACGGAAACCTGGGGCCTCAAGTCCCTCGCCTATCCGATCCAGAAAAACCGCAAGGCGCATTTCGTGATGCTTAATCTCGACGCGCCGGGTTCGGTCATCGAGGAGCTGGAGCGCCAGACGCGCATTAACGAGGACGTGATTCGCTATATCACCATCCGCGTCGAGGAGCATGAGGAAGGCCCGTCGGTCATGATGCGCAAGGGCGATCGCGACAGCAAGCGCCGCAGCAGCCGCGATGATCGCGACAATGATAATGATGATAACGACGACAAGGGAGACAGCTAATGGCCCGTCCGTTTTTCCGCCGCCGCAAATCCTGCCCCTTTACGGGCGACGATGCGCCGAAGATCGACTATAAGGACGTGAAGCTGTTGCAGGGGTTTATTTCCGAACGCGGCAAGATCGTCCCGTCCCGCATTACCGCGGTATCCTTCAAGAAGCAGCGCGAGCTGGCCAGGGCGATCAAACGCGCCCGCCATATCGGCCTGTTGCCTTACATCGTTAAATAGGAGGGCGCGGACATGAATATCATCCTGCTCGAACGCGTCGGCAATCTGGGCAATATCGGCGATGTCGTCACCGTCAAGGACGGTTTCGCCCGCAATTTCCTGCTGCCAAACAACAAAGCGTTGCGCGCCAACGAAGCCAACAAGAAGGTTTTCGAGGCCAATCGCGAGCGTCTTGAAAAAGAAAACGAAGAACGCCGCAAAGAAGCCCAGAAAGAAGGCAAAAAACTCGACGATATGACGATCGAACTGATCCGTCAGGCGTCGCAGACTGGCCAGCTTTACGGCTCGGTTGCGGTGCGCGATATTGTCATGGAGCTTGAAAAACAGGGCGAGACGATCACCAAGAAGCAGGTCGCTCTCGAACGCCCGATCAAGGCCATCGGCATGTATGAGGTGACGATTAACCTCCACGCCGAAGTCGATGTGACGGTAAAGGTCAATGTCGCCCGCTCGCCCGAAGAGGCCGAGAAGCAGGCGGCCGGTATCGATATCATCGCCGAAATGTTCGAAGTGGCGCAGGCCGAGATCGTCCAGGATCTGGCACCGGAAGCGGTGGAAGAGGCCGAAGGCGAGGACGCCGATAAAGCCGAAGGGAATACCGGCGAGGACGTCGAAACCGCCGAAGCTTCGGATGAGCCGGAAGCGGAAGCTGGCGACGATGCCGCCGAAGAACCGGCGGAAGAAACCGTAGAAGCCGACAAGGACAAAGACAGCGATACCAAGGACGACGCCTAAGCGGCACGCCAAGGAGAACGGGCTGGCATGGAATTTTCACGCGACGCCAGCCTGCTCGCCCATCAGATCGATATCGCGCAGGATCGCGTCCTGCTGGTCCGGCTGACCGCACAGGATTATCGCGAGGCGAGTTTTCTCGACCAGCGCCTGCTGACGCAGGATCGCCCGATGCAATGGGCGGACTGGGCGGCGCTCGAAGCGGAAAGCGCGGCGATTCCTGCCAGTGCGGACTTTATCTTCCATATCGGCCATGTGGGATCGACGCTGATTTCGCGCCTGCTCGGCGAGCTGCCGGGCGTTCTTGCCGTGCGCGAACCGCAGATACTGCGTCAGTTCGCCGAGCTCAAGGCGCTGGACGGTCGGCCCGAATCGCCTTGGCATCCCGAACGATATGCCCCTGGCCTGCGCACGGTTTGCGGTTGGCTGTCGCGCAGTTTCGCCCCGAACCAGCGCGCGATGGTAAAAGCCACCAGTTTCGTCGGCGAGATCGCCAGCGATATTCTCATGCCCGACAGCAAGGCGCTGTTCCTTACTCTTTCGCCCGAACGCTATGTCGAGACCATCCTTGCCGGCGACAATTCGCGGCAGGAACTGGCGATGCTCTCCGGATCGCGCCTTGCTCGCTTGCATAATCGCCTCGGCGGGGCGCACTGGAATTTGTGGGAACTGCCCGAAGCCACCCGCGCCGCGCTTGGCTGGGCCTGCGAGGCGACGGCGCTGGAGAGCGCGCAGCCCGCTGGCGAGATATATTGGTACGACTTCGATAGCTTCCTTGCCAATCCGACGGAGGCGCTTGCGAAAATCGCCACGTTTTTCGATCATGAAACCGACCGTGCGACTATCGATTCGCTGACCTCCGGGCCGATCATGCAGCGTTACTCGAAAGCGCCTGAGCTTGGCTACAGCGCCGATTTGCGCGAACAGGTGCTGGCGCAGGCCCGCCGCGATCATGCCCCGGCCATCGCCGATGCGCTGAAATGGCTGGACAATGCCGCCGTCGATCACGACATAATCGCCACGGCCCTCAACCGCGCAACGGGAAACCGAGATGTTCAAGCAACTGCATAATCTGCTCGATAGCAGCCAGATCGCCGAACTCCGCGATATAGTATCGGGGGCGAAGTTCGTCGACGGTCGCATCAGCAACCCCCATTCGCGCGCCAAGAACAATCTCCATCTCAACGACCAGAACGCCTATCAGCGGTCGGCGAAGATCCTGGCCGATGCGCTGCTCGCCAGCGAGGATTTTCGCAACTACGCCTTCCCGAAGCAGATCGCCCCGCCGCTCATCACGCGCTACGAACCGGGTATGCGCTACGGCCTGCATCCCGATGCGGCGATCATGCATATCGGCAATGGCACGATCCGCTCCGATCTCAGCTGCACGATTTTTCTGAACGGACCGGAAAAATACGAAGGCGGTGCGCTGCGCATCCTGATGGGCGACGGCGAGGTGCGCTTCAAGGGTCCGCTGGGCTCGGCTATCGTCTATCCCTCGACGACCCTGCATGAGGTCGAGAAGGTCGAAAGCGGCGAACGCCTTGTTGGACTAAGCTTCATCCAGAGCCAGATCGCCGATACGCCCAAACGCGAACTGCTTTACGAACTGAACGAGGTCGCCGCGCTGGAGGGTAATAGCATGTCTTTCGAAAATTTCACGCGCATACAGGCGGTTCAGCAGAATCTGCTACGGCGCTGGGCGGATAACTAGCTGTTCAGGAGCCACACACCCATGCTGCTTCGAGAACGAAATCCTCGGATTGACCTTCCTCGCGCATCGTGATGCGCGCTGGCCTCGAGAAAGCCTCTTCTCCGACGCGTTCGGCCTCGACATCGGCGGGCTCGATAGTCACGCTGATCGCGCCCGCGACGAAGACACCGCCCTCGGAAAACGCTCCGGTTTCTCCATCGAAACGGAAATGGCGCAGCGTGCCGTATGGTTCGGCAATCGCGTCCTCGTCGACCGCAACCAGCAAGGCCTTGCCGTCGTCCTCGACGCTGCAACCCGCACCCGGCATCAATTCGGCCTCTATCTCGGCACGCGATATCGGCCCGAGCGCGGGTTGCTCTATTTCCGGTGCCGCATCGACAGGGGTAAGCGTCTGCGTTTCGCTATCGTCAGCCCTTGTCGCATCGCTGGCATCGGGTTGCCCGGCAGGCTCGGTGCAGCCCGCGAGAATCAGCGCCACGCCGCCCAATAACGAGAAAGTCCTTATCGCCATGATTCGCATCTAATACCCCATCAGCGAGAGCACTTCCTTGCGGCTCCGCTCATCGTCGAGAAAACAGCCCAGAAGGCGACTCGTCGTCATTTTCACGCCAGGTGTGCGCACGCCCCGCGCGGTCATGCAGCTATGGCTGGCTTCGATTACCACGGCGACGCCGTCGGGCTGAAGATTGTCCCAGATGCACTGGGCGACATCGGCGGTCAGCCGTTCCTGTACCTGTAAGCGGCGCGCAAAGCCATTCAGAACCCTCGCCAGCTTGGAAATGCCGACAACCTTGTCCGTCGGCATATAGGCGATCGAGGCCTTGCCGATAATCGGGGCCATATGATGCTCGCAATGCGACTGGAAGGGTATGTCCTTGAGCAATACGAGCTCGTCATACCCGCCGACTTCCTGGAAAGTGCGGGACAGATGCTGCGCCGGATCCTCGCCATAGCCGGCACAATACTCCTTCCAGGCCCGTGCCACGCGCAACGGCGTATCGGTCAGCCCTTCGCGTTCGGGATCGTCGCCGGCCCAGCGAATCAGCGTTCGGATCGCGTCCTGAATATCGTCGGGAACCGGAAGTTTCGGTGGTGCCGTTACCAGATCGCCATCGACCGCTTCATCAAAATCGCTCATGCCGCCTTTTCCCAGAAACGCGCGGCCAATGCCAGCTTGTATTCGCTCTTGACGCAAAACTATTTCGCATGAGACACTGCGGTTCCACAGCAGAGGATAATCCATGGCCACCGTGATCGAAAAGAGCCGGATAACCGTAACGCCCTGCAGTGGACCTGGCGCGGAGATAGGCAATGTCGATCTGTCCCGCGACCTGTCGGACGAGGAATTCAACAAGCTAAAACAGGCCTATGCCGATTATGGCCTGATTTTCTTTCGCGATCAGGAGATAACGCCCGAACAGCATATCGCTTTTGCGAAACGCTGGGGCGAGGTCAATATCAACCGCTTCTTCACGGCGGTGGACGGCTATCCCGAGATCGCCGAAGTCCGCAAGGAGCCGGAACAGAAAACCAATATCGGGGGCGGCTGGCACACGGATCACAGTTACGATGTCGAACCCGCGATGGGATCGATTCTCGTCGCGCGCGAATTGCCGGATAGCGGCGGCGATACGCTGTTCGCAGATATGGCAGCAGCCTATGACGCTTTACCGGATGAGACCATGGCAAAGCTCGAAGGGCTGAAGGCCGTTCACTCGACCAAGCATATTTTCGGCAGCAAGGCGTTGTACGAGGAGTCCGGCGACACGACAGACCGCGTCGGCAACAAGGACGCCGCCGATGCGATGGAGGATGTCACCCATCCGGTCGTTATCACCCATCCGCTCAGCGGGAAAAAGGTGCTCTATATCAATGCCGGTTTCACCATCAGTATCGAAGGTATGGACCCGAAAGAATTCGCCGAAACCCTTGCCGAGTTATTCGCCCATTCGACGCAGGACAAGTTCGTCACGCGATTCCAGTGGAAACCCGGCTCGATCGCTTTCTGGGACAATCGCGCGACATGGCATAACGCGCTCAACGATTATCATGGCAAACGGCGCGTCATGCACCGGATTACCCTGGAAGGCTGCGCGATCCACTGAATCGGGAAATCATCCGGATAAGCCATACCCCGTCGGGTCATGTACCGGTGCGGGTTCTCGATAACGAGAGATCGGCTAGAACGAGCCTGTCAGAACGAAACGCAGACGCGGCGATCGATTGCCGCTATCGAATCGGTCGGCGTTTAGGGGTACGCCGGCCTCGACCCCCAGGCGCACGTGATCGCCGATCCAGGCGCGAACACCGCCGCCTGCCGAGGCCAGCCGACCCCCACCGCCGCCGCCACGTGAATTTCTAACGCCGGCATAATCCGAATAACCGTAAATCTGTATTTTTTCAACACTTTCAGAGACGTCGTTTATATCGTATCTGATTTCCAGTGCACCTGCGATTCCATTCTCGCCCGAACGCTCATAATAGTCTAAGCCGCGACCGAAATCGTCGCCGCCAATGCCGAATTCCTCCCCCGAAAGCAGCGGACGCATGGCAATCTGGCCTTCGCCTGTAATTTCGAGGCTGAAGCCGCTGCCCAAACGCCGGAACCAGCGGGCCTCCAGCTCGAACTTTGTAAACCGTCCGCTGCCATCCGACCGCGAGGCCAGAGGATCGCCCTGCTGCGTACTGCCGAACAAGCCCAGTCCCTGAACAACGTGCACGGCCCCATCCCAGTAGCCGCCAAACAGATCGGCCCGCGTATCGAACCCGAACTCCGCAGTTGTGACGCGGTCTTCGCGCACTGCAAGGCCGTTGACATCCTGCATCGATCGGCGATAACCGAACTGGCCGGTGCCCCAGAGACTGAAATCGCGCGAACGGACGAGCGGATAGGCAAGGCCCCCCGACACGCCGATACTGTCCCCGTCGATGATACGTGCGAAACGCGAATCGGGATCGGATACGGCGACATAGCCGCGCAGGGTAGCCCGCATACCGTCGTCGCCGAGAGGCAGGTCATATTCTGCCGATCCTAGGAAAAAATCTCCGGGTTCGAACGGAGTCGTGACGCCGGTAACAGAGAGTTCGTCGCCTGAAATGGCCAGGCTTCGAAATTCGGCCGTGCCCCGGCTTCGCCACGGCCCGATCGATTCGCTGCCGTTATTGTCCAGCCGCGCATAGCCGCGGACCCGATCTTGTGTCACCGAGACCTGCAACACGCCGCGGTCTCCGGAGCGTAAATAGCGCGGGGTGGAAATCCGGATGCCGGGAATGTCGTCGGCAAGCAGTAATCGCCGCTCAAGCTCGTCCCGCATCACCGGGGTGCCGTTTGCTATCGGTGCCAGCAGACGTTCGACTGCGGCATGACGCACCCCCGTATAGCGAATTTCATCGACTGCCCCTTCATCGACAGAGATCGTCAATATGCCGGTCGAGATGCGCTGCGGCGCTATCCAGACGCGAGCGAAGACGAAACCCTCCATTCGCAATGTTTCTGAGATACTATTAGTAAGCTCTTGAAGTTCTGCGTTATTAACAGTTCTCCCGACATAGCGGCCGATGATCGGCGCAAAGCGTTCGCGTGCGATACCGGTTCCCTCGATACGGACAGCACCGAGCGTAACACTGCCTGCGGGAATGGCACCCGCCGATACCTCGGCAACCGGGATAGCGACTTCGCTATCCCCGGGACGTTCCTGAATTTCGGGTTCGAGTTGTTCCTCGACGATAGCCGGATCTGCGCGATCGAGCACATCCTGTGCCCTGACGCCCCCGGCGAAAACGAACATGCCGATCAATATCGGCATCAGGACAAGGATACGCATGGCAACTCCCAACGGTCGATGGCCGGTCGAGCCTTAAGTCCCTGTCCCTAAAAAAAGGTTACGAACCCGGAGGCTAAACCGGTCGTTAACCATGCCGGTCAACGGGATCGTAAAGCCGCACCTCCTATCCATTCGCTTTCTCGCGCCTCTATCGGGCGCATCATGACAGGCAAAACCATGCGCAAGATCAGTTTTTGTATTATTCCCGCGATGCTCCTGGCGGCCGAAGCGGCCTGGGCCGACGCTCCACGCTGGCTGTTGAGCGAAACATCGGGAGACGTTCAGGTATTGCGTCAAGGCTTAACCCGCGCCGCTTCGCGCGGAGGCATGCTCTATGACGGCGATGTCCTGGTGACCGGCAGAAGCGGTCGAGCCGTCGTGACCCGCGGCGACGAATATATGATCGTTACGCCAGGATCGCGGCTTCGGCTGCCCGGCAGCACGGGCAATCAGGACGAGGGAATCTTCACCCGCATCATCGAGGAGGCGGGCAGCGTCATCTTCAATGTGCAGCGCCGGGAGCGCCAGCATTTCACTGTCGAGACTCCCTATCTTGCCGCGGTTGTCAAAGGCACGACGTTTACCGTCACGGTCAGCGAAGAAGGGTCGTCGGTCCAGGTTCTGGAAGGCCTCGTCGAGGTCTCGACTCTCGATGGTGGTGCCAGCGATCTGGTCGAACCTGGCGTCGTGGCGCTGGTGGGAGCGGACGACAGGTATCGATTGACGATCGCAGGCGAGGATACGCGCGTCATTCGCTCGCCGAACGCGCCCACGCCCGGCACCGTGCCAAGTTCGGGTGTCGCCAGTCAGGATACCACCATTCATAGCGGCGGCACGATCAGCTTCACGGTGCCGACGCAAGACGCCGCCAACATTATCGGTTCCGAAATCCGGGCCGACTCGGTATCCGTTGCCGACACCACCGACGGTCTCGTCGAAGGCGAAACCGGCGAGATTCTCGTCTATGCGGAACTGGACGACAGCGCGCCGACACCTGATCCCGGTAACAGTTCGGACGTGCCGCCTCCGACTCCGCCTGCGCCTGTACCACCCCCTCCGCCTGCGCCGACGCCGCCACCACCACCGCCACCCGCGCCGCCTCCGCCGCCGCCGCCACCTCC
>JBGTHW010000162.1:0-4591 GCA_041746035.1 Parasphingopyxis sp.
CTGCCAGCGTTTCAGACGCAGCGGGGAGGGGCGCATCGGCGCGGGCTTCGGGCGCTCGCGCATATCGAGATACGTAACGATCTCGGCAACATCGCCAGGCTTGACGGGAATCAGGTCCATCAGTTCCACGTCGCCAGCGGCGGCAGGCTCATCAGGATCGCATCGATATTGCCGCCGGTTTTCAGCCCGAACAGCGTACCGCGATCGTAAATAAGGTTGAATTCGGCATAACTCCCGCGCCACTCCAGCTGACGCGCGCGATCTTCGTCGGTGGAATCCTGATCCATCCGCTTGCGCACGATCGCCGGAAAGGCTTTGAGGAAGGCCTCGCCGACCGCCTCCTGGAAAGCCAGATGCGCCACAAAAGCTTCCTCGTCGGTAATTTCCAGATGATCGTAGAAAATCCCTCCCACGCCGCGATGCACACCGCGATGGGGAATATAGAAATACTCGTCCGCCCATTCCGAAAAACGTTTGTAATCGCCCGGCCCGTGCGCCTCGCACGCATCGAACAGTGCGGTGTGGAAACCGTCGGTGTCTTCCTTGTACGGGATCGGCGGATTGAGGTCCGCGCCGCCGCCGAACCAGCGTTTGGTCGTATTGAGAAAGCGCAGATTCATGTGAACGGCGGGAACGTGCGGATTGGCCATATGGGCGACAAGACTGATGCCGGTCGCGAAAAAGCGCGGGTCTTCTTCCGCGCCATTGACCGATTTGGCGAAGTCCGGATTGAACGCACCCCACACCGTGGAAACATTGACGCCGGCTTTTTCGAACACCGTGCCCTTGATCTCGCCCCGCACCCCGCCGCCGCCCGGTTCGCCGCTGTCATCGGTGCGCTCCCAGGGAATGAAGGAAAAGCGGGCTTGGCTATCCGCCTCCGACTCGATTGTTTCGAACTCCGCGCAAATCCGGTCACGCAGCGCTTCGAACGCTTTTCGTGCCTTCTTTTGCTGCTCATCCAGCATCATCATCCGGGCCAGCCTCCTGTCTGCCGCATCGCTTCACCGAGCGCGATGCCCGTTGCGACGGCGACATTCAAGGATCGAAAGCCGGGCTGCATGGGAATGCGGATGCACAGATCGGCTGCGTCATGGATTGCCTTGTCGACACCGGCGGTTTCCGATCCCGCAAGAAGGATATCGTCGGCCTCGAACCGCGCATGGGGCAGGGGAGTCCCGCCCGTCACCGTCAACAATACCAGCCTTCCGGGCTGCGAATCGCGAAAGGCGCGCCAGTCCGCATGGCGCGCAACATCCGCTCTTGCCGCATAATCCATGCCGGCGCGTTTCAGCCTGCGATCCGAGAAGGGAAATCCGCAGGGTTCGATAATATCGATAGGCACGCCGAAACACGCGGCCATCCGCAGGATTGTGCCGACATTCCCGGCGATGTCCGGCTGGTAAAGCGCGATACGCATGGCCACCTCTTACCGGTGGCAACCGCCATGTCACAAGCATGTCAAAAACGCTGTTGGCAAATACCCTTCGGGGCGGCTATCAGGCGCGCCAAGAGCCGCTGGGGGCAGCGGTCGCGACTGGTTTGTCACTCGCCCCGCAGCAAAACGGAATAACGAGGCCCGCAAGAGACATGGCTACGGTCGAAGAAACGCACCCGCCCGAAGGCGAAGCGCAGACGCATGACGGCGTTCGCCGTCGTGATTTTATCAATATCGCGGCGGTCAGCTTCGCGGGCGTGGGCGGGGCGATAGCGGTGCTGCCGCTGCTTAACCAGATGAACCCTGCGGCCGATGTCCTGGCGCTATCGTCGATCGAAGTCGATCTTTCCAGCATCGAACGCGGGCAGGCGATCAAGACGATCTGGCGCAAACAGCCGCTGTTTGTCCGCAACCTTACAAATGAAGAGATCGCCGAAGCGAACGCCGTCGATATTTCCAGCCTTCGCGACCCGCAAACCCTCGCCGAACGTACCGCCGAGGGCCATGAAAACTGGCTGATTACGCTGGCGGTGTGCACACATCTGGGCTGTATCCCGCTCGGTGCAGCACAGGGTGAGAACAAGGGGCCGTTTGGCGGCTATTTCTGTCCGTGCCATGGCTCGGCATACGATACTGCCGCGCGGGTGCGCAGCGGCCCGGCACCCGGCAATCTTCTGGTTCCCGAGTATGAATTCACCTCCGACACCACCGTCACCATCGGTTAAGGCATAGACGATGAGCTTTCCCTGGGCTGAGCAATATACTCCGAAACATCCGTTCATGAAATATATGGACGAGAGGCTGCCCTTGCCGCGGCTCGTCTATAATTCGGTGGGCGCGGGCTATCCAACGCCGCGCAACCTTAACTTTTTCTGGAATTTCGGTTCGCTGGCAGGTCTTGCTCTGGTTATCCAGATTATCACCGGCATCGTGCTGGCGATGCATTATGCGGCCAATACCGACATTGCTTTTGCTTCCGTCGAATATATAATGCGGGACGTAAATTCGGGCTGGCTGTTGCGCTATTTGCACGCCAATGGCGCGAGTTTCTTTTTCCTTGTCCTTTATATCCACATGTTCCGCGGACTCTATTACAGTTCTTACAAGCCGCCGCGCGAAGTCGTCTGGTTGCTGGGTCTCGTGATTTTTCTGCTGGCGATGGCGACAGCGTTCATGGGTTATGTCCTCCCTTGGGGGCAGATGAGCTTCTGGGGCGCGCAGGTTATTACCGGGCTGTTTTCGGCGATCCCGCTGATAGGGGAAGCGTTGCATACCTGGCTGCTCGGCGGATTCTCGCCGGATAACGCAACGCTCAACCGCTTTTTCTCGCTTCACTATCTGCTGCCCTTCGTGATTGCGGGCGTCATCATCCTCCATATCTGGGCGCTGCATCTGCCCGGATCGAGCAATCCGACGGGTATCGATGTCAAAGGCCCGCAGGATACCGTGCCGTTTCACCCCTATTATACGGCCAAGGACGGTTTCGGGGTCGGCGTCTTCCTGATCCTGCTGGCAATCATGGTGTTCTTTCTGCCGAATTATCTCGGCCATGCCGATAATTATATCGAGGCCAATCGCCTTTCGACGCCCGCGAATATTGTGCCCGAATGGTATTTCTGGCCCTTCTATGCGATCCTGCGCGCCTTCACGGTGGATTTCATCCTGCCCGCGAAACTGTGGGGCGTGATCGCGATGTTCGGCTCGATCATCCTGCTGTTCTTTCTGCCCTGGCTCGACAAGTCGCCGGTGCGTTCGGGCAATTACCGGCCGCAATTCAAAATCTGGTTCTGGGTGCTCGTCGTGGACGTTGTGGTCCTCGGCTATTGCGGCGGATCGCACGCCGAACAGCCCTATCTGATGATCAGCCAGCTTGCGACCATGTATTATTTCGCGCATTTCCTGATCATCCTGCCGATCATTTCGCGCACGGAGCGCCCGCGTCCGCTGCCGAATTCGATCACCGAAGCGGTGCTGGGCAAGGATGACAGTGTTACCGGCGGCGCGGCGCAGCCCGCTCCGGCCGAATAAGGGGTTTCGTACAGATGGTACGCATTATCGGATTTCTTGTCGGCATCGGCTTTGTGGTCGTCCTCGGCTATTCGCTGATCGTCGGCGCGATTGCCTATGTTGGCAATCCGCCCGTCGAGACAGCCGAGCACGAATTTCATCGCGAGCCGGAGCCCGTCGGTTTTTCCAGCGATGGACCGCTGGGCCGTTTCGACCGCCAGCAGCTCCAGCGCGGGTTTCAGGTGTATAAGGAAGTCTGCGCCGCCTGCCATTCGCTGCGCTATGTCGCCTTCCGCAACCTGAAGGACCTTGGCTTTACCGAGCCGGAAGTCGATGCCATCGCCGATCAGTGGCAAATCCAGATCCCCTCGGTAAATCCCGAAACCGGTGAGGACGACACTCGTCCCGCGCTCGCGTCGGACCATTTCCCGTCGCCTTTCGCCAACGAGACGGCGGCGCGCGCGGCCAATAACAACGCGCTGCCGCCGGATCTTTCGCTGATCACCAAGGCACGGCATGGCGGAGCGCCCTATGTTTATTCGCTGCTGACCGGCTATCGAAACCCGCCTGCCGAATTGCCGGAAGAAGCCCGACCGGGAACCGGGCTTTACTACAATCCCTATTTCGCGAATCTCAATCTCGCCATGGCCCCTCCGCTCGTCGCCGATGGACAGGTCGCCTATGCCGATGGCACCGAGGCGACAATCGAGCAGATGTCGCGGGATGTGTCGGCGTTTCTGATCTGGACGGCCGAACCGAAGATGGAAGACCGCAAGTCGCTCGGCTGGGCGGTGCTGATCTTCCTCGTCATCGGGACCGTGCTGGCATGGCTCGCTTACCAGAATGTCTGGCGCGATATTAAGCACTAGGCTTGGAAAAATCCGATCTCAAAAGCCTGATCCGCACTATCCCGGACTGGCCGGTCGAGGGCGTCCGGTTTCGCGATATCACGACATTGCTTGCCGATCCGGCGGGTCTAAAAGCCACCATCGAGCGGCTGGCGGCGAACGTGCCCGCCGATACGCGCCTGATTGCCGGCATCGAGGCGCGCGGCTTCATCTTCGGCGCGGCGGTGGCGGCAACAATCGGCGCGGGCTTCTTGCCGATCCGCAAGCCGGGGAAATTGCCGGGGGCAACCGCTGGCAT
>JBGTHW010000163.1:0-4468 GCA_041746035.1 Parasphingopyxis sp.
ATGAACTGTTTCGAAATGAAATCGCGAATACCCATGATGCTTTTCTCCCTCGGGTGTCGATCAATAGCGCAACCGGCGCGGCGCGCCAACCATATTACCGATATAGGAAAGCAACACACATAATGCGAGGACTGCGACCCCTAAAAAAGAAGGGCGGCAAGAATTTCTCCCGCCGCCCCGATGCTCGCAAATGGATAGATACTAGAAAGTCGTGCTGATACCAAAGGCAACGCTGCGACCCCGCTCATAAGTAAGCGCGCTGATTTCCGACCCGTCCGGGGCGCGGTTGAACTCGCGGAAATCCTCATCGAGAATGTTGCGCACTTCCAGGCTTGCCTCGACCGGCATGCCGAAGACAGTGAGGCCCTGGCGCCAGACGAAATCGAGCGAAATACGACCCTCTTCCTCGATGTCCGGCGAGGTGCCGATCGAACCGCGCGCCGTCACGCGGTCGCTGAAATAGGTCAGCAGGATCGATTGCTGCGACAGCCGGTCCTCGTCTTCCAGACTAAGCTGGAGATTGACAATATGGTCGGACTGTCCGGTTAACGACGCGCCGTCCTGAATGAAGTTCGATGCGGGCTGGGCATCCGCGAAACCGGGGATGACAACCAGATCGCCCTGTCCCGCCGAAATGTCCGACTGGGTATAGGTATAGTTGACCTGCCCGCGCAGCCGACGCGATTCGAAAAGGCCACCCAGACTGTAGAGCGGGAAGAATTTCACGATCTCGGCTTCGACGCCATACAGAGTTGCCGACGGTGCATTGAAGAAGGTTATCTGGATATCGTTGTCGCCGGTCGTCGCCAGTTGCTCGATGGGCCGGTCGATTTCCTTGTAGAAACCGGCCAGGTTGAAGGATTCACCCCGCCCGAAATACCATTCGAAGCGACCGTCGATATTAATGAACTCGCTATCGACCAGGCGCGGATTGCCGCGGAAGGTGCGATCGGTATTCGGATCGGTATAGGTCGGCGCGGCGAGTTCGCGGAATTGCGGTCGCGCGATGGTGCGCGACGCGGCGACACGAAACTGCATATCCTCCGCGAAATTCCAGGTGATCGTTCCGGCCGGCAGCCAGTAATCGTTATTCAGCGGCGGTGCCACAAAATCGGGGTTGAGCGGAAAGCCGAAAAACGGGATCGGCGTAACGAATTCGGTCGCATCCTCATAGCGCACCCCGCCCGACACGCTGAACCCGTCGAAAAGCTCGATATCGACCTTGCCGTATCCGGCATGGACTTCGAGTTCGGAGATGAAGGCATCACCGCCCTGCGCATCCGTCCGTTCCTCGACAAAAATATCGTAAAAGCCGAGGATCGCATCGGAGAACAGGAAATCGGGTCGCAGCTGGGTGACCGGCAGCGGCAGACCGCCCGCCAGTGGCGTCTGCGTGACAAAACGGAACGCCCGCCGTTCGAAATCGCGCTGGTTCAGGAAATAGGCATAGCCCGCGCTGATATCGAACCGTCGTGCAGTCGAGACACTGTAGGTCAAGTCGATCTGGCCGCCATAAACGTCGTCGTTGAGGTCGCTGAACGATAGCGAGTTGGTCTGGCCGTTGGTACGCGTGTCGGAAACGAAATCGCCTACGGTATCGTTAAAAGCATAGCCGATTTCGCGTTCATAAGGGGCTTCGCGCTGTGCATTGGCATAATTGCCGCGAAGATCGACATTGAAATCGCCGAACTCGAATTCGCCGACCAGCTGCGTGCTGATCAGCTGCCGCTCGAACCATTCGGTATTCTGGATAAGATTGGTTTCCGCCGATGTCGCACGCTGGGAACCGACACGAATGCGGGCCTCTTTTGCCGTATCGCGAATATAGAGGTTGGTCCAGCGGATGCTGCTCTCGCCGAACTCGGCACCTATACCGACGAGCCCGTTGACGACGATCCGGTTCTGGGTCGACAGGAAATTGAAGTCGTTTACGTTCGGGGTGATGGTCTGGTCGCCATTGGTCAGTTCGCCCTGCTGCTGGAGACCGCCACGGGTTTCCCAGCTGCTGTCGTAACCGGCAGTCGCGATTACACCGAGCCGGAAATCGCTGCCGATATCGGCATACGTGCCCGCCGTAATATCGAAGCTGGCATCGAACGGAATATCGTCGTTGCGCTGTACCAGATTGATCGAGGCATTCTGGAAGCTGCGCGAAATATCGGCAATATCGGCGACAAAATTCGGGTCACCCGGATTGTTGAATTCCGGCTGATCGAAGCGGATACGCACGCCGCTATCGAGGCCCGCCTGGACAATCGCCGGAAGATCGCGGCTACCATCGTCGAAACCGGTGAAATCGCTGTCGCTGCCATAATAGGTATAGCCGGTCTGCAATGTCGTTTCGGAATTGGCTCCGATGCTGCCGCCGATGGTGAGGAAGGATTCATCGGGAATTGCGCGCGTCGTGATATTGATCACGCCGCCGCCGAATTCGCCAGTATAGTTGGGCGAATAGGTCTTCTGGACCAGCGTACTGGCGACGATGCTGGTCGGGAACAGATCGAGAGGGACCGCACGCTGGAGCGGCAAGGGAGAAGCCAGCGGCGAGCCATTCAGCAGCGCCAGAGAATACCGATCGCCAAGACCGCGCACATAGACAAAACCGCCATCGACCAGGCTAAGGCCGGAAACGCGGGTCAGCGCACTCGCAACATCCCCTTCCCCCGTCCGCGCGATATCTTCAGAGGAAAGCACCGAAAGCACTTCGGTGGACTGGCGCACCGGCTGCGGAATAAAGCGCCCGGTGACGACAATCGGTGTATTACTGCCGCCGGTCGTCGAGATATCGATATCTTCCTCTTCCTCGACAGGCGTATCCAGCAGGGGATCGGGATCGCCCGCATCGGGCGTGGTCGTCTGCGCGACGGCGGCAGGTGCGACCAGCGCGCTCGAAACCAGTAAAAGGCCCGCGAGCTTGAAGTGTTTCGTCATGGCGACTCTCTTCGATAGAATTTCAAGACATAAACAGGCGGCTGCCGGGATACGGCAGCCGCCCGATCATGATTATCCTAGGCGTCGTCGTCTGCGCCGTTATAGAACGGCGTCGCGAGGCAGGAATCCGTCTCGGTGCTGCCCTGCAGTGCCGAACCGAACAGGCCGCACGTCCAGTTGGCCGTCCAGACATTGTCGGCGGTCGCACCTTCTTCGACGGCACCGATGTAGCCGACCTGCATCAGGTCCGTATCGATATCGGCCACGGTCGCAGCCGTAACGCCCGTCTCGTTGGCACCATTGACGAAGCCATTGGTAACCGACCGCGTGAAGTCGGGATCGTTATTGGCATCCATCTCGAAGATCGTCATGATCGTCGCGACATCAATATTGCCGTCGTCGGTATACGGATTGGCGCAAGCCAGAACCACCGAATTATAGGACGGCGGTCCGTTATCGATCGTTACCTGGTCATTGATATTGATACAGGCATCCTTGTCGCCGATGATACCGTTGACCAGACTGCTGACGATGCCCTCACGCTGGAGAACAGCGTTCGGACTCTCCGCGCTGCCACCGCCGCCATAGAACGTGAAATTGGCGAAGGTCGGATCGGAGAAGGGCGTCGTCTGGTTACGCGAGTCCGATTCGATATAGTGGTCGCCGCCGCCTGTGCGCTGGCGCACGATGATGAACTGGTTGGTGCCGGTATAGCCATTATCGACATCGAGGCTGTCATCGTCCGCACCGGTTACGACGAGATGATCGCCGTCGACAGTGCCGCCGAACCATTCGAAGCCATCGTCCGAACTGTTATGGACCTGGACAAAGCTGATTTCGGTCGCGTTGCCGACGCCGCCCAGAGTGATCCCGTTCAGCTCGTTGCCCGTGCTGACCTCGAAGCCCGGATAGCGAACCTGGACATAGCGCAGCGTACCGCTGTCGGCACCCGGTTGATCGCCGCCATAGAATGCGCCGGTCGTGCCTTCGACTTCGGCTTGGCAATTCGCTGTGGCGGGTGTTCCGCCGCCCTGGCACTGGTTGATCGGGCCGCGACCCAGCAGCACGAGGCCGCCGAACAGGCCGATCGAGTTGGCATTGACACCGCCCGAGAAATTGGCGCGGGCCGTGAAGATGATCGGAGCCTGCGCCGTGCCGACCGCATTCATCTGCGAACCGCGCTGAACGACGATGAAGTCGGTCGTGCCGCCACCGACCAGGACCGCGCCCGGATCGATATTGAGAACGCCCGTCGTGCCACCGGCCTGGCCGTCGCCACCGACATCTTCGCCGATATCGACGCGACCGGCGATCGTGTAGACCAGCCCGCGAGTAGCGTCTGCACTCGGCGAGAGCGTGACCGTGCCGGTAATCGTGCCGCTAACCTGACAGGTGCGGAAATCGAACGTGCCATCGGCGTCGCCGTCAATCGCGCCGGTATCGGTGGTACCGATCGGGCAACCGTCGGCCGGCGTGACCGCTTCGAAGCGCGCGCCGGTCGGTGGTGGCGGAGGAGGTGGTCCGGGAGGCGGCGGCG
>JBGTHW010000164.1:0-2876 GCA_041746035.1 Parasphingopyxis sp.
CGCACTCCTTTACCGATGCGATCGACGAAACGATGGAGCAGTATGCCGCGCATCTGCAAAGAACCGGCGACACGGCTTCGCTGCTGTTTTCCGGCGGCGTCGACAGCCTGGTCCTTTTTCTGGCGCTCCGCCAGTTCATGGATCGCGACGCCATCCGGTGTTTCACGGTCGATTTTTCCGGCGACAACGGGATGGGCCGGGCTGTTCCGCTGGCGCGCAATTTCGATATCGAGCTGAACGAGCTGCCGTCCGAAACGACGGGCAGCGACGACATCAACCGCTATCTTGTCGACTGTATGAAACACGAGTTCGTGCACACGAGAGGGGTTCATCTGGGCTTTGCCGCGCGCCCCGCCGGATCGGCTCATATTCTGCACGGACAGAATATGGATTCGATCGTCGGCAACAATATGACGACCCTCCACCGCAATCTGGAGCTCGGGATATTGTCGCCGACGATGATAAACCGGTCGCGCACGCATTTCGAGGAGCTTTTCCAGTATCGCGTTCTTCTGGAGAATTTGCAGTTCACGAATTTCTATCTTGACGATCTGCTTTATCAACGAACAACCACGACGTTTTTCACGCGAAACACCAAAGGCGCTTTCCCGGATCCCGACCCGGGACGGGACGGCATGTATCGCGGCATGCTGTCGAGCCAGCATCCCAACGTCCTGCTCGAAGGCGACTATCCGGCGGACCAGATGGCGGCGCTCGACCGGGAGCTGGCTGCGATGAACGCCTTCGCCCTCGATCAGACGTCCAGCAAGCTCGCCAGGCTCAACCTTATCCGGCATTATAGCTATGGTCAGATCGCCAACAAGAAAATCGCCTCGCTGCCTTTGCCCGGCGGCAGCCTGCCGCTGCTGATTCCGATGAGCGGCCCGCTGATCAGCTATTTTGTCGAGAAGGAACGCGGCCTCACCGAAGCGAGCAGGCCCAAGCGGGAAATCTACAGCTATGCCCGCAAACACACCGGCGACCTCTTCAACCGGCTGGTCGAGGGCAATGACGGCAAAATCGCCATCGGCAAGTTCGGCGCGCCGACAACGGACCCGCTGGTGATGGACAACAGGGGGTATCTGTCCTGGTCCGGATCGCAAATTATCCCCCGCATCGACGATGAAGCGACACGCAATCATGTCGAAAGTATCTATCTGAAGGTCGGGCAGGCGGTGAACAATTCGGATCTTCAATCCAACCGCTTCCTGTTTTCGCTGGCGCGATATATTATCAATCTCGAACTGATGATGGAGCATTCATAGGCGGGCTGGATAGCTGCGGTTTTCCGCCTCTCTTCCCTTTGGAGCACGATGAAATATCGCTGAATCGTCATTGCGAGCGCAGCGAAGCAATCCAGAGCGGATCGCGCAAGGCTCTGGATTGCTTCGCTGCGCTCGCAATGACGGCGCTGGCTTACCCTAAAATCGTCAGAACTCCAGGGAGAGCGCAGGGGTGGATATGGAGCGGCGCAAAGCGAACATGATCCACCGATGCGGATAGACGCTTTCGGCATTATGGACATCCGGCCGCGTTACGCTCGCTGCGCTTCGCTCTGGTCCCACCCCCTGCCCTTCCCCTTAAGGGGAGGGGGTAGTCTTTCGGCTGCCCGTTCGGCGGCCCTCTCCCGCGCCGCCTGAAACGCCTTCGCGCGCTCGCGCATAGCCGCGACAATTTCGGGCTTTTCGCTCTTTTCCGAGCCACCATCGAAGGGCGGGGCGGGGTCGTATTCCATACTGAGCTGGATCGCGCGGGCGGTGGCCTCGCCGTGGAGTTGGGCCACCAGCGTCAGCGCGAAATCGATGCCGCTGGTGACGCCCGCGCCGGTGATGCGGGTGCGGTCGATAACGACGCGCTCGGCGACCGGCTCGACACCGAACAGCGCGAGCTGCTCCAGCGACAGCCAGTGGCAGGTGGCGCGATAGCCGGTCAACAGCCCTGCGGCGGCGAGGACCAGCGATCCCGTGCAGACCGACGTCACCCATTGCGCGCCGTCCGCCTGCGCGCGGAGCCAGTCCAGCGTTTCGGCATCCTCCATTATCGCCAGCTGGCCGGGGCCACCGGGCACGAACAGGACATCGGTTCGGGGGCAGGCGTCGAAGGTAGCGGTGGGGACGATACGCAGGCCGCTGCCATCGGCGACGGGGTCGGGGTCCTTCCAGACGAGATCGATGGTTGTGTCCGGGACGCGGGCGAAGACTTCATAAGGGCCGGTAAGGTCGAACTGGGTCAGGCCGGGATAGAGGAGCATGGCGATATGCATGGGCAGTTCCTTCCTTAAGGTGATGCCCAGGCGATCGGCGTTGATCTCCGCACTCCCCGATGGTGAACCATCTCGAATCGCCAGTCATGCGGGTGGAGAGGTTATACACCTTCTTAACCATGCTGCGAGCATTTTAAGTTGAACCGGAATCGTCATTGCGAGCGCAGCGAAGCAATCCAGAGCCGCAGACACTATCGCCTGCCGTTCTGGATTGCTTCGTCGCTTCGCTTCTCGCAATGACGATTCTACAATTATTCCTCCCGCTCTGGCGAGAACTCTGTAGCCTTGTTTAGTGTTTGGATTTGCGCAGCCTCTCCCGTCGCGCCGCCTCACACATTTGATCGAGACTTTTTTTATTTCATTGTCGAAGAGCAACTCGCTCTTCTCAATAATCGATACTGACTTCGACGCCGGCGCTGGCGCGACCGATCGTGCTGATGCTGGAGAGCAGCGACAGCCAGCGCGTCACCTGAAACTCGATCGAACTCGCCGAATAGCCCTGACCGTCGGTGATTACCTCGGCATAGAAATCGTCGGCGACATAGAGCCCGCCCGCGACAGCCGTGCCGTGGCCCTCGACAGGATCGGCGGGGACGATGCGGAGGCGATCGAG
>JBGTHW010000165.1:0-21050 GCA_041746035.1 Parasphingopyxis sp.
AATACCACGCTTTTCATCGAATACGGACCCGGTGTCGGCACCTTCTGCCGCCCCGTGCTGGAGCGGATGAAACCGGACGCAACCTATATCGCCATCGACCCCAACCCGGATTTCATCGATTATCTGAAACGCGATATCGCCGATTCCCGGTTCCGTGCGGTGCTGGGCTCGGCGGTCGATGTCGAAAAAATCGTTGCAAGTCTTGGCTTCGACAAGGCCGATTATGTGCTGTCCGGCCTTCCTTTTTCGACACTGCCGGATGGCGTGGGCGAGGAGATCGGAGCGGCAACAGGCCGCGTCGTCCGCTCGGGCGGGGCGTTTCTCGTCTATCAGTTTTCGCCGAAATGCCGCAATTATATCGCGCCGAATTTCGACCGGATCGAAAAGGATCGCGAATGGTGGAACATTCCGCCCGCCGTTCTGTTCTGGGGCTGGAAAAACTGAGTGGCGCTATCGCCCGTCGAGTCCGAAATTCAGGCGTCGGGAGACATTATAGTCGAGCACCGAGATCAGGAAATAGGATAGCCGTCGCTTGACGCGCGTCCATATGGTGCAGCTTTCGGCATAGGCTTCGGGCGTAATGCGCTCGCTGTCGGCGATTTCATGATCGATATAGGCGCGGATGCACGCCGCGAACCCGGCATCCCGAATGCGCAGCATCACTTCGAGATTGAGATAGAGACTGCGAATATCGAAATTGGCTGAACCGATATAGACGAAATCGTCGATGACATAGAGCTTGGTATGCAGCCGCATTGGCTGATATTCATAGATCTCGGTCGCGGGCAGCAGATAGCGGTAGCGGTTGCGTGCTGCGGCGATAGTGGTTGTATTGTCCGATTTGGAAGCCGTCACCAGCCTTGCGCGCCCGCGCTTCGCTGCTTCGCAAATAGGCCGCAGCAGGGCGGCGTGCGGTGCAAAATAGGCGGCGATCATGTCCACCCTGGTGGCCCCGTAGAGATCGTTGCGCAGCGTCTGTGCCCACGGGCTGAGTTCGCGGGTCGGGCCGCCGAACAACCAGCGGATATCGCCATCCTGCTGATGATGGCGGTGCAACAGCGAGCGCAGTTCTTCGAAATCGGCGTATTTGCAGGCCGACCAGCGTGCGATATCGTCGAAATAATTGCTGAGCCGGGCGACCGCCGGTCCGGCGATGGACAGGCCGAGATCGCGCCAGCCGTCCGTGGGGTAAGGGGCATAATAACCCTGTTTGACATTCGAGCCGCCGACCAGCGCCCGTTTATCGTCGGCAATCGCCATCTTCTGGTGATTGCGCAAAAGAAAACGGCGGCTGCGCTTGGGTTCGTAGCGGCAAAAATAGCAATCCGCCTCCTTGAGCGGAGCGAAGAAATCGTCGCCGGTGCGTTCGCTGCCGAAACCGTCGACGAGAAGCGCAACATGTACGCCTCGCCGATGCGCGGCCAAAAGAGCATCGCGGACTTTGCGGGCCGCGTCGTCACCGGCAAATATATAATATAGCAGTTTCACCGAATGACATGCCGAATCGATGAGCGAGACCAGCGCGTCGAGGCGCTCCGGTCCGTCGGTGAGAAGTTCGAAACGGTGTCCGGCGACTTCCGGCAATATGGTCTGGCAATGGTCCTGTTCGGTCATGCAGCCCATCTATCCGGCAATTGACGGAATATCGCAACATCGGGCGCAACAGGTGCGAAAATCTTGACACGACGGGGCCTCGCGCCTATCTGGCTGCTTCTTCCCAATTGGCTGTTATCTGGAGTTCGCCATGGCGCGCGTCACCGTAGAAGATTGTGTCGACAAGATACCTAACCGGTTCGATCTTGTCCTGCTGGCTGCGCAGCGCGCGCGCCAGGTTTCCGGCGGTGCGGAATTGACGATTGACCGGGACCGCGACAAAAACCCGGTTGTCGCGCTGCGCGAGATCGCCGAACAAACGGTCAAGCCCAAACATCTGGAAGAAGCGCTGGTGCAGAGCCTGCAACGCGTCCAGATCGACGATGAGGAAGAGGCCGATGAAATCGGTTCGCTGACGCAATCGGCGGAGGCACTGCGGCTTACCGCGTCCGCGCCGCCCCGGAGCCAGAGTGTTCCGGGGGATTACGACTCACCCAAATAGCAAGAGGCAGAAAAATCCGGGCTGCCAGAAGCTATTCCGCAGCTTCGGCGATCATTTCGCTTTGATCGACCCATTCGAGATCGTGCCAGTCGAGCGGCCGTCCGTCATGGGCGTGCACCCGGACATCGTTGACCGGAAGCCGGTCCCGGCTATCGCATAATTCCGGATTGGACGGCACGCCGGTCCCCCAGCGTTCGCCCCATTGCCTGAGCGCGATCATCGCGGGCAATAATCCTTCGCCCCTTTTGGTCAGCCGGTATTCCACCTTGCGTCGGTCGTCGGGGCAGGGCTGGCGCTCCAGTATCTCGCTTTCGACCAGCCGACCAAGCCGGTTGGCGAGAATATTGCGCGCGATGCCAAGGCTCGATTGCATCTCCTCGAAATGCTTGAGGCCGTTAAAGGCCGCGCGCAGGATCATGAAAGACCAGCGTTCGCCCATCGCCTCCAGCGCGCAGGGAAGGCCGCATTCGTTTTCGGCCAGTTCTCTCAAAGGTTCGGTCAATTTACCCATAATCTCTCCTCATAGTGCAAAAAGCGCATCCGCGCAAAACACAAATGCAATTCAGTTTTTAGTTGCAACCTAAAACTTAATCGACTAAGTTGTGATTCGCAACCTAAATGAAAAGGAACGGATCATGCACAATCTCATCACCGCCCTGCTCTCGCTGGCGACCACTGCTGCGCTGTTTGCAGCGACCGCCGTCTGACACCCGCATTCCTCCCCAACCAGAAAGGACATCCATCATGCAACGAACGATTTCCGCACTTCTCTCGACGATCACCGTTTTTTTCCTGTTCGCCGCCACGGCGGCTTCGGCGGCCTCGCCGATCACCGCGCAACTGGCGGAAGCGCCTTCGGATCGCGTTCAGATTATCCGCAGTACCGCCTGGGTTTGCGAAGGCGATATCTGTCGCACGAACAACGCCGGCAGCCGCGATAGCTATGAATGCCTGCGCATGGCGCGCGAGTTGGGTACCGTGGTTTCGTTTGCCGTCAGCGGCGAAGCCTTCACCGCCGAACAGCTGGCCGAATGTAATGAAAATGCTGGCTAGGCGCTAAATTGCTTGCATTATTGCAGCACCCGGCCATCTTGGTCGGGTGCTGAGACAATATGAACTGATCGAGAAGGTCAAAAGCTATGACCCGGATGCCGACGAGGCGCTGATCAATCGCGCCTATGTGTTCTCGGTCAATGCGCACGGTAGCCAGAAGCGTGCCTCGGGCGATCCTTATTTCAGCCATCCCATCGAAGTTGCCGGCATCCTGACCGATCTGCGCCTCGATGACGAAACCATTGCCACGGCAATCCTGCATGATACGATCGAGGACACGGTCGCCACCCGGAAGGAAATCGACAAACTCTTCGGCAAGCGCGTCGGTCGACTTGTCGACGGCGTTACCAAGCTCTCCACGATCGAGGCGCAGTCGGATACCGAACGCGCTGCGGAGAATCTGCGTAAATTCCTGCTCGCAATGTCGGGCGATATCCGTGTCCTGCTTGTCAAACTTGCCGACCGGTTGCACAATATGCGCACGCTGCATTTCATCGAGGATGAGGAAAAGCGCCGCCGGATCGCCCGCGAGACGATGGATATCTATGCCCCGCTCGCCGAGCGCATCGGCATGTACGAGTTCATGAAAGAAATGCAGACCCTCGCCTTCCAGCAGCTTGAGCCGGACGCCTATGAATCGATCACGACGCGGCTGGATCGCCTGCGCGAAGGCGACGGAGAGGCAGCTATCGAGCGCATTTCGAAAGACCTCAGGCTCACGATGGGCGCGCATGGTGTCGATGCCGACGTGACGGGACGTGAAAAACATCCGTATTCGATCTGGCGCAAAATGGCGGAGCGGCATGTCAGTTTTGAAACGCTAACCGATGTACTCGCCTTTCGCGCGATCGTGCCCGACGTCGCGGCCTGCTATCAGGCGCTCGGCATTCTCCACGAAAAATGGCACATGGTGCCGGGGCGTTTCAAGGATTACATTTCGACGCCCAAGCGCAATGGCTATCGTTCGATCCATACGGCCGTGCAATATGGCGAAGATCGTCGTATCGAAATCCAGATCCGCAGCCAGACGATGCACGACCAGGCCGAATTCGGGCTGGCCGCGCACTGGAGCTACAAATCCGGCGACCGTCCCGATGGACAGGCGGGGTGGCTGCGCGATCTGATCGAAATACTCGAGACGACGGAAAGCCCCGAAGAGCTGCTCGAAAATACCCGCATGGCGATGTATCAGGATCGCATCTTCGCTTTCAGTCCGGCCGGCGAACTGATCCAGCTGCCCAAGGGCGCGACTCCTGTGGATTTTGCCTACGAAGTTCATACCGATCTCGGCAACCAGACCGTCGGTGCGAAGGTCAATGGCCGGATCGTGCCGCTGCGCACACAACTCGATAATGGCGATCAGGTCCGAATCCTGCGGGACGATGCACAGAACCCCGATCCAGGCTGGCTGACTTTCGTGGTTACCGGCAAGGCGCGCGCCGCAATCCGCCGCTTCATCCGGAAAAAGGAAAAAGAGGAAACGGTGTCCCTCGGGCGCAAACTTTATGACCAGATCGTCGCGCGGTTGCCGGGTCCGATTGGCGGCGAGGCGCGGCGGAATGCTCTTGAGCGGCTTAAGGTTGCCGAGGAAACGGCGCTGATGGAAAAAATCGCGCGCCGGGAAATCGATGACCGCGAACTGATCGAAGCGCTGATGCCGGATGTCGATGAGGATACGCTGAAGAGTATCGTCCCGCCCAGGAAACAGTCGATTTCGATCGAAGGCCTGACCCCCGGCGTTGCCTTTCAGCTCGCCGAATGCTGCCATCCGGTGCCCGGCGACCGGATCGTCGGCATCAGGCGTCGCAGCGAGGATATCGAAATACATACTATCGACTGCGAAACGCTCTCCGATGGCGACGATGCGGACTGGCTCGCCATCAGCTGGGGCGACGGATCGGATGGCGGCACCGCGCAGCTTATGGCCGTGCTCGAGAACGAACCCGGCGCGCTCGCGATCATGGCCGACATATTCGGCAAGCACGGCGCAAACATTATCAATGTGAAGCTGGAAACCCGCGACAGCAGTTTTCACGGCTTCAAGGTGACGATCGAAGTGCACGATCTTGCCCACTTGCTGAAAATCCTCGCTGCGCTCAGGGCTGCCGAGGTTGTAAGCAGGGCCGACAGAATCTGATGTCGCGCTCTCCGGACGATGTTACCTATGGCGGTTATCTCGCGCTCGATACGTTACTCGACGCGCAGCATCCGGTGTCCAGCTTGCATGATGAAATGCTGTTCATCATCCTTCACCAGACCAAGGAACTGTGGCTGAAGCAGATGATTTATGAGCTGGAACAGGCGCTGGAGCTGATCCGCACCGATCATCTGGTTCCCGCATATAAGGGCATGGCGCGGATCAGCCGGATCCAGGCGGTGATGACGCTGAGCTGGGATGTGCTGGCAACGATGACACCTGCGGATTACACGAAATTCCGCCATGTGCTGGGGTCGAGTTCGGGTTTTCAGTCGGGCCAGTTTCGGCAGGTCGAATTCATGCTGGGGCTGAAAGATGCACGACATCTCGATTTCCATGAAGACGAGCCGGAGGTGCGGTCTGCGATGGAAGCAGCATTAAACGCGCCCAGTATCTGGGACGAAGCCAATCGCGCCGCCGCCCGCGTCGGATTGTCGATGCCCGCCAAAGCCCTTGAGCGCGACTGGTCGCAATCCTACGAACCGAGCGAGGCGGTCGAGCTCGCCTGGGTGCGGGTGTATGAAGATACCGCGCGCTGGTGGGAACTGTATCAGCTGGCTGAGAAACTCGTCGATCTCGACGATGCGCTGGCAAGCTGGCGCCACAAGCATGTCGTAACCGTCGAGCGGATCATCGGCGGCAAGCGCGGGACGGGCGGCACGGCGGGCGTACCTTATCTGCAATCGACACTGTCGAAGCGCGCTTTTCCGGAACTCTGGAGTTTGCGGACGCGGCTCTAGGTTTTCGCGAGTCATTGCACTGCAACGCGAATGGCGCATAAGGCCTGCAACCCGAGGATTGCCGCATGACGATGACCATCGATCGCCGCCTGCTTCTCCAGACCGGCCTGTTCGGACTCACCGCGCTGGCCGCACCGGCGACCGCGCGGGTATTGTCCGCAGGCGGCTTTACGCACGATGTCGCCTCGGGCGAGCCGAACCGGAACACCGTTTTACTCTGGACGCGCTATGTTTCGGAGGGGAACCCGGTCCTTCGGGCAGAAGTTTCGGAAGACCCGGAGTTTGGACGAATCGTGTCCTATGGTGAGGGGAACGCACATAGCGCGCATGATTTCACCGCAAAAATCACTGTTGAAAATCTCGAACCGGATCGCTGGTTTTATTACCGGTTCCTCGCCCCGGATGGCACGGCCTCCGCCATCGGGCGAACGCGGACGCTGCCCGAGGGGCCTGTCGGGCAATTTCGGCTCGGCGTCATGTCCTGCTCGAACATTCGTTTCGGGTTTTTCAATGCCTATGCCCATGCGGCGGCGCGCGACGATCTCGACCTCGTCGTCCATACCGGCGATTATTTTTATGAATATGCGCGCGGCATTTATCCTTCCGAGGAACAGGCTCTGGCCGCAAGGATCATCGATCCCGCCACAGAAACCATTGCTCTTGCCGATTACTGGCTGCGCTATCAGAGTTATCGGGCCGATCCCGACTTGCAGGCGCTCCACCGTAATTTTCCGATGATCGCGCGCTGGGACGACCATGAAATCACCAACGATCCCTGGGTCGGCGGCGCGGAAAATCACCAGCCGGACGAGGGCGACTGGGCAATACGCAAGGCAGCGGCGTTACAGGCCTATCGCGACTGGATGCCGGTCTCCGATGCACCGTGGGACAGGTATCAGGTGGGCGATCTTGCCACGATCTTTCTCCCCGAAACGCGGATCACCGGGCGCAGCGAGCAGTTGGACTATAGGGTCGCGACCCGGGCGGGCGATTTACAAGCCGGATTGCGCGCTTTCCGCGATGGCCCTTGGTCGGCGGAAGAACGCTCGATGCTCGGCGCGGAACAGGAGGCATGGCTGGCCAATGCCTTGGCGGCCTCGACGGCATCGGGGACACGCTGGCAGGTGCTGTCGCAACAGACCGTGATGGGCACGATCAATTATCCACAGGCCTTCTATGACAATATCCCGGAGAATGCTCCCGAGCCGGTTCGCGAACGGTCGGGGCTGCTGGCTGCGGCGGCGCGACAGGGCCTGCCGCTCAACCTCGATGCATGGGATGGCTACCCGGCGGCACGCGACCGCCTGTTGCGCGGCGCGCTGGAGGCCGATGCCAATCTGATCGTGCTGAGCGGCGACAGTCATAATGGCTGGGCGCACGATCTGTCGCTGGACGGAACGCCGGTGGGCGTCGAAATGGCCGGGCACAGCGTCACCTCGCCCGGTTTCGAGAGCTTCCTGCCCGGCGTCGATCCGGCGCGGGTCGCGGGCGCTCTGGTCGGGGCAAGCGAGACAATGCGCTGGGCCAATACGGCGGATCGCGGTTACATGACCGTTACACTCACTCCCGATGAGGCGCGCAGCGAATGGGTTTTCCTCGATACGATCCGGCGGCGTTCGATGGCGACAAAAGACCGTCATGTCATGACAGCGCGGCATGGTGCACGAACCTATGCGGCCTAATTCCCGGTAAACACCTCGTAGCGGCGGCGCAGATGGTGGCTCACCGTCTGCCCCATCGCTGCTTGCATCAGCCGCTGGCGTTCGGGAATCCCGACCCGGGTCGAGCCGATCAGCACGGCCACAGCATAGCTGCGCCCGTCTGGCGCGGTGACGATACCGATATCGTTATAGCCGGCGGTCATGCCGTTCAGATTCTGCCCGGTCCCGGTCTTGTGGCCGAAAGTCCAGCCCGACGGAACGCCGCCGCGCAGCCGCTGCGGTCCGGTACGCGAGTTGCGCATCGCGCTTAGCATGATCTGAGTCGAGCGCGCCGAGAGCAGTTCGCCGCGCTGTAGCCGCGCCAGCGCCTCGACGGTGCCATCGGCGGTCGCGCCGTCTACCGGATCGGCAAGATAGCGGTCCATTGCCGCCCGCCGCACCGAAGCCGGGAGATTGGCGCGCGCGGTGTAGAAATCATTGCCACTGGCAAGGCTCTGCCGCCATTCGACCCCGGCGATACCGCTTTGCAGCAGTCGTTCGCCCGGTCCGAAGCGCAAGCCGTCGAGATTATGGCGGCGGAGATAGCCGTTGACCGCATCGGGTCCGCCCGTAATCCACAGCATCTTGTCATTGGCAAGATTGTCCGAACGCGTCATTGCCTGTTCGAACAGATAGTTCAGCGTGGTCTGATAGCCATTGGCCCCGACCTGCGCGCGCATCGGCTGATGGAATACGACGAAATCGTCGCGCGTGACGGTGACATTCTGGTTAAGCGAGAGGCGACCCTGATCCACCGAATCGAGAATGGTCAGCGCCACCCACATCTTGCTGACGCTCTGCTGCGGCATGTAACGGCTGCCATTCCATGAGACCGTCCAGCCCTGATCGATATCGCGGACAGCGATGCCGACTTCGCCATTGAAGCTGCTGCCGAGCGAGCGGATCGCGTTCTCCAGTTCCCGGCTCGGGCCCTCCACAGCCCGGGGCGGCGGCGCGGGTCCCGGCGGCGGCGCGACATAGGGACGGCTGGGCGCGGTCCTACTTGCGTTCGTACTCGCGGTCTGCGGTGCACCGGATTGCGGAATAGCTCCGGCACAGGCGGACACCAGCACGCCCAATAGCGCCAGCAATGCTGGAATTCGTAGTGTATTGTCGACGATGGCTCGCATGGCGAACAGTTCCTCCCACCCGTGAGACCCCTTCATAGCGCCACGAAGCTTGCGCGCGAATGACCGGCGTCAAGGTGCGGGTGCAATGTATCGCGCGTGCGAGTCGGTTCGTCGCTATTCCCAGAAATAGGGCTGCCGGGTCCGGTCCCCCGTCACCGTTTCGTTCATCGTCAGCGGGTCGTACATGCGCCCGCCGATCATGACATAGCGGATATCGTCGCTATTCCGGATATCGACCGTCGGATCGGCATCGAGCACGACAAGATCGGCCAGTTTGCCGGCCTCCAGGCTGCCGATATCGCGGTCGAATCCATAGATCCGGGCCGGCGCAATCGTCGCCGCGCGCAGCGCCTCCAGCGGCGACATGCCGCCGCGCACGAAGCTCCACATTTCCCAGTGCGCAGCCAGGCCTTCTTCCTGGCCGTGCGCGCCGATACTCACCGGCACACCGCGCTGCGCGAGCGCATGCGCCATTGCCGCGCTCTCGTCATCGACATAATCCTCCTCGGGGGCGATCGTCCGTCGCACCGAGCGCGCCTGAAGCTGGCGCGGAGGAACGTGACGCGACAGGATCGGGTGCTGCCAGACATCGGTGTGGGCGCGCCAGTAAGGATCGCCGGCCAGACCGCTATAGGTGACGACCAGTGTGGGATTATAACCGACCTGAGTTTGGCTGAAGAAGCTCAGCACATCTTCATAGAGCATCGCTTGCGGGATATTATGTTCCAGCGCCGTGTTGCCGTCGGCGATGATCGTCATGTCCATGCCGAACAGCGATCCGCCCTCGGCGACGACGGCGATATTTTCTTCCAGCGCGGCAGCGACGACCTGCTGACGCTGGTCGCGGCGCGGCTGGTTGTAATTCTTGATGCTATGCGCGCCCTGCGCGGCGAGCCGCCTTATATGATCGCGGGCATCGTCGAGACTGTTGATCAGCGCATAACGGCTGGGACTGCGCGCGCCATAGACGATCTCGCCCGTCGAATAGATACGCGGCGCAAGGATCATCCCCGCCCGCTGCATTTCCGATGCCGGAAACACCTCGCTCGCGGTGTTCGAGGGATCGTGGATCGTCGTCACCCCGAAGGCGAGATGCGAAATCATGTCCCAGTTGGTCTGCGGAATGATATCGTCGACGCCCTGCGATCCGTGAGAATGGCCGTCGATATAGCCCGGCACGATAGTCGCGCCCGCGACATCGACGGTGCGGTATCCGGCGGGGACCGGGGTGGACGCGGACGGACCGATTTCCGCTATCCTGTTGCCATCGATCAGGATCGTGCCATTTTCGATAATGCCGCCCGCATCGTCCCGCATGGTGACGATCCGCGCGCCGGTCAAAGCGATGCGCGCCGTGGCCTGATCGGCCTCGACCGGTATCGCCAGCGAAACGCCGCTTTCGGGCGGCACAAAGGCAGGCCGCTCCTGTCCTTCGGCGGGCGGGGCCGCAGGAAACAGCGCGCTGGTCTCGACGGTGTAGAGCGTCGGCCCGAGCGTCCAGTGCAGCCGCGCGCCGTCATTGCTCCAGCTTGGATAGCTCGCACCCTCGTCGCTGACGCGCACCACGGGCAGCCCGGTATTCTCGATGCCTGCCGTTATGTCCTGCGTGCCCGGCAGCAGCGGCATGACATAGGCACCGTAATCCTGCTGCAACACAAAATTGCGACCGTCGGGCGCGACCTGATAGTGCGTGACGAGTTCGCCAGAGGCATGGACGCGCTGGTCGCCGCCCAGTCGGTCGACACTGACCAGCTTCTGCTTGTCCTCCTCGCTGATGGTCATGAAGATGCGGTCGCTGGATGCGCCGAAATGCGGTGTTTCGCCGCTATCGGTTACACGCACCGCCTCGCCGCCCGCGGCCGGGATCAGATAGACACCGCTCTGGCCCGAATAGTCGGGCGAGGTCAGGAACCCGCCCTCGCCGCTTTCGTAGACGATGCTGTTGCCATCAGGAGAAAAGCGCGGCCGGCGATAATGGCCGGGTCGCGAAGTAACCGCCCGGTCGCCGCCGCCGCTCGCACTCATCGTACGGATTTCGCCGAGGCTCTGGTCGGTCCAGCGGACATAGACGATCCGGCTGCCGTCGCGGCTCCAGCTGGGGAACAATTCGAAGGCCGTGTTCTGGCTGGTCAGGCGGCGGGGTGTGCCGCTGCCGCCGAGATCGCGGATATAGAGATGACCCATGGTTTCGAAGACGACGCGGCGACCGTCCGGCGAGACGCTTTCGAAGCGCGGCATCCGGGTGGTGAAGCTCGCCGGGGCGATCTCGATTTGCGGGCGCGGCGGATCGATGACGTCGCGCGTATCGGACACGCGGAAAGGGATCGGCGTCACGCTGCCGCTACCGACATCGAGCCGCCGGATTTCGCCGCCTGCCCAGAACACGATGGAGCGGCTGTCCGGCGTCCAGTCCATGCGCGGATAGGTGCCATAAACCGTCCAGGTTTCCTGCATGTCGCGGTCGAGGCCGTCATAGACGCGGCGTTCCTCGCCGGTTTGCAAATCCTTCAGATACAGCGTCGACTGGGTCCGCTCGCGCCGGACGAAGGCAATGTAGCGTCCGTCGGGCGACGGGCGCGGGTTGAGCGCGCCGCCGGGGCCGGAAATCACCGTCTCGCGCTCGCCGCTTTCCATGTCGTAGCGTTCGACTGCGAACAGCTGGGTGTTCGAATCCTGGGCATATTCGAAGATCGGCCCGGGCGTCGTGTTGCGGCTGAAATAGATACCGGATCCGTCCGGAGAGAATACCGGCTCGCCGAGATCCTTCTGGTGATCTTCGCCGGGTCGCTCGACCAGCGCGACGCCGCTCCCGCCGGACACATGATACAGCCATACCTCGCCTGTGCCGAGCGAACGCCCGGTCGTGAAATGCTTGCGCGCCACTATAAAGCGCCCGTCGGGTGACCAGTCGGGCTGATTGAGCAGGCGGAAATCCTCGTCCGTCACCTGCCGCATATTCGCGCCGTTCAGATCCATGATCCAGATATTGTCGCCGCCGCCGCGATCCGAGGTAAAGGCGATCCGGCTGCCGTCCGGCGAGAAACGCGGCTGGACTTCCCATGGGAGACCAGAAGCAATCGCGGTCGCGGTACCGCCGGTAATCGGCATCGTGTAAATATCGCCGAGCAAATCGAAGGCGACAGTGCGCCCGTCCGGGCTGATATCTACATCCATCCAGGTGCCCTCGGTGACGTCGATATTGACCTGGCGGCGCGGCAGCGGCGGATTGGCAACATCCCATTCGTCGGTGGAGGCCGCTTCCGGGGCAGGGGCAGGAGACGGTGTCGCCGGAGCGGCCTCTTCCGCAGCCACGGCGTCGCCCTCTTCCATCGCTTCCCGCGCTTCGTTTTCCGGTGCTTCCGTGGGTTCGGGTTCGGCCTCCTGCGCCAAAACCGGCGTGGCGGCGATCAAGGCCAATGCGCCTATTGTGGAATGAATGGCGATCGGACGGATGGACATTTCGATATTCCCCTTAAGTCTCTTTCGAATATGCATCGCTAGCAGATCGATCGCGATAAGGGAAAGCACCTCCGTCGCCTCTGGAAACTCTTCCGTCGAACGGTTATGTTGCGCTGCGAAACAACCATCGAAACCAGCAAAGCGAGTCGTCCCATGTCCACCGATCCCGTCGTTATCCTGTCCTATGCCCGCACGCCGATGGGCGCGATGCAGGGGGCGCTCGCCGATGTCAGCGCGACCGAGCTTGGCGCGACGGCGGTCAAGGCCGCCGTCGAGCGGGCCGGTGTCAAGGGAGTCGATGTCGACCGTCTCTATATGGGCTGTGTGCTGCCCGCCGGTCTCGGCCAGGCACCGGCGCGTCAGGCCGGCGTTAAGGCCGGGCTTCCCAGGAGTGTGCAGGCAACGACCGTCAACAAGGTTTGCGGTTCGGGTATGCAAACCGTGATCATGGGTGCCGAGGCGCTGGCTGCTGGTACGGTCGACACCGTCGTCGCGGGCGGCATGGAAAGCATGACCAATGCGCCATACCTTCTCAAGAAGCACCGCAGCGGCGCGCGCATCGGCCATGATACGACCTATGACCATATGTTCCTCGATGGCCTCGAAGACGCCTATGAGGAAGGCCGCGCGATGGGGACGTTCGCGCAGGAAACCGCCAACCAGTATCAGCTGACGCGTGAGGCTATGGATGCGTATTCCATCGAGTCCCTGCGGCGCGCGAATGCGGCTATCGAGAGCGGCGCATTTGCAAAAGAACTCGTGCCGGTCACCTTTTCGACCCGCAAAGGCGAGCAGACCGTCGATACCGACGAAAGCCCGGGCCGTGGCAATCCGGACAAGATCCCGACGCTCCGCCCTGCCTTCGCCAAGGACGGCACGATCACGGCGGCCACCAGCAGCTCGATCTCCGATGGCGCGGCGGCTGTCGTGCTGACCCGCGAAAGTGTCGCGAACGACAAGGGCTACACCCCCGTCGCGAAAATCGTCGCCCATGCCGCGCATGCGCAGGAACCCGCAGAATTTACCATCGCCCCGATTGGCGCGATCAACAAGCTGCTCGAAAAAGCGGGCTGGAGCGTCGACGAGGTCGATCTGTGGGAAGTCAACGAAGCTTTCGCTTGTGTGACGATGTTCGCGATGCAGGACATCGGCATCCCGCATGACAGGATCAATGTGAACGGCGGCGGCACGGCGCTCGGCCACCCCATCGGCGCAAGTGGCACGCGGATCATCGCGACGTTGCTCGGCGCTCTCGAAACGCAGGGCAAGAAACGCGGTGTGGCCAGCCTGTGCATCGGCGGCGGCGAGGCGACAGCCGTGGCGGTGGAGCTTGTCTAGCCTCCAATAAATCAAGCCACCATGGAAATTCCCGTCGGGTCGCAAAACCGGGAGCCCCATGATGGCTTCCCCTAAACGATAGCGTCTCTGCAATCGCCTCGGGATGACCTGCTTATGGCGAGGTTTCGGTTACGCGGTTGTGACGTGCATCACGCTTTTTCTCGAAGCCGGACGGGGCCTGTGCTAGAATGCCGTAAACATCGGAGCAAGGACAGATTTCGTGAATGTAGAAACGCCCGTCAAAGCCGCGCCGAAGGCCAGTTTCACCTATCGCTGGGACGACCCTTTCCTGCTTGAAGACCAGCTAACCGACGAAGAAAAAATGGTCTATGAAACCGCGCGCACCTATGCGCAGGACAAGCTCCTGCCGCGCGTGCTGACCGCAACTCGCGAAGAGCGGTTCGATCGCGAAATCATGACCGAGCTGGGAGAACTCGGCCTGCTGGGCTGCACCATCGAGGGCTATGGCTGTGCGGGTGTCAACCATGTCGCATACGGGCTGACGGCGCGCGCGGTGGAGGCCGTCGATTCCGGCTATCGGTCGGCGATGAGCGTCCAGTCCTCGCTCGTCATGCACCCGATCCATACCTATGGCACCGAAGAGCAGCGCGAGAAATATCTGCCCAAGCTGGCGACTGGCGAGATGGTTGGCTGTTTCGGGCTAACCGAGCCGGATGCGGGTTCCGATCCCGGCAGCATGAAGACGCGCGCCAAGACTGTCGATGGCGGCTACAAACTCTCCGGCTCCAAAATGTGGATCACCAACTCGCCCATCGCCGATATCGCAATTGTCTGGGCGAAGACCGACGACGATGTCATTCGCGGCTTCGTTCTGGAACGCGGCATGGAAGGCCTCAGCTTTCCGAAGATCGAAGGCAAGATGAGCCTGCGCGCCTCGATCACCGGCGAAATTGTCATGGACGAGGTGTTCGTTCCGGAGGAAAACCTGCTGCCGAACGTCGAAGGCCTTGCCGGTCCGTTCGGCTGTCTCAACAAGGCGCGCTACGGTATCGCCTGGGGCTCGATGGGCGCAGCGGAAGATTGCTGGCATCGCGCGCGAGATTATGTCCTCGAGCGCGAACAATTCGGGCGTCCCCTGGCGGCAACCCAGCTGATCCAACTGAAACTCGCCAATATGCAAACCGAAATCGCGCTAGGACTCAATGCCGCGCTGACCGTCGGTCGCAATATCGACAATGGCACATGGGCACCGGAAATGATCTCGCTGATCAAGCGCAACAATTGTGGCAAGGCGCTCGATATCGCACGGATGGCCCGCGACATGCATGGCGGCAACGGCATTGCCGACGAATATCATGTGATACGGCATCTGGTGAATCTGGAAACGGTGAATACCTATGAGGGGACGCACGATGTCCATGCGCTGATTCTGGGCCGCGCGATTACCGGGTTTCAGGCTTTTACGGGGTAGTCCAATCGTCATTGCGAGCGCAGCGAAGCAATCCAGAGCCGCAAACGCCCTCGCTCCCGCTCTGGATTGCTTCGCTGCGCTTGCAATGACAAGAAAAATGATATGACCCAAAAAGCCCTCTCCGACGTTCGCGTCCTCGATCTTTCCCGCGTCCTCGCCGGCCCGTGGGCAACGCAGATGCTCGGCGATCTCGGCGCGGAAATCATCAAAATCGAGAAACCGGGCAGCGGCGACGATACGCGCGGCTGGGGTCCGCCTTGGCATGGCGAAGGAGAGCAGCGCAAAGCAGGCTACTATCTCGCCACAAACCGCAACAAGAAATCCGTCGCCATCGATATCGCCCGGCCTGAGGGGCAGACGCTGATTCGCCAGTTGGCCGAACAGAGCGATATCGTCGTCGAGAATTTCAAACGGGGTGGTCTCAAGAAATACGGTCTCGATTACCAAAGCCTGAAGGCCGTTAATCCACGCCTCATCTATTGCTCGATCACCGGCTTCGGACAGGACGGGCCGGACGCCGACAAACCCGGCTATGACCTGATGATCCAGGCGATGAGCGGTTTCATGTCGATCACCGGCAACGCCGATGGCCCGCCGCGCCGGATGGGGGTCGCGATGGTCGATCTCACCACCGGCATGAACGCCGCCGCCGCGATTCTCGCCGCGCTCTATCAGCGCGATCGCACCGGCGAAGGCCAGCCTATCGATATCGCCCTGTTCGATGTCGCCATGTCTTCGCTCGGCAATCAGGCGCTGAATTATCTGGTGTCTGGCGTCGCGCCGGGCCGCACCGGCAATGCGCATCCCAATGTGGTGCCCTATCAACCGTTCGAAACGGCGGATGGCTGGATCATCGTCGCCGTCGGCAATGACGCGCAGTTTGCGCGGTTCGCCGAGCTGTTGGGCCAGGGCGATATGGCCGCAGACGATCGATACCGGACAAATGCCTCGCGCGTCGAAAACCGCGATACGTTGATACCGCCGCTTGCCGAAGCGATGAAACAGCGCGCAAGCTCGGACTGGAACGCGGCGCTGGCCGAGCAGAGCATCCCCTGTGGCCCGATCAACACAATCGAGCAGGCCTTTGCCGAACCCCAGGCGCAGCATCGTGGCCTTAGCCATACTGTAGGTGGCGTCCCGCAGGTCGCCAGCCCGGGGCGGCTTGCGGCTTCGCCGATGGACGATCCCATTCCGCCGCCGTCGCTGGGGCAGGACACGGATATCGTGCTGGAAGAAAAGCTGCGCCTTTCCGAAGACCAGCGCGCGGAACTCCGGGCGAAGGGCGTCATCGCATAGGCACCCGCTGGCCGTTCGGCCCTGCCGTGCTAAACCCTTCCGATGGCAACGTCCCGCCCCCGCAAGCGCCCGAACTGGAAAGCCTTGCTGGCCGTCGCCGCCGTGCATTTCGGCATCGGCTTCATCCTGATCACCGGGCTGCATGTCAGCATTATCCAGGAAGTCGGCGAGACGCTGAATATTATCGAGGTGCGCGATATACCGCCGCCTGCTCCTCCGCCGCCCGAGAGCGCACAATCGCCCGATCCTGAGGAAGAAGGGGCCGCTGCCCCGCCCGATCCGCGCTCCGAAGCCTCGCCGGTTGCCGCCCCCGAACCTTTGTTCGAGCTGCCGACGCGCAACGAGACCCGCGCCGCGCCCGATCCCAGTGACGGCGTCGAAAGCGATCAGGGCGCTGCCGAAGTGGAAGGCCCGGGCACAGGTGCGGGTGGCGAAGGCGACGGCACGGGTAGCGGGGCGGGCGGGAGCGGTTCCGGCGGCGGCGCAATCGTTTCGCGCGCACGGCGGATAGCGGGCGAGATACTCCCGCGAGATCATCCGCAGGCGGGTAGTCGCAGGCGGGCGCGTGGCACCGTCGGTGCCCGCGTCTATGTCGGTGCGGATGGCCGCGTCACGCGCTGCCAGGTCGTCAATAGCAGCGGCAATGCCGAACTGGACGCAGCGACCTGCCGCCTGATTACCGAGCGCTTCCGCTACGAACCCGCCCGCAACGCTCGCGGTCAGGCCGTCCCGGATGTCGCGGGCCGCGAACAGCGCTGGTATGACGAATAGGATAACCCGGCGGGATCAACGCTGGTCGCTGGGCCGGGATTAGCCGTATCTGGCCATCGTTTGCGCGCTGCTATAGGGACCGGCTCGAATATCCCCTTCTTCCGATGGAGCCAGCATAGCTTGACCCAGCCCGCCCCGCCTCCCGATGAGCTGCTTGCGATGTTCCGCAAGGAGCCGAAGAATGCGCAACTCGCGCTCTATGTCGGTGCCGAACTGGAAAGCGCCGGGAGGCTGGAGGAAGCGGTCGCCGTCTGGTCGATCGGCGACGATACAGACTCAGCCGTCCGACGGGTCAAGGATCATCCGCAGGCCCACCCGCTGATGCGCGAACATTCGGCACGGGCAGATGCGGCACTGTGCGATTTCCTCACCGAGATGCATGCAAGCGCGGTATCGGAATTTTCCAAAGAATCCGGCGAGGATGTCAGCCGCGTCGAAGCCGGGATCTGGTGCATGACCCATTCGCTCCCCTTCGATTTCAGGAGACCGCACCAGCGACCGATGATATTCTACATGCCGGACCTTCCCGCAGAGCCGGTGACCGCGCACGAAAAACTTCCTTGGGCGACGGCTCTCGAATCCTCATGGCAGGATATCAGGAGCGAATATGAGGAGGTCGTGCGAAACCGGAATGCCATGACGCCTTATGTTCCCGCCAATATACCGGCGGAGGAATGGAAAAAACTGAGCGGCACGCTCGACTGGGGGGCGATCTATCTGTTCAAGGGCATGCAACAGACCCAGCATGCCAGGCATTTCCCCAAAACCCTCGCCGCGCTCAAACAGGCGGACATCGTTCGCATCGATGGCGTACCGATGGAGGCTTTCTTCTCCCGGCTGACGCCCGGCGCGCATATCCCGCCGCATCACGGGCTAACCAATACGCGGCTTACCGTGCATCTGCCGCTTATCGTGCCCGAAGACTGCGCAATCCGGGTCGGCACGGAAGAACATGGCTGGGAAGAAGGCCGGATCACCGGTTTCGACGACAGTTTCGAACATGAAGCCTGGAACCGGTCCGCCAGCGACCGGGTCGTGCTGATCTTCGAAACCCATCACCCCGATCTCACTCCGGTCGAGCGCGGGGCTATCGAGCACACCTATAGCGTACGCCAGAACTGGTTGCAGAATCGTGGAAAATTGCTGGGGCTGTAAGCGCGTGCCGGGACTGCCACAGAGCGAGACAGGAAGGCCTTCAAGGAGTTGATATCCGCGCGGCGTTCGCCTCCTGACAAACCGCAAATTGTGCGCTATAGTTCTCCGATGAATTCGCACTGCCATTCCAATGCTTACTGGACGGTCCACCGGTTGAGCCGCTCGCTGGCGCATTAGCCGGGGCGCGTCTTGCGCCTTTGCCAGCTGGCGGAACCCGACCTCTATGCTGGTTGTTGATTGTCCACAGAAATTTGCAGGAAACCGAGCATGACCGAGAAACAGAAAAAACCCGAAAACACGATGGGCCTTAATGGCTTCGAATTCGTCGAATTCACCGGCCCCGATCCCGAGGCATTGGCCAATCTTTTTAGCAATATGGGCTTCACCCATATCGCCAATCATCGTTCCAAGAATGTCCGCCGCTACACACAGGGCGACATCAATTTCATCCTGAATATGGAGCCGGACGGGCAGGCCGCGAAATTCCGCGAAACGCGCGGACCGTCGGCCAATGCGATGGCGTTCCGTGTCAAGGATGCGCACAAGGCGCTGGAACTGGCGGTCGAGCGCGGCGCGACGCCGGTCGAGGGCAAGGTCGGGCCGATGGAACTCAATATCCCGGCGATCGAGGGGATTGGCGGGGCCAACCTCTATCTCGTCGACAAGCCCGGCGCGGCAACGATTTACGATATCGATTTCCAGCCGGTCGAGGACGCATCGCCGGATGCCAACAGCGTCGGCCTCCATACTCTCGATCATCTGACGCACAATCTGCGACGCGGCCAGATGGATGTCTGGTCGGAATATTATGAGCGCATCTTCGATTTCCGCGAGATCCGCTATTTCGATATCGAAGGCGCTTCTACCGGCCTGTTCAGCCGCGCGATGACCGCGCCGGACGACAAGATCCGCATCCCGCTGAACGAAAGCCAGGACGAGCATTCGCAGATCGAGGAATTCATCAAGGATTACAAGGGCGAGGGCATCCAGCATATTGCCCTGTCGACCGACGATATCTTCAAGACCGTCGACACGCTGCGCGACAATGGCATCCGGTTTCAGGACACACCCGACACCTATTACGATCTGCTCAGTGATCGCATTCCGGGGCATGGCCACGATGTCGAGGAAATGCGCAAGCGCAAGATACTGATCGACGGGTCTCCCGAAACCGGCGAGGGACTGCTGCTTCAGATATTCACCGAGAATATGGTCGGCCCGATCTTCTTCGAGATCATCCAGCGCAAGGGCAATGAAGGCTTCGGCGAAGGCAATTTCAAGGCGCTGTTCGAGAGTATCGAGCTGGATCAGGTGCGGCGCGGGGTGATACCGGCGAAGCAAGAGGCTTAGGCAAGAAAAGGCCCTCCCCTTCAGGGGAGGGGTTGGGGTGGGGGGGTTCCGTTACCGTAAGCTAAGCCGTAAATGGATCGGGACTTCCCCACCCCCTGCCCCTCCCCTTAAGGGGAGGGGGGAGGAAAGAATAATGACCAACCCCAAATACCAGTCCGGCTTTGGCAACGAGTTTGCCACCGAAGCTATCTCCGGTGCATTGCCCGAGGGCCGCAATAGCCCGCAGCGCCCGGTCTTCGGTCTTTATGCGGAACAGCTTTCGGGCACCGCCTTCACAGCGCCCCGAGCCGAAAATCATCGCAGCTGGCTCTATCGCATGCGGCCGAGCGGCGATCACGGGGCGTATGAGCCTTATGAGGGCGCGCCCGGTTTCGCCCCCGGCACCATCGACAAGCCGTTTGCGCCCAACCGCTTGCGCTGGTCGCCCCAGCCGATGCCATCGGCCAGGACCGACATGATCGACGGCATGACGACGATGATGGCGAGCGGCGATCCCGCGGATTTCCAGGGCGTCGCCGTGCATCTCTATGCCGCGACCGCCGATATGGACCGGCGCGTTTTCATGAATGCCGATGGCGAGCTGGTCTTCGTGCCGCAGGTGGGGCGGATCAGGCTGCTGACCGAGCTTGGCATCCTCGATCTCGAGCCCGGCTGGATCGGCCTAGTCCCGCGCGGCGTGCGCTTTCGCGTCGAACTTCCCGACGGCGCGGCGCGCGGTTATGTCGGCGAGAATCATGGTGAGCTGTTCCGCCTGCCCGAGCTCGGCCCGCTCGGCGCAAACGGGCTAGCGGCGCCGCGTGATTTCGAGACGCCCGCCGCCGCGTTCGAGGACATCGAGGAAGACTTCGAACTGATCCACAAGGTGCGCGGCAGCCTGTGGCGCACCACGCTCGATCATTCGCCGCTCGATGTCGTCGCCTGGCACGGCAATCTCGCGCCCTGGCGCTATAAGCTGGCGCGCTTCAACACCATCGGCACGGTCAGTTTCGACCATCCCGATCCGTCGATCTTCACGGTGCTGACGAGCCCCAGCGATCAGCCGGGCACGGCCAATTGCGATTTCGTCATTTTCCCGCCGCGCTGGATGGTGGCCGAGGACACGTTCCGCCCGCCCTGGTTCCATCGCAATCTGATGAGCGAGTGTATGGGGCTGATCCACGGTGCATACGATGCCAAGGCCGACGGCTTTGCCCCCGGCGCTATGAGTCTGCACAATATCATGACCAGCCACGGCCCGGACCTTGCAAGCTGGAAAGCGGCGAGCGAGGCGGAGCTTAAACCGCACAGGATCGACGGCACGATGGCCTTCATGTTCGAAAGCCGCCGCGCCTATA
>JBGTHW010000166.1:0-3588 GCA_041746035.1 Parasphingopyxis sp.
AAAAATCTCCTCAATCGCCATCCCGAACAGATCGGCGATCCGGAAGGCCAGCGGCAGGCTCGGGTCGTAGCGACCAGTTTCGATGGCGTTGACGCTTTGGCGGGAGACTTCCAGCCGCTCGGCGAGATCGGCCTGGCTCCAGTTGTGTTCGGCGCGCAGCACCTTGAGACTGTTTTTCATGCTTCCCCCGCGCTTGCCCGATCCGCGCGGCGGTCGACCATGGCATTGACGCAGCTGCCGATGCCGATGCCGAAAAAGAACAGGATCAGCGCCCAGAAGCCATCGACTGGCGGGATGATACCGAAATTGGCGAGGAAACCGAGCACGGTCATGACACTGAGCGCGAAACCGGCGCCGATTATCGTCTGTTTGACCAGCTTCAGCCGCTGATACTCGTCCTTGGTTTCGACGATCAACGCGATAATCGCCCAGAAGACGCCGATCACCGGCAGGGCGGGCAGGATCGCGATCAGCCAGGCGAGCGGGCCGTCGACGCCGCCTTTTTCGACATCGAATATGCGGACGGCGATGAACAGGAAGACGAGATAGAGGGCCATAAGGACGGCAAGCCGCCAGGTGTAGCGTTTCATGGCAGGTGTGGCGCGCGAAGACATGGGAAGAAACCTTTCTAAATTGGAAAGCAAGCTTTACAATACGGTTCGGAGTATGTCAAGCACACTTTCCATGGTGGGCGACGGCATGGCGTTCTCTGCGTAACGATCGTTATCTTGCCCCACGCCCTTCGCTCTTGCCCCCTGCGCCCCCATCGCTATCTCGGGGCGCATGACAGAGATGCTTTCCATCACGCTTCCCGACGGCTCCGTGCGCGAGGTCGAGCATGGCACCACGCCTGCCGATATTGCCGCCGATATCGGGCCGGGCCTCGCCAAGGCGGCGCTCGCCGCGAAGGTCGATGGCGAGCTGCGCGATATCATGCGACCGCTGGAGCGTGATGCCGCAATGGCGCTGATTACATCGCGCGACGAGGAAGAGGCACTGGAGCTGGCGCGGCATGACTTTGCACACATTCTTGCCGAGGCAGTGCAAAACCTGTTCCCCGGTACGCAGATCACGTTCGGGCCGTCGACGGATGACGGTTTCTATTATGATTTCGCGCCGGCGGGCGATCCGTTCACCGATGACGACCTGCCGAAGATCGAAGAGGAAATGCGGCGGATCATCGCCGCCGACAAGCCGCTCAGGCGCGAGGTCTGGGAGCGGGACGACCTCATCGCGCGCTGGGAGAAAGACGGCGAAACCTTCAAGGCCGAATGGGCGGCGGAACTCCCCGAGGGCGAGGAAATCAGCGTCTATTGGTCGGGCGATCCGAACGCAAACGACGCCTGGATGGATATGTGCCGCGGGCCGCATCTTGCCTCGACCGGCAAGCTCGATCCCCAAGCGTTCAAGCTGACCCGTGTATCGGGCGCATACTGGCGCGGCGACCAGCGCAATCCGCAGCTTTCGCGGATTTACGGCACCGGCTGGCTGAACCGGAAACAGCTCGATGCGCACCTCCATATGCTGGACGAAGCGGCCAAGCGCGATCATCGCAAGCTCGGTCAGGAGATGGATCTGTTCCACTTCCAGCCCGAAGCACAGGGTTCCTGCTTCTGGCATCCCAAGGGCTATGTGATCTGGCAGGCGCTCGAACAATATATGCGGCGGCAGATCGAGGGTGCGGGCTATAATGAGGTGAAAACGCCGCAGCTTATGGACGCGCGGCAGTGGGAGCAATCCGGCCACTGGGGCAAATATCGCGAGAATATGTTCGTCGTCCCGGACGAGATTCCGAGCGCGGAAGACGACGCCCCGATTGTCAGCGGCACCGCCGACATGATGGCGCTGAAGCCGATGAACTGCCCGGCGCACGTGCTGATCTTCCGGCAGGGCATCAAGAGCTATCGCGATTTGCCGATCCGCCTCGCCGAAATGGGCTGTTGTCATCGCAATGAGCCGCACGGTGCGTTGCACGGGTTACTTCGCGTACGTCAAATGACACAGGATGACGGTCATATCTTCTGCCGCGAGGATCAGCTCGTCGAGGAAGTCCGCGCTTTCTGCGACCTGCTCGACAGCGTCTATAAGGATCTCGGCTTTGGCGATTACAGGATCAAACTCGCTCTACGCCCGGAAAAACGATTCGGCAGCGACGCAATGTGGGACTGGGCGGAGCAGGGACTGCGCGATGCGGTGAAGGCCGCCGGTCGCGATACCGAAGCCTATGACTGGGAAGAACTGCCCGGCGAGGGCGCATTCTATGCGCCGAAACTCGAATTCCACCTGACCGATGCCATCGGACGGACCTGGCAGGTCGGCACGATCCAGACCGACACGGTGCTGCCCGAGCGGCTCGATGCGAGCTATGTCGGCGAGGATGGCGAGCGCCACCGCCCGGTCATGCTGCACCGCGCGATTCTTGGCAGTTACGAACGCTTCATCGGTATCCTGATCGAAAGCCACGCCGGCAAACTGCCATTGTGGCTCGCGCCGGTGCAGGCGGTTGTCGCGACGATCACCTCGGATGGCGACGATTATGCGAAAAGTGTCGTCGAGAAGTTGCTGGCTGCCGGCATTCGCGTGGAAGCCGATCTGCGCAACGAGAAGATCAACTACAAGGTCCGCGAACATTCTTTGGCCAAGGTTCCCAACCTGCTCGTCGTCGGCAAGCGCGAGGCCGACGAAGGCACCGTCGCGTTGCGGAAACTGGGTTCGGACAAGCACCAGCAGATGCTGACGCTGGACGAGGGCGTCGCGATGCTGACCGACGAAGCGACGCCGCCCGATTTGCGCGGAAGCGCCTGATCCATCTTCCTGCTTTGATTCCGCGTTCAGGCATCGTATATTGGCTGTACAGGATTACCCTGCGCAACCATTTCAGGAGATACCGTTATACGTCCCCCAGTTTCCCGCCGCCCGCAGAATCCGCCTATGAACGGGCCCCGCTATAATGAATTCATCCAGTCCGCGAAAGTACGCGTCATCGACGATCAGGGCGAGAATCTCGGCGTCATGCTGACCGCCGAAGCGATGGAACAGGCCGCCGATCTCGGCCTCGATCTCGTCGAGGTCTCTCCCAATGCCGATCCGCCCGTCGCCAAGTTTCTGGATGTCGGCAAATATAAATACGAGGCCCAGAAAAAGGCAAATCTTGCGCGCAAGTCCCAGAAGACGCAGGATAATAAAGAGATCAAGATGCGGCCCAACATCGACGACCACGATTACCAGACCAAGATGAAGAAGGTCCACAGCTTCATCGAGGATGGCGACAAGGTGAAAATCACGTTGCGCTTTCGCGGACGCGAGCTGGCGCACCGGGAACTCGGCATGGACCTGCTGAAACGCGTCCAGGAAGACACCAGGGAAACCGCCAAGATCGAGGCCCATCCCCGCATGGAAGGCCGCCAGATGCTGATGGTCATCGTGCCGAAATAGGCGACAACGGGTCGTAGGAGATTCTCCGGCAGACGACGAGCCGTTTCCCTGACCGTCCAACACGCCTAACAGGGTACCATGTCGCCCGCCCTCGCCATCCTGATTTCCGCCATCGCGATGACGCTCATCGTCGGCCTGCGCTATCTCGCCGCG
>JBGTHW010000167.1:0-4319 GCA_041746035.1 Parasphingopyxis sp.
GGCGGCCCGGTGCCGGTGGAGAGTATTGGCGGACGTGCCGAATTCATCACCTTCTCGCTCGACGGCACTTCCGAATGGTATAACCCGATAAGCTGGTTCACCGCGATGCGCGGTGGCCGGGCAGGTGCCGGTCTCCATCCGTCCTCGACCGGCGACGAATGAGTTCGCGCGAGGATCGCCCCGGCCCGTTCGATGGCCGCGCCGGACCCGCCGAGGTCCATGATCCGGTTATTCGCAGGGAACTGAAAAAAGCCTCGGCCTGGGCGATGGTTGGGCTGGCGGTCGTGCTCGTCTGGCTGCTCGCCCAGCCGATATTGCTGATCCTTGCCGGACTGGTCTTGGCCGCATTGCTGGATGGCGGAACCAAACTGCTCGGTCGTTTCCTTCCCATCCGGCGCGGGTTCCGGCTGCTGATTGTCGTGCTGCTAACCTTTATCGGCGGTGTCGGAGTGATATTCCTCGCCGGGATCGAGATCGCCAGCCAAGCGGGACAGTTACGCGATACGCTGACAATCCAGTTCGGTCGACTCATGGGTATGATGAATGCGGTCGGGCTGACCCCGGGCAATATCGACATCAACGATATCGCCAGACAGGTGCTCGGGTCCGTCGGCAGCCTGACATCGGCACTCAGTTCGGCGGTGAGCGGCATCGTGACGGCATTCCTGGTCATCGTCATCGGCCTGTTTATCGCCATCGAGCCGAACCTTTACGATCGCGGCGTTCAGTGGATGCTGCCACGCGGAACGCGGCCCGAATTCCGCAAAATGGAGCGCCACATGGTGCGGACGCTACAGCGTCTGCTGGCGGGGCGGCTGCTCGGGATGCTGATCGAGGGTGTGCTGACCTGGATATTGCTGTCGATTTTCGGTGTACCGATGGCGCTGTTGCTGGGCATAATCGCGGGGCTGCTCGCCTTTATCCCGAATATCGGGGCCTTCGTCACCGGCGTCCTGATGGTCGCAGTAGGATTCAGCGCGGGGTCGGAGACCGGTCTTTACGCGCTCGCCATTTACGCCTTCGTGCAGGCACTGGACGGTTATGTCATCATCCCGATGGTCGCCAAACGGGCCATAGACATGCCCCCTGCCCTGACCCTGTCCTCCCAAATCCTGTTTGCCGCCCTGTTCGGTATTATCGGCCTTGCACTGGCCGACCCGATCCTCGCCATGACCAAGGCCGCGCTGGAACGGCGTTCCGAGCATAATGACGAGGAAGAGCAAGAAGCGCGGAGGCGCGGCGGCAGCGATCCCGATCCGGAAAACTGACCCAAGACCTATGGCGCGCCGGGCAGCCCCTGCTCGCCCATCTGCTGCTGCATCTGCATTTGCAGCATCCGGTCGATCTCCGCGCCGGGAACGATCTGCAAAACCTCGACATCGAATTCGAGTATGGAACCCGGGGGGATCGGTGCCCCCGGAGGCGGATTGTCGCCATAACCCAGTGCGGGCGGAATCCAGATACGATACTGGCCGCCCGTCCCCATGAGCCGCAACGCCTCGTCGAAGCCCGGGACGACACCGCCCAGCCGCATGCCGACCGCCTCGCCCGAATCGAACTCCTCGCCGTCGCGCAGACGGCCCGTATAGTTGACAATCACACCATCATTGCCGACCGGCCGGATCGTGTCGTCGGGCTCTTCGAGCACGCTATATTGAAGCCCGGAATCGGTGGTGGTCACCCCCGATCGCCCGCCATTCCATGCAAGGAAATCTTCGGCCGATCCATGGACAGCCGCAACCCCGGCGGTCGTCCACCACGCAAATGCTCCCGCTACCAGCAGCAACAGCGCGACACCTATCCATAATTTCGGCAGAACATCTTTGGAAATCGGACGAAGCGGAACGGCGGTAACGGACATGCATATTCTCCTCGCCGGACCCGGCGTTGCTTTCGGCCCTTCCTATGACGGCGCGGCGCCAAAAGCCAGTGTTCGTTGCAGCGTCTGGCCGTCATTCAAGATGCCATGGTCCCGGTAAGCGTGCCGTCCTCCATCGCCCCGAAGATTGCCAGCGCAAGTCCCTCATGGTCGTTCCGGGCGTTGTCGAGATCGATCGTCCGCCACAACTAACCCGGCAGCTCGCCCTCGATATATTTCATCAGCGTCGTCTGGAAATGGCGCACGCGGCTGTCCTGATAGGCACCGAGCTCCATCACGCCATTGCCGGAGGCTTTCATGCCGGTCTGCACATGCGGCAGGTTCGCCATATCCTGGTCGAACACGCCCGCCAGCGCCTCGCCCATCTTGTCCTTCGCCCAGGCGAAGGGTTCGTCGTCCGGAATATAGGTCCGCTCGACGGCGCGCGGGCGCTCCTCGCCCTTGGGCGTCGGGAACAGCAGGCGGATCTCCATGATGCACCAGTCCGCCGTGTCGCCGGGCAGCCAGCGATAGACGAGCGTCGGCAGGAACCCGATCCAGGGGGCGAAATTCGGAAAAATATTGTATGTGAAATTATCGAGAATTTCGCTGTCCGAGGCCTCCGAATAATCATGGCCATATTGCTCGGTAAAGCCCTTGCGCCCGGCTTCGGCCAGCACCTTGCGTGCCATCAGCGGATCGTCGGGATCGAATGCGTCGCCTCCCTCGCTGGCGGCGAACCGCCGGTTGGTTTCCGCATCGCTGCCGCCGGAAAATTCGTTCATTTTTTCCAGCACGAAATTCTGGTCCTTGCCTTGCATATGCGGGCTGAGTACGCCGGACGGCGTGATCGCGCGATTGAAATGATCGCCGATCAGGTCGTAGCGCGAATTCGCATCGCCGAGAAATGGCAGCAATTGCGGGTGGGTGGTGACCGAATGCCAGGCTTCCATGAAAGCTTCGGCGGTCGTTTTCCAGTTGGCCGGTATCCTCTTCGCCACCCACATCCCCGTAAAGCGATCCTCGAAATCATAGCGGTCATAATGGTCTGCCGCAGGGCCGAGCCAGGTTTTGAAATCGGGCAGATCGTGACTTTCCGTAATCATCACGAAGCCCTGCCACAGCTCCACCCGCACTTCTGGCAGGCTCATGTCCTTGTCGTCGAGATGCCTGAAATCCCAGGCACAGGGAATTTCCTTCAGGCTGCCGTCATTTTTCCATGTAAAGCCGTGGAAGGGACAGCGCAGCTGGGTGGTCTTGCCCGCTTTGGTGCGCAGCTTGCGCCCGCGATGCAGGCATGAATTGTAGAAGCCCTTGACGCTGTCGTCCTTCTGGCGAACCAGCAGGAAGGATTTGTCGTTGATCTCGAAAACGACGGTATCGCCGGTATCGGGCATCTCGTCTTCGCGTGCCGCGAACAGCCAGACATTCGGCCACATTTTTTTGCGTTCGAGCGCCGCGAAATCCTCGCTGATATAGGGTTCGATCAACAGCGGATCGTTGGGCATCTCCCGGTTCGCTTCTTCGAACAGATAATCCGGAACGCGGCGCGTGTCGGCTTCGAGCATCTCCGTATAAGTCATGCCGGGGCAGCGGTCCTCGCGGGCGATATTTTTCATCTCGTTCATCGGAACTCTCCGTTACTCTTTATTTGCGCAGTATCTTTGCCAGCCCGAATGCCACATTTTCAAGTTCCGGTAAGCTAGCGGATTAAAGAGGAGTCGCAAAATGGCAAAACAAGGGGGGCTGGCGGCACTCGCCCCGATCATGCAGCTGGCCTGGGTTCCCGATGATTTCGACGCGGCGATCCGGCACTGGACGGAAACGATGGGCGTCGGCCCGTTTTTCCTGATGGAGAACATCCATCTGGAAGACATGAAATATCGCGGCGAACCGACCGATGCGGTGTTCAGCCTTGCGCTGGCCTATTGGGGCGACATGCAGATCGAGCTGATTCGCCCGGAAAACGAAGCGCCGTCGATCTATACCGGCAACTATGGCGTGACCGACCGGCTGCACCATGTCTGCCTGCTCGTCGACGATATTGCCGACGCCTATGCGGCCTGCGAAAAGCACAGTGCGGAAATCATGATCGAGGGCACACTAGGCGACAGCCGCGTGATCTATGCCGATCCGGGCCAGGGGCCGGGAAGCCTGATCGAGATTCTGCAACAGGGCGAAGGCGGGCCGGACCTGTTCGGAATGATCAAGCAGGCGGGCATCGACTGGGACGGCAGCGATCCGGTGCGGTCGCTGGGGTGATGCCGAAGCCCGAGGAGCCAGCCTTAAAAAGCTAACCGGCGCGGCCTTCCGCGCGAGTAGGGGTTTGCAGACCGGACCGGGCCGGCTAGTGTTCCCCCTGCAACAAAGAGGTTTCTATTATGCGCAAGATCGTACTCGCAGCCGCGCTGGCCTGCACCGGCCTTACCCTGGTCGCCTGTTCGCAAACCGAAGACGGGGC
>JBGTHW010000168.1:0-5666 GCA_041746035.1 Parasphingopyxis sp.
ACATCGACCGTGAGATAGATATGCGGCACCGTCTGCTTCGCCTCGGTGAGCCGCTTGGCGATGGTCTTGCGCATGTTCGAGAGTTTCTCGACCGTGTGCGGAATATCGGTTTCGGCCTGCGCGGACAGCCCAGCTTCGCCCTTTTCGGCGGGGGCCGCTTTCGTCGCCGTGCCTTTTTGAGCCGCCGCATCGATATCGGCCTTCACGATACGGCCCCTCGGTCCCGAACCCTCGATAGCGATCAGGTCGATCCCCTGCTGCTCGGCCATCCGCCGGGCCAGCGGGCTGGATTTGACGCGCTCGCCATCTTCGACGGGGGCGGGTGGGGCTTTGCTGTCGCTATCCGCCTTGGCTTCGGATTTCGCCGAAGCCGCAGGCGCGCTTCCGCCCTCAGCCGCCACGATATCCGCCTTGACGATACGCCCGTCCGGCCCCGTGCCGTCGACGGACGCCAGATCGACGCCTTTCTCCTCCGCCAGCTTGCGCGCGGAGGGGCTGATCCTGATACCGTCATCGCTATTGGCGGGAGCAGGCGCATCGTCATCCTGCTCGTCCCCGTCGTCTCGCCGATCGCCGTCGCGGCGTTCGTTCTCGCGACGATCCTTGCCGGTTTCATCCCCGCCGGTGTCTTCCTTGCGCCGGTCGTCGCCGCGCCGATCACCATCGCGGCGATCTTCGTCGCCGCCCGAAGGCGCTTCGATATCGCCGACATCCTCGCCCTCTTCGGCCAGTATCGCGATGACCGCGCCGACCGCGACCTCGTCCGTCCCGTCCGGCACGATAATCTTCGCCAGCACCCCCTCATCGACGGCCTCGAATTCCATCGTCGCTTTGTCGGTTTCGATCTCGACCATGATGTCTCCGGCCGAAATCGTATCGCCTTCCTTGACCAGCCATTTGGCAAGCGTGCCTTCTTCCATGGTTGGCGAAAGCGCGGGCATTTTGAGTTCGATGGGCATGAAAGCGTTTCCTGGCTTTGAATTATCGGACTAGCGCAACATTCCTTGCCGTCTCGCATGAGTCGCGTAAAGGGCGAAGGCGGCTTCGATGGCGACAATGATGCCGTTGAAGAGCACGCCATTGGGACCATAGGCCTCCGCTCCTTCAAGCACGGCGTAATCGACGACGATGCCGAGCAATAACAGCACCGCTGCCACCCACAGCGCCCGCTCCGCCAGCGAGCGCCGCAGCACCAGCATCGCCGCACCGATCACGCCGATGAAAACCGTCGTCGTCCACATGATCCGTTTCCAACCGGGGAAATTCGCGACCATTTCGACAAAGGCGGGCGGGTATCCGGCGAGATGATTTTCGAAATCGATGGTGTACATGACGAGATCGTAAAGGCTGAACAGGTTGAACAGCAGCGCGAGAATCGCGACGACCCAGAATATGGCGGTTTTCATTTCGGACTCCCCTGTGCTGTAGCGTCATAGCCTTTATCCGCCTTCCCTTGCCAGCCCCGCAAAACTGTCGCAATCTGTGAGCGACGCAACAAGGGGCAAGGCGATGCGGACCTATCTGGTGGTGATCGACGAGACCGAAGAGGCGCGCACGGCCCTCCATTATGCCGCGGTGCGCGCGATCAAGCTGGGGCGGACGGTGGAGATCGTGACGCTGATCCCGCAGCAGGAATTCGTCAACTGGGCGGCGGTCGAGGCGACCTTCGAGGAAGAGGCCCGGATGCGCGCCGAGGCCGCTGTCGCGCAGGCGGCGGGCGAGCTTGTCGAAGCGACCGGCGTCCAGCCGAAGATAACGGTCAAACGCGGCGAGGCCACGAAAATGGTGCGCGAGGCCATAGCGGAAAGCGAGGATATCGCCGGCCTGATGCTGGGCGCGGCGGCGGACGGATCGGCGGGGCCGCTGGTCTCTTACTTTTGCGGGATTGCCGGAGAGCTGCCCTGTCCGGTCATCGTCGTGCCCGGCGGGCTGAGTTTCGAAGAGCTGGAGAGGCTGGGATGATATTTTCTCTCCCCCTTTGCCGCGGGCCGCGAAGGGGGAAAAGAGGTTGCCCTTGCATCGCCATGCATTTCCCGTCACCTTCCGGCGCATGAAAACACATCTCCTCCTCGCCGCCACGGTGTCCGCCCTTTTCGCCACCCCGCCTGCCTCCGCCCAGGCCGAAGACCCGGCCTCGCCGGATCGTCTGCGTACGCTGGTCGAGCGTCTCGTTTCCTTTGGCACGCGCCATACCCTGTCCAGTCCGGATAATCCGACGCGCGGCATCGGCGCGGCGCGGCGCTGGGGGGCAAGCGAGTTCGAGACTTATGCCGCGGCCTGCGGCGGATGCCTCGAGGTCACCACCATCTCGGACAGCTTCACCGGGGACCGCGCACCCGATGGGGTCATCGTCGAAAATGTCCTCGCCATCCAGCGCGGGACGGGCGATCCGAACCGCGTCATCATCCTCCAGGGCCATATCGACAGCCGGGTTTCCGATCCGATGGATTTCACCAGCGACGCACCGGGGGCGAACGACGATGGTTCCGGCACAGCGCTGGTGATCGAGGCGGCGCGGGTGCTGAGCCAGGAACAGCACGAGGCGACCATCGTCTATGCGCTGCTTTCGGGCGAGGAACAGGGGCTATGGGGCGGGACGCTGCTGGCCCGCCACGCGACCGAACAGGGCTGGGATGTCGCTGCGGTGCTCAATAACGATATTGTCGGCAATACGCTCGGTTCGTCGGGCGAGATCGTCGACGATCGCGTGCGCGTGTTCAGCGAGGGTATCCGCTCGTCGGAAGACCTTGAGGAGCAGATGCAGCGGCGCGGCTTTGGCGGCGAGGAAGACGGGCCGTCGCGCGCGCTTGCCAAGCTGATCGACCGGGTCGGGCAGGCCAACCCCCAGCTCGATCTCGAAGTCTTCAGGGTGGGGCGGCCCGATCGCTTCCGCCGCGGCGGCGACCATATCCCGATGCTGGCGGCGGGTTTTCCGGCGATCCGCTTTACGGTCGGCGCGGAAAATTACGATCACCAGCATCAGGATCTGCGCACCGAGGATGGCCGCTTTTATGGCGACACCATCGAATATATGGATTTTCCCTATCTGGGCCGTGTGACCGCACTGAATATCGCGGTCACGCGCGAAATCGCCAATGCGCCGCCTCCGCCCGAAAATGTGGTTATCGCCGGGGCGGTGTCGCCCAACACGACGATTGCCTGGGAGCCGGTGGACAGCGCAGCGCGCTATCGCGTTTACTGGCGGCGTAACGACAAGCTCGACTGGGAGCATCGCCACGATGTGACGGGCGAAACCGAGATGGTGCTGGAGAATGTTGTCGTCGACGATCACTTTTTCGGTGTCTCGTCGATATCGGACAGCGGCGAAGAGAGCATGGTGACGTTCGGCACCGGGCCGGTGCGGCAGTAGGTTAAACGCTTAATCGCTAGATGTACAAGTCATTTCGTCCATTTCACCCGGCTTAGAAAAAGGGCGGCAGGATTGCTCCCACCGCCCTTTTTCTTATCGTCCCGCTATCGGTTTAGTCGCAGTTGCAGCTATTCGCCCGACGCGCCGGGCGGCGATGCGCAGTTCTGCGGCGCGGCGCGACATATTCGACTTCTTCCTCGATAAAGGTCGTCGTGGTCGTTGCCGGAGGCGAATTCAGCACGATGCTGGTCGTCGCCGTCTGGGTAATCCCGTCGCTGCCATAATGCGTTGTGACCCCGGGATGCCCGCTGCTGACATGCACATCGGTATGGATCGGCGCACGCGGCTGAGGCGCAGGGACGTATCGCTGGGCGGGTGCGGGCGCATAGCTCTCCTCGCGCTCGACTTCGTAATCCCGGCCATAAGTGGTGCCGTAATCGGGATAATAATCGAGATCGCCGACATACTCGGGCACCGGTTCGCGCGCATCGTGACGATCCCGCTCATAGCCGCCATCGCGATAGCCCCGATCCCGGTAGCGGCGATCGTCATAGCGATCGTCGGAATAATACCGCCCGTCGCGGCGGTCGCGACCGGCTTCGCTGCCGATCACCCCGCCGGCGATAGCGCCGATCCCGGCACCGATGATCGTGCCTTCGGTCCGATCTCCACGGCCCGCGATCAGATTGCCCGCGACGCCGCCCAGAACACCGCCTGCGACAGCGCCGATCGCCGCATCGCCCGCACTCGAGCGCTCACGATCATAATAGCGGTCGTCGGCATAGCCGTCTTCATAATAGCCGCCGCCGGAATAGCCGGTGTCGTAAGGTACGCCATAGCGCGTATCGGCAACATAACCGCGCCCGTCGACCAGATAGGCATCGTCATAATGGCGCACCCAGCGATAACCGCGACGCGGTGCCGACAGGCCATAGGACGGGTAGTTGCCGATATAAAATTGCGGGCCGAGGAAAAAACTCGGGATAAAACCGCCGACAAAGAAGCGCGAGCTGCGGCTAAAACCGCGATGGCCGCGTACGAAGCGGCGATGGCCACGGAAATTTCCACGATGCCGGAACCCGCTGCCATCCCTTATGAACCGATGTCGGCCACGAAAATCGCCACGGAAATTCCTGGTGCCACCACGATATACGCGCGTGCTGTCACGCCGGTTATTGGTGTTGTGGATGATGGTGCGTCCACCCCGGTTGCCGCTACGTATTCCGCCCACGCGATGACCACTACGATTGCCCATGCGGTTTCCTCCGCTGCGCGCCGCACGTTGTGCACCGGCGACGACAGCCGTGCCCGCGGACGCTGCTGTCTCGGCGACCGAGTCGTTCTGTGCCGGCGCGGCCAATGGCAACATCGATATCGATGCCAAAAAGCCCAGTATTTTCAAGGTTCGCATGATTCGCCTTTCCCAGTTACAGTCAACCAGCCCGTCGGCGAAACTGCCACGAACATCAGGATTTTCTTAACACTTTCAGAGGCAGCGCGCCACGGCGGAGAACGAAATTTTTGTCCCGATTTGAAGCAGCCGCTTTAAGGAATAAGGTTAATGGTCAGCAAGCCGCCGTCCGAGCAGTTCGGCAAGCGCCTCCGTGCCCGCCGCATCCTCGCTGTCGAAGCGTGCTTTCGAGGGGCTATCGATATCGAGTACGCCGAACACTGTGCCGTTAACCATGATCGGCACGACCAGCTCCGAAGCCGAAGCCGCATCGCACGTGATATGGCCGGGAAAGGCCGCGACATTCTCGACCAGCTGCGTCGTTCGGGTCGCGGCTGCCGCCCCGCACACCCCTTCGCCGAGCGCGATCCTGATGCAGGCCACCTTGCCCTGAAACGGCCCGAGCACGAGTTCGCCATCGATCAGCCGGTAAAACCCCGCCCAGTTGATGTCGGGCAGATATTCCCAGAGCAGCGCGGCGGCGTTGGCCATATTGGCGACGGGATCGGGTTCGTTCGACGTGATCCCGTCCAGGGCGAAAAGAAGGTCCGCATAGAGGCCGCTTTTGGATTGGCCGGGGTCGATAGCGATATCGTGCATGATACCGGTTTAGGCGATAGCGCCAAACGCGCAACACAGACTTTCTTCCATCCGCGACAGCCTCAATCCAGCCTCGGCTTGCCACGCGCTTTCTTGACCTGCCCGCGTGCCTTCTTGCTTTCGATCCGCCGCGCCTTCGCCGCGCGGCTTGGACGCGTCTTGATCCGCCTTGGCGGGCGGTGGTGCGCTTTGGTCAGCAGCGCCGCCAGCCGCCCATGCGCCTCGCGGCGGTTCGCCTCCTGCGTC
>JBGTHW010000169.1:0-5960 GCA_041746035.1 Parasphingopyxis sp.
CTTCGTGCCTTCGTGTGAAACCTTCCCCCATACGGCGAAAAACGAAGCCCCGCCCCGCTCGCTGGAGAGGAAACTGGAATAAATATGCACCCGTCAAATACGCGGAACGCTATACATCTTAGGCGTAATCTCCGGCATCGCTGACAGCGACCGGCCTTTTTTCACGCCATGAGCGAATCCGGCCGAAAAGCCAGCGCACTCCGTAAATCAGCAAAGCGCCTGAAATCAGCCAGGGAAGTATCACGGTGACGAGATAAATCAGGACCGTGAAGAGCATGGTCAGGCTGGTGCGGCCCGCCCCGAGCGCCTCGTCGCCGATCTGCGTCAGCGGCTTGCGGCCATAGCTGTATTCGCCGACATAGCTGATCGTCAGCGGCGATTTCGCGAGCCGACGCTCGTTTGCTTCCTGCGCCTGTGTTTCGCTCGAAAGCCCGGCGCGCAATTGCGCGGCCTCCGTTTCGAGCTGAGTGCGGCGATCTTCGGAAAGCCCGCTCCGATTCAGCGTTCGCTCTATTTCGGCGAGCCGCTCTTCGGTCCGGTTGCCACGGCGTCGGCTGTCATCGATGGCGGTCTGCACTTCCTCGCCGCTGAACTGGCTGGAAAGTAACGTTCCGGCAATTTCCTCTGCGCCATCCACGGCTTGACGTGCAAAAGGCCGGGCATCGGACGGCACAAGCAGAAAAGTCAGCTGCCCGCTTACCTGTCCATCGACCGATCGGTCGAATTGCATCCCGACAATCTGGCAACGCGCGAGTCCCAGTTCTTCGCAGGCATCCGCATGCTGCTCCTGCAATTCGGAGATACGCTCATCCGGCACACCGAGCCGCATCGCGTAATCGAAGGCGACGCCGGGCGCGGCGGACGGATCGATATCGGGCGCAACGCGCTCCGCTTCGGTTTCATCCGACCGGGCTTCGTAGCCACCTGCGCCATCCGGATATTCGTCAGATTGCCCGCAAGCAACCAATATGCCCGTCAAGCCAAGCATGATCAGCGATGTCCGCACATCATATCTCCATCGTCATTCAGCGGTGAACTGGTTATCTCATACGATGAACTGTGTCCAAATGTTATGTGATAAAGATGCACTCCGGCGCGATACACCGGGCCTTAAGAGTACATGCCCGGATTTGCGAAAGAATAATTTCATCGGGTTTTCCTTGACTATCCCCCTTCCCCTTCGGGGGAGGGGTTAGGGGTGGGGACAGAGCGAAGCAAAGAGAGCGTAAAAGCGGCTGGGAACCCCGTGATTCCCCCACTCCCCGTCCCGGTCGTCGCGTCTGTATTTAGTCCGGAAAGCAAAGGGTATCGGCACAAAGCCAAACGACCGCGATACAGGATTTTTCTCACGCAAAGGCGCAAAGCCGCAAAGCAACCCTATCCCGCGCAAAGCGCATTGTTTCCATTGTCATGCTGCACCGCATCGCCAGGATTGAAACACGCCGATCCCCATTCGCGTCTTTGCTTCTTCGCGTGAAAACCCCTTCTTCGTGCCTTCGTGTGAAACCTTCCCCCATACGGTGAAAAACGAAGCATCGCCTCTCCCTCTCGCCGGAATCCTATCGCGACTCGCATTTTCCGATCTTCGCTTTATGTGCCATATCAGCGTCACGCTGTCAAGTATATTTCGCCTTTTTGGTTCTAAAAATCCCTTCGTCCCGGCGCGCCCCTGGTCGGTCTTCCCCTTCCCGATCCCGCAGGAACACGGGGACAGTCCCCCGGCTCCGTGGCAAGCACTTTGTGTCGGGACGGCTATGCCAGTCATAAGGCAAGGGACTGTCCCCTCACACTCCCCTGCCCCTCACAACCCCCGCACCCGCGGCTCCCGCCCCGGCCCCTTCATCAGCTCGCCCAGTGCATAGACCAGCGCGTCGGCGCGATCCGGGGAGCCGCCAGAGGACAAGGTGCCGCCTTCATAACCCGCGCTGGTCATCGCCGCCATTTCGTCCTCCAGCTCCGGAAACGTCCCGCAATGGCTGACCTTGCCGCGCTCATACTCGGCCGAGACCGGCTCGGCGCGGACGGCCTTGCCGGTGCGGGCGCGGACATCGCGGATCGGCAGTTTCTCGTCCGCGCCGCGCAGGATTTCGGCGATCATGTTGCCGCCCTGATTGGTCTCGACGATCACCCGGTCGGCATTCCACCGCGCGAACGTCGCCGCCACCGCCGCCGCCCAGCGCCCCGGCGTCAGCCCCTGCACACTCGCATCCTCCAGCACATAAAACCGCCCGTCCGCGCCTTTTGCGGCCACCACAATCCCGCAGGCATCGGAGCGTTTGTGCGCCGAAGCCGGCGGATCGACCCCGACAACGATGCGCTGAAAACCCCTCTCCCCTTCAGGGGAGAGGAGGGAGCCGCGAAGCGGCGGAAGGAGAGGGGGAGTCGGCATCGACGGTGCCTTCGTCGGTTGCGAACGGACTCTCCTTCTCCCCTGAAGGGGAGAAGGAAGAACCCGCCCCGTCCGCCATCTCTCGAATACCGCCCGCGGCCACAGACTATATTCGATATCCTCGAACAGCACCCCGTCCAGCTCCTGCCGCCCCAGCCGCGTCCCGCCATGGCTCGCCTCGATATCGGCGAGAAAGACGGCGGGCAGATGCGCCGCATTATCCCGTGTTCTGCCCCGGGTTATCACGATTTTCGGCATAACGGAAAGCTCCGCGCTAAAAAAAGGGGGACACAATACTCTTTTCACCGCAGCGTTTGTCAAGGAAGCAACGGCAAGACTGAAACAAGTATTGTGTCCCCCTTTTACCCTCCCCCTATTCGGCGATCTGGTCCGCCTCCCGCACCAGTTTCCGCACCAGCGGCACCGGCCGCGGCGTCGTCGTCGCCACGATCCGCGGTTTATCCCCCAGCCGCATCGTGAATTCCAGGTTCGACCACGCCTCCATTCCGCGCGGCCATTTGGCGATCTCGTCGCACCAGGCGGCGTGGAATTGCGGGCCACGCAGCGTATCGGGTTCGGTCGCGCTGTGCAGCCAGGCGGTCGATCCGTTGGACCAGCGCAACCGTCCGATGGAAGGCTCGAATGCCGGTCGCAAGCTCGGCTTGCAATGGTTCAGCAGCCCGCTTTCGCCCTCCACCATCACCGCGCGCACCTCGGCCATAGTCGCGCCGACCAGCGCCACGCGCCGCCCGGGCGTTATGACGATTTCGCGCACCCACTCCGCGCCCATCCGCGTTTTGCCGAAGCCGCGTCCGGCCATCACCAGCCAGACCCGCCAGTCGCCCGGCGGCACGCACTGTTCGGGGCGGCGCCACCATGCCCAGCAATAAAAACAGTTTATGAAATCGGGTTTGCTGATCGGATCGAGAATCGCGTTCGCCGCCGCGCGCCCGATCTTCGCCAGCCAGTGCACGAAAGAAACATTATACCGGACATGCGGAAAGCCGCCCAGCTCAATCTTTCGCATAGCCCATCCGGTCCCGGATTTCGTCGAGCTGCTGCTCCAGATCGGCGCGCACGATCGCATAGGTTTCGTCGATTTCCTCCGGCGTCTGCGCCTTGATCGTGTCGCGATGCAGCGCCAGCAGCCGCATCGCCGCCGCATCCGAATAGACCACCTTGTCGCCAACAACCTTCCCCGCATGCCAGACATCCTGCCTCACGCCATGGATGGTGCGCTCCAGCATCGCCATCTCCAGCCGCTCATAGCCGGAGGCCAGCGCCGCCATCCAGTCGTTGCGGAAGGTGGCATATCTGTCGCGATGCTTGTAGGCCGTCTGCGGCCAGATTCCGGCGGCCGCGGCGGCGGCGCGGACATTGCAGGTCTCGGCCAGCTTGTCGAGAAACACCTGTTTCCGTGCCCTTCCGAACGCCCCTGTCTTCTCCCCGCGCAATTGCGGGTCGCGGTGGTTGGTGCGGGCGAGATGATCGGTCTTGCGCGCCATGGCGGTGCCTTTCCTGAAAAAAAGGGCCGATAGCGCCTCGATAGCGCCCCGGCCCCGAATCGGTTTTGTCAATGGTCGGTTTATGTACCGAAATAGCGTGACGATGTCAAGTATTTTTTGCGTATTTGGTAAACTCGGTTACCCCGCGAGTGCCCGCGCGACCTGTTCCTATTGCACACAGGGGTGCGAAGACATCGCGCGCGGCACTCTCCATCCGTCGCTAATCCGCAAATTTCCGCACCGGATCTCCTGGCGTCTGCGGGTGAATCCTTGCCCGATGCCGGCTCCGTGCGAGCGCAAAATATTTCGCATAACTGCTACAGATCAAATATTTATTGCATAGCCTGTGGAACAAGCCCGCGCCACCGCACGTTAATGTCGGCGTCCTTCAATTCCGATCGACACACATAAAGGAAATCCTCATGGCCGATAAAAATCAGCAGCAGAAACCCGGAGAACAGCAGAAGCAGGGCGAGCAGAAGCCCGGCGAAAAGCAGCCCGGTCAGGACAAGCAGCCACAGCAGAAGAAATAGGCTGTGTTCGCGTCGGTCTGCCCCGGTGCAACGGGGCCGGTCGGCCGGATAAATATCTGCAAGCAAAAGCCGGCCCCCGCAAACGGGGTCGGCTTTTTGTCCGCCATGCCGGGCACTCCGCAGCCCGAATATCGGCTTTTTGTAAGGCGCGCGGAACCGGATGCCGTTTCGGGCATTCAGTCGGTATCCTAAAGGGAGAGAAACTATGTTGAAATGGGCACTCATTTTTCTGGTTGTCGCGATTGTCGCAGCCTTGCTGGGGCTGGGCGGCGTTGCCACCATCGCCTATTATCTTGCTGTTGGCGCGGCGATCCTGTTCGTGATTTTCCTGATCCTGCATTTTGTCGGCGGGCGAACGCAGATTTAGACTATGATGACTTTAGGGTAATCCGACGTCGTCATTGCGAGCGCAGCGGACCGAAGGCGGCTGAAAGCCAACCAATCCAGGGCCATCAGCACCGTCCCAGGCCGCTCTGGATTGGTTGGCCTGCGGTCGCCTTCGGCACGGCGCTTCGTCGGCACGAGCCGAAGGATGATCCATCGGGCCCGGTGGAGACTCGTCGAACCGCCGCCGGCCCATGATTTACCGCTTAAGGAATTGCCATGTTCTTCCCCGCCGATACGACCCTCGATCTTCTCGCCCGCGGCATCGTGCTCGGCCCGCTTACCCTGCTCTGGGTGGTGGTCGTCGTGCAGATCGTCGGCTTGCGCACCTTTTCCAAAATGACGAGCTTCGATTTCGTCGCGACGGTCGCGGTCGGCTCGCTGCTCGCCAATGCGGCGGTGGCCATCGAATGGTCGACCTTTATTCAGACCGTCATCGCGATTTTCGCAATCCTGCTCCTCCAGGCACTGCTCGCGAAACTGCGCAAGGCCAGCGACCCCATCGAGGAGGCGCTCTCCAACGATCCGGTGCTCTTGATGCGCGACGGCGAATTTCTGCGCGACGCAATGAAGGCCACGCGGGTATCGGAGAGCGACATGTGGGGCAAATTGCGCGAGGCCAACGCCCTTAATCTCGGCGAGGTGCGCGCGATGGTGCTGGAAACCACCGGCGATATCTCGGTGCTGCATGGCGAGACGCTGGACGACGAAATGCTGACCGGCGTGGAGCGGGAATAGCTACCCCGTGTCCAGCCTGCTCACCAGGTGATCGAACATATAATCGGGAAACGGCGTATCGAAACGGCAGCCGGTGCCGAACTGGTCATGCCGGACCACGGTCGCGGGCTTCGGCTCGAGGCCGGGCAGATGAAGGAACACCGTTTCGCCCGGCGCGAAATGCGAGCCGGTTTCGATCAGAAACCCGGTGCGCGACAGATCGAGCAGCTCGACCTTGGCCTTCTCGTAACCGCGCTTGCGGCAATCGATCCGGATATCGATGTCCTTGCGCTCGGCGCGCTCGACTTTCTTGTCGCCCGAAGCCTCCCCTTCCGGCCCGTTCTCTGGGGTACCCATCCGCGTTCCTGCTATTGTCCTGAACAAAACCAACGCATATCCGGGAAGCGGGTTCCCGGATATGGACGCCCAAAA
>JBGTHW010000170.1:0-5515 GCA_041746035.1 Parasphingopyxis sp.
ATATAGGTGTCGGAACGCGGGACATAGGCTTCGGGCTGGTAATAATCATAATAGCTGACGAAATATTCGACCGCGTTGTTCGGAAAGAACTGCTTGAATTCGCCATAAAGCTGCGCGGCGAGGATCTTGTTCGGTGCCAGCACCAAAGCGGGCCGCTGCAAGGCCTCCACCACCTTGGCCATTGTGAAGGTCTTGCCCGATCCGGTGACACCGAGCAGCACCTGATCCTTCTCGCCCGATTTCGCCGTTTCGACGAGTTCGGCAATGGCCGTCGGCTGGTCGCCGGACGGTTCATAGCCGGAAACCAGCTCAAACGGTTTGCCGCCTTCGGCCTTGTCGGGGCGATCGGGCCGGTGCGGGACAAAGCCGTCACCGGTTTCTGGTTCGGCGAGGCCGGTGCGGATTTCAATTCCCATGCCGGTGAATATGGATAGAGAATGTTGTGCGCGCAATGTTGCGTCCGGCGCGATGCTGCGGCACAAGGCTCCGCGAAGGGCCGCGTTCATTTCTCGCGGACCAATGGGAGCGACCATGAAGACACTGTTTCTCGCCGCCGCGCCACTGGCGCTCCTTGCCGCCTGTTCGGGGGGCGCGTCCGACGGGGTAGAGCCGGGCGAATGGACGATGACGATGGAAGTGACCGACATCGAAGCGCCCGATGCACCGCCCCAGGCGATCGAGGCGATGAGACAGCAGCCTCCCCAGACCGATACCCAGTGCATTACTCCGGAACAGGCGGCCAATCTCGATGGCGGCATTTTCGCGCCGCAAAACAACGAGAATTGCGAGAATATGGCTGCCGATATGTCCGGCGGCGAGCTTGCGTTTTCGGCAACCTGCGCCGTACCCGGTGCCGGCAGTATGGAAATGACGCTCGACGGCACCTATGACCGTGAAAATATCGATGCCGATATGGAAATGGTAATGGCGCAAACGCCGATGGGCCAGATCACGATGCGCGGAAGGATGACCGGCGAACGCACGGGCGAGTGCGACGCCTGATCCGCAAAATTTTTCAAATCAACCCACCAGGGAATTCTCAATGACGAAAATACTTATTGCCGCCGCGCCGCTGGCGCTGCTTGCCGCCTGTTCTGGCGGAAGCAGCGACGAAATGCAGCCTGGCGAATGGGAAATGACGATGCAGATGAACGAGATCGATGCACCGGACATGCCCGAAGAACTGCGCACCATGATGCAGCAGCAGATGGGGCAGGCCGAGACCAGCACCGATTGCGTCGATGAGGAAGCCGCCGCCAACCCGATGCAGAGCATGTTCGCCGATGGCGAACTCGGCGAGAATTGCGATTTCGGCGAATCGGCTATCGAAGGCGGCGTCATCGATGTCAGTGGAAGCTGCGAATCCCAGGGCGCGCCCGGTCCGGCGGAAATGTCGCTTCAGGGCAGCTATACCGCGACAACCATCACGGCCGATGTCGAAATGACGATGGACGGCGGGCCGATGGGCGAAATTCGGATGGCCGGCACGATGAATGGCGAACGCACTGGCGATTGCGACGCTTAAGACCATAGAATATCCACGCCTCAGCGCCGTCGCGACCCCTCCGGTCACGGCGGCGTTTAGGTATGTCCGCCGCTCCCCATTGATGCGGGGCGGGCAGCGGGGTATCGTTGCGTTGCACCTCTCGCCGTCAGAAGGAATTTCCGATGATCAAGCCTCTCCTGTCCCTCGCTCCCCTGATACTCGCCATGGCCTGTTCCGGCGGCGGTAGCGCCGATGGCGATGGCGACGGCGAAATCAGCAGCGAGGAAGCCGCGGCGGAAATGGAAGCGGCGGATATAAATATCGCGCCCGGACAATGGGAAGCTACTGTCCAGCTCACCGAATTCGACATGCCGCAAATGCCCGAGGAAATGCGCGGCATGATGCAGGAGCAGATGGGCGAGACCCAGACATCCACCTCCTGCATCACGCCGGAACAGGCCGCCGATCCCGAGGGCAACATGTTCGGCGGCGAGGAGAATGATGGCTGCACCTATAACGAGTTCGACATGTCCGGCGGAACGATGCTGATCGACGCCACCTGCCAGCCCGAGGGCGCACCCGGCACGATGAGCATGCGGATGGAGGGCAATTACAGCGCGACCAGCTACGATCTCACGATGAATATGAGCATGGAACAGGGGCCGATGGGGCCGATGACCATGGGCGGACGCGTTCGTGGTCGGCATATCAGCGACGATTGCGGTGAAGCGGCCGGATAATCGGTCCCTTGCCGGAGAGTGGCGCGTTTTTGCGATCCCTCCGCTCTGCGCCCTCGCGGCATGCGGGGACAGCGCGCTTCCCGAAGAAGCCAGCGGCACAATCGTCGGCAGTCCGGAAATCGCCGACAGCCCCGAAACCGCCATCATGCTTGAGCCGGGGCTGTGGGAATGGACGCTGCGGCCCGAACCTGCCAGTTTCGAAGGCCCGGAGACGGAAGAACAGGCCGATGTCCAGCGCCAGCTCAACCGTCCGATCGGCGATACGCTATGCCTCGGACCGGAACAGGCCGCCCATCCCGGCCCGCAGACATTTCAGGGCACGAACGGCGAAGATGGCTGCCGCTATTCCGGCTTTTCCATGGACGACGGCGAAATCAGCTATCAGGGACGCTGCGAGGGGGATGCGATAGGCAGCGGCACGACACGCGTGGAGGGAATCTACACTTCGGTCAGCTATGACCTGACAATACGCGCCACGATCGAGGACGGGCCGGCGGGCCGGGTCGAGACGACAGGCCGGATGACCGGACGACGGACAGGAGAGTGCGAAGCCGGTTTGGGGCCGGACAACTAGAGCGGCGGTATTTCCCACACCGTCCCCACTGGCACGGCGCGGAAGCGGGTTTCGTCGATCCCGGCTTCGGCGAGATGTTCGCCCAGCAAGTCGCGCGGGGTGTCGATCGCCTCCCAGGACAGCCGGAAGGTCCGCCAGTGGATGCCGAGCGCATAGGCAGCGCCCAGCCGCTCGAACACCTGCACGGCATGGTCCGGCCCGATATGGCTGCCGCTCCAGTTCTGCCCCGGCTGGAAACGGAAGGCGCCGATGGGGATCAGCGCGAGGCGGACCGGGCCATAGGCGGCGGCTTCCTCCGGCCAGCGCATATCGCCGGGGCCGGTGTCGCCCGCGAAGAAGATATTGCCCGATGGCGTGCGGATGACAAAGCTGGACCACAGCGCACGGTTGCGGTCCACGCCCCAGCGCGATCCCCAATGATGGTTGCGGGTAACGACCACCGAGACATTGTCGGTGATGCGCACGCTCTCGCCCCAGTCGCGCGGCGTGGCGGTCGCGCCCGACTGGGCGATCACGGTTTCATTGCCGAGGCTGGTGACGATCACCGGCCGATCGCGCGCCCACAGCCGCCCCAAAGTCGGCAGGTCCATATGGTCATAGTGATTATGGCTGACGATGACGATATCGATGGGCGGCAGATCGTCGAACCGCACGCCCGGCTCGCTGACCCGGCGCGGGCCTAGCGGCGGGAAGGGTGAGGGATAGTCCGACCAGATCGGATCGGTGAGGATATTGAGGCCCGCCGTCTGCACCAGCACGGTCGCATGGCCGACCCAGGTGACGACCATCCGCTCGCCCTCGATGCGGGTCTCGGGAACCAACGTCTCCACAGCCACCCGCTCCGGCCAGGGCGGTCGCCCGTCGCCCAGCAACAGTCGCGCGATAAAGCCCGTCCGGTTGTTGCGCCCGTCCCGCTGGGTCGGATCGCCCTCCCATTCTCCGTCGCCCTCGTCGGGATTGAAAAAATGCTCGCCATCATAATGCGCGCTTTCCGCGCCCCGATAATAGATGCGGTCGAGGAAGGGCGGCACGATGACGATGGCGAGGAGCAGCGCAATCGCGAGCCAGAGAACAGTTCCGGTGAGGAATTTCGCGGATTTTTTGAGCAGACGGATAAACAACGAGAATTCCCACTCCGTTCGGGCTGAGCTTGTCGTGCCGAAGGCGACCGTCAGGTCAACCCCTGTTCTTTCTTTCGGAGGTCGAAAAAGAGAAGGACAGCCTTTCGACAAGCTCAGGGCGAACGGTTTTCTTTCGGTAAGCAGCGTTCTAGAACCACCCCATGTCGCCGATCCTCTGCCTTGTCGCAAGCTGCCTGTTACAGGGCGCGCAAATCGCGCCGCCGCCGCCGCCAGAAGCGGACCCGGTTATCGGCTGGGCGCGTGTCGAGTTCGATGCAAACGGGATTACGCGGGCGGAGGCGGGCGGGTTTGCCGATCTCGAAACCATGCGCCCGCTGACCGTCGACGATCCGGTGCGGATTGCCAGCGTGTCGAAGCTGGTCGTCGCGCTCGGCGCGATGCGGCTGGTGGAGGCGGGGACGCTCGATCTCGATGCGGATGTGTCGGACTATCTCGGCTGGCCGCTGCGCAATCCGGCCTTTCCGGACATACCGATCACGCTGCGCCATCTGCTCGGCCATCGCGCGGGTATTCGCGACGACGCCGGTTACGCGCTGCCGCTCGACGCCGATCTGGAGCAATGGCTGACGCAGGAGGGGGCGTGGAATACCGAGCATGATCCTGGCCAGTGGTTCTCCTACGCCAACCTCAATTTCCCCGTCGTCGCGGCGGCGATGGAGGGGGCCACGGGCGAGCGGTTCGACCGGATTATGGCGCGCGAGGTGTTCGAGCCGCTGGAGCTCGATGCCTGTTTCAACTGGACGACATGCTCGGCGGAAACCCGCGCCCGCGCCGTTGTTCTCTACGAACCCGACGGCACGGCGATCCGCGATACGCAGCAGTTCATTGCCGAAGACTGCCACGCCACGCCCGCCAGCGATGGTAGCTGCGATCTGGACAGCTATGTGCTGGCGAGGAATGGCGCGGCGTTTAGTCCGCAGGGTGGCTTGCGGATCTCGGCGCGGGATTTGGCGCGGATTGGGGTAGCACTATTGAATGACGGCGCGGGGCTTTTTTCTGACCCGGCAACCTTGCCAGATGATGTTATTGAGGTCGCGTTTGATGCACGGCCTTCGGTCCGGTTTTTTGACTCCGAAGGTGGTTTCTATTGTCAATACCGCTTGGGCCTTCACACTATTCCTACGTTAAAACACGATTGCGACAGCGATCTCTTTGGCAGCCTATTCTCTGGAACTCCCAATGAACGCCAGTTTCGTGGTCATGCTGGCGAAGCATACGGGTTACGTTCCGGTGTCTGGTTTAGCGGGCAGCAATCTCGGGGCGTCGCCTATTTCGCCACCGGCCTTCCCGAAACCGGTGCGCTGCCCGGACGCTCCGCCTTTACCGCTATCGAGGAAGGGCTGGCGCAGGGCGCGCCGGTGGAGACCTTCGTGCCGGAGGGTGCGGGTGACGATGAAGAACCGGCACCGCCGCAACCAGATCCGTCACCCTGAACTCGTTTCAGGGTCCATTGAGGAATTGGAACCCGATTATCTGGTGAAACGCAGTTACCGGAATCGTGGACGCGCCGAGCCGCAGCGCCAATCCGGCGGACGCAGTCACAAACCCGGGAATGGATGCTGAAACAAGTTCA
>JBGTHW010000171.1:0-4607 GCA_041746035.1 Parasphingopyxis sp.
AGCGCCTTTTCGAAGTCCTTACCGCTCAAGCCTTCGGTCGCCCGATACAGCGCGTCGCGCAGCGTTTCGTCCGGGATGCGTTCGGGGTTGGTCAGGTCGCCGGGTTTCAGGCTGGAGAGCGGAATGCGATGCACGACGATCGGCGTCTTGCCGTCCGCCGCATAGTCTCCGGTAAAGCCATAGGCGGTTTCATTATGCAGCTGCGCCGCAGTGATGTCGTGGTGCCTGGAGGGCTTGCCCTTGCGCCCGTGATCGGCCTTGTGGCTGACGGTGACGTGTTTCAGCCTCTCGCCCAGTTCTTCGCGGAAGCCCTCCCAAGGCTCGGGCACTTTTCCGATCATGCGATCCAGATGCTGTTCTTCGGCTTGGCCAGCAGCTCTCGCAAATCGTTGTAACAGGCTCCGCGTTGTCACCGCGATCACCGCCGCATCGATGGTGTGATGGCGGTGGTCGAGGCGGTTTTTCGGGGCGTTGCTGTGTTCGTTCTCGACGAAATTATGATCGGGCAGCAGGCTGTTCAGACCCCAAAGCCGCCGCAGCATCGCCGTCATCCGGCCGGGGAGGACATAGACGCTGCCCTCGCTGGCGTCGGCATAGAGGCTGGACAGATATTTGCCCGTCATCCGGGAAAGATATTGCGTGTCGGTGAGCTGGCGCGCGAGAAAATCCTTCTCACCCTCATACCGCTCCATCGCATCGGGCTGGAACCGCCATTGTTTGCCCTTGTGCAGCCGCGCGACCTGCTCGGTAATCGTGTCCCATCGCTCGGTATCGCCCCATTTCTCGTAGGGCGTCTTGTTGCCTTTCTGCCGGTTGCAGTTTTTGTGCGACACGACCTTGTTCGAAACGCTGTCGTCCAGTGTGCGCGAATAAGGCAGGATGTGATCGACATCGGCCGCGCTGGAAAACAGCGCATGCATGCCGATGGTTTCGCCGCAATAGGGGCAGCGGCGGTCCAGCGGGTTGGCCGGATTCAGCTCCTCCCACATCCGCAACAGCATCCGGTTGGCGCCGGTATCGGGGAAGCCCTCCCCGATCAGGATTTTCGAGCGGGCTTCGGCGGCACGGGTATTGTCGCGGATGCGCCGGTTGAAATCGTCTTTCTGCTGCTCGTTGAGTTTCAGTTCGCGACCCAGCTCGACGACGATCTCGTCCGGGCGACCATACACCTCGACGATCGCATTCACCAGCTTCTCGATCTGGCGCAGGCCGATATGGACGGTGGGATTGGTGATCTTGCCCCAGCGTTTTTCCGGCGGGTCGGCGGGGTCCTGCGTTCCCGGCGGAATCTCGCGGGTCAGCAGTTCGCCATAATAGGGGAGTTTCGGCAGAATCTCGCCGGTGCGGTCGATATCCGAATGGTGCCGAAAGCGACGATCCTTTTCGGCAACACGGCTGACGGCCTCGTCATATGTGATGACTTCGGCTTTCAGTTCCTCGAGAATGAGCCGCGTCGCAGTCGGGCCAAGCCGACCATGCCCTTCGGGTAGCCGATGCGCGGCCTTCTCCGCCTCGGCGATCCGGTTGTCGTCCAGCTCGCATTCTTCGGCCAGGAAGGCGCGCAGCGTTTCCGGGGTTTGTTCATTCAGCAGCCGGTCGATAATCAGCCAGCGACGATCCATGTCGAAATGGGCCCAGCGATTGTCGAAGAGCGTCTTGCTGCTCATCGTGGCGTAGATTTCGTTACCCGCCAGCTTGGTCCGACTCTCGCTGGCCTTGTTGAAGCTCTGGCCCGGATCAAGCTTCAGTTTTTTGGCGAGCTGATCGAAAGCGCTCGCTTTCTTGTCGCGTAAATATAGGATCAGCGTATCGCGTTCATCCACCGTCAGCTTGCGCGATGTCTCGCCTGGCGTCGTTACTTCGAGGTGATTGACCTCCTCATACAACCGCCGCTCCTGAAACAATGGATGAGCTTTGGGCAGCCGTTTCTCGTCGGTCAGAAAGGTGCAGACACCGACAATTTGCGCCTTCAGCGGGCGTTGAAAAAACAGGATACGGTGGATCGCCGCCCGCGCTGTTTCGTTCAGCAGATCGGGATGATATTCCACTTGCTTTGCCCAAATCGCATCGAACTCGTCCTCGATATGATGGCGTTGCGGATAGAAATCATAATCCTTATTCTCTCCACCCATGCGCACACGCTTGGTGTCGTGATTGAGCAGAAACTCGCCCAGCGTCCGCGCGCCGCTTTCCTCCATCGCGGCATCGAGCGCCTTCGCACCGCTGGCGATCTTGCCGTCGGTTTCGCCTTCCTTGCGCTCCGCCTTGCGGTTGGATTTGAAGCCGCGACGCTGGTTCAGGTGAAACAGCGCGCGACCGATTTCATGCGGCTCCAACTTTTCGTCGAGCGCGCGGACGCGCAGGGGATAGGGATCGAGGTCCGCAACCTTCTTCGCCTCGGCCCGGTCGGCGGGCATCAGGCCATGCGTCGCCAGCGCATCGAGAAACGCCGAACGCCGCCCGAGATAGCGATCCCGCCGCCGCCGCATCCCGCGCGCAATGCGCCGCCCGACCGCCAGCGATTCCCCCGATTTGGGCACCCGCCCGTCCGAAAAAATCCGCGATCCCAGATCGATAATCCGCGCGTCATCGTCGATCAGGCACCAGCCGATGCTGTTGGTGCCGATATCCAGTCCCAGTCGTGTTGTCATTTTCTGTCTCCCTGCCAGGGGTTTTTGCAGGCAAAGTCGGCAAGAGCAATTGACATTGCATCCGATCCGGACGATATTCCCAACGTTCAGAAATCGCAGGCCAGCTGTTAACAAGCAGTTTGACTGCACCAAATAAGGGCGAGGCTACGGCCTCGCCTTTTTTGTTTCAGGGACCGTTGCATCGAAATTTCGGGAGTTTCGCTAGCGGCACGCTTGCCATGTACCAGGCGGCGGGGCGAACCCCGTTCACGGGCCTGCACCGATCATTTTCCTGGCTCTCGCCAATTTGTTACGGTATTTCTTGTTGCGTGGCGCTATGCGCCGCGCGGCGGCGAAATGCCTGGCGGCGAGGGCCGCGTTTCCCTCCGCCTGATATGCGAGGCCAAGGCCATAATGCGCCTTGTGAAAGCCGGGATCGCCTTCGATAACCTGCTGGCAGAGTTGTTTCGCCCGCGATATCGCGCCTTGCTTGCGGAGCAACGATGCGAGCAGCGTCATCGTTTCGGCATCGCCGGTCTGGCCGATACAGGCGGACAACAGCACGTCCCTGGCTTCGGCAATTCTTCCCAGACCTGTCAGAATCCGCCCGCGCAGAAGCTCCGCCGCTTCTCCCCCCGGATAGCTCTCCAGCGCGCGACGCGTTAGCGCTTCGGCGTCTTCCAGGCGCTTTTCCTCGAACGCATGATACGCGGCAAAGACTTCGCTGGCATAATTGCCGGCGACAAGCGCGCGCCCCGCGTCCGGTTGAAAGCCGATATCCCGATCAGCAACGAAAGCACGCAATATCGGGCCAAGGCGCGCGCGCCGCGAAAGATAGCTCGGCACATGATGAGCGCAGCCGACGAGCGAAATCGCATGGATACCGCCGGCCTCCTTCAGGCGGTAGGCCGCCTCGATATCGACCGCGTCCCGCTCGCCTGCAATGAGCGTCGCGTCGGGCCGGTTGGCCGCGACATATTCGCACAGGTCCGCGCAACTCGGTTCGCCGGTTCCGGTGAAATACCGTGCGCTGCGCGAATAGCGACCGTTCAGTCGCGCATCGGTCGAGAATGCGAGTATTTTCGCGGCCAGTGCACCGCCATACTGGATCGCCGCATAGCCGCCCATCGATGTGCCGATCGTATAAATCTGCTTCGCGCCCATCGCATCGCGCCAGCGTTTCAGGCTATCGACGGTTTCATCGAAAGACTCGCCGAGGCCGGGAACGCCATACTGATACCAGTGGTTCGCGCCATTATTGACGAATATCCGGTTATGCGCGATCTCGCGGCCCAGAATCGGGAAATTGAACCGGTGCGGACCCAAATCCTTGGCACCGAAAAAAATCAGCAGTTTGTCCGATCCGGATACCGGGTAAACATGATGACAGGGGCCGGCGAAACCGGTGGGATAGGTCATATCTACATCCATAATCTGCGTCGGTCGGCGGGCCGGTTCCCCGCTCCACACTCCACCGATACACGGCACGGCACCTCCGGAAAAGGCTTGTGCCCCCGCCCGCACCGCGCCAGAGCGGAACGGCGATCTGCAAGCCGATGGCAGGTATGAAGAGAGTGCTGGCCGTAGTAACCGGGATACCGCCGGGCGGGCGATCGGGCGTTCTTTCGAGAACGATAGCGGCGAAAAATGGCGGGGGTGCCAGGTCACGAACCACCCCCGCCATCCTCTTCGGGCCGAAGCCCTCGGAGCTGGTGGCGACGCCGCTAAAAGGGGGACACAATACTTTTTTCATGGCTTCGTCCATTTCCCGGGCTGGCCTCGCGGCGAAAAAAGTATTGTGTCCCCCTTTTAGCCTTACAGCACGAAATCCGCGCTCACGAGATCGGTTGCGCCATTCTCCAGCCTGATCACGAAATCGAACTGGCCGTCGCCATTTGTATCGCCGAGGATGCGGGTCTCGCCGCCGCCCTGGAAGAAGCGCAGCTCGCCCGCCGTGCCGCTGAACGCGGCATCGCC
>JBGTHW010000172.1:0-8529 GCA_041746035.1 Parasphingopyxis sp.
CGCGCAAAGGCTGGCCCGGCTGCGCGCGGCCACAGCCCGGTGCGAGGCGGCGGGGCGAGCCTCGATAGAGGACCTCGGCACCGTCGAGACGCAAAACTGCACGCTGGCTGACTCTCCCGTCGCCTATTCCGTGTATCGGTCGCAGTCCGGCGATACCGTCTATATCGCCGAAGGCCTCGCCGGCTACGACTCGGCGCTGCGCCTTGGTCTTCGCAGTGTCGTCGCGGACCGGGTGCTTCCCGGCGAACTGACGATCGCGACCACCGAACTGGGCGACGCCACGGCTTTTGCCCGCGTCCAGGCCGGCAGTCTCGACCCGGATCAGGCGCTTGCCGAGGCCTATCGCCGCAATAATAGCGGGGATTACGCCGAAGCGGCCGAGTTTTTTGCAACGCTGCTGAGGCGCACCGGCGAGGACGATACGTCGACCGAGCACGCGGCGGAATATCTGATCAATCAGGCTTTACAGCGCTCGAATCTGGGCCAGTTCGGTGCAGCGGAAGCCGCCTATGCGCAGGCTCTGGCGATCCCCAGCGCCAGCCCGACACAATTGCGTCTGCGACGGAATTTCCGGGCGCTGCATTTGCTCAATCAGAAACGCTTCGACGATGCGCTGTCGGTGCTCGACGAAAGCCTTGCAGGCTCGCTTACCGACCCCGGTACGGTCGAAGGCGCAACGATCAGCACCGATACCGCGCTCGCGATCAATAGCGGCTCGGAATTCACACGGCAGCTTGGCGGCGAGGAGAGCGAACGGCTTACCGTTACCGAGCGCAGCATCATTCTTGATGCGCAGGCCATGCAGCTGCGGGGAGCCATCCTGCGCACGCAGGAACGCTATGAAGAGGCTACCGCCGCGCTCGACACGTCCCTTGCCCGGCTCGAAGCGATACGAGACGGACGGGTTCGTTCGACAGCGCGCCTGCGAGCCCAGGCGCTGAACGAGCTGGCGGTCATCGCCGAGAGTCAGGGCGATAACGGTGCTGCCGAAGGGCGGTTACGCCAGGCGCTGGCGCTCATGGAAGCGCAATATCCCTTCACTATCGCGGCCAGCGCTTCGAAGGCCAGACTTGCTGCTTTTCTCGCCAGAAGAGGACAGTCCGATGCAGCGCTCGCGCTGTTCGCCGAATTTGTCGACGAGAACCGGGACAAGGCGACCGCCCGAACCGGTCTTGAAAACCAGCTCTCCGCATATTTCGAATTGATACTTGCGGAAATACCCGAAAACCCGGATCTTGTGGGAGACTTTTTCGAGGCGACCGAAATACTCGTGCGACCCGGTGTCGCCAATACCCAGGCCGTGCTCGCGCGCGAACTCAGCGGCGGCGATGACGAGGCTGCACGACTTTTCCGGCAATCGACGACCCTGGCGCGTGCCGTTGAACGAACCCAGGTCGAATTGTCGCAGTTGCGTTCCCGGCAATCCCGCGATGAGGCAGCGCAGGACCGCATTTCGGCGCTCACCGCAGAGCTGGCGGAACTGACAGCGCAGCAGACCGCGACCCAGGCGCGATTGTCAGAATATCCGCGCTTTCGTGCCGTCTCGACTCAGGCACTGAGCCTGTCCGATCTGCAATCCACCCTGCAGCCAGGCGAGGCCTATCTGAAGCTGAGCGAAGTGGCGGGCCGCGTCTATATGATCATGGTCTCGTCCGACGATGCGATGGCGTATCGGGCGCTGATCGATTCGGAAACGCTGGAGGCCCGCGTGGCGGGACTGCGCGAAACGATTTCGGTCGTGGAAGACGGGCAGCGCCTTACCTATCCCTTCGATGTCAGTCTCGCTTACCAGCTCTATACCGAATTGCTCGGGTCGGCGGCAGACCGGTTCGCGGGCGTCGATCACCTGATATTCGAACCCGACGGTGCCATGCTGCGCCTTCCGATCAATCTGCTGATTACGCAGGAGGCGGGCGTTGCCGATTACGAACGGCGCTTCGGAACCGCCGGAAATGACGATTTCGATTTCACCGGGATCGCTTGGCTGGGCCGGGGGCTGGACGTCAGCACCGCAGTTTCGGCACGCAATTTCCGGGACTCTCGGAATTTGCCGGCATCCCGTGCCGCACGGCAGTTTATCGGCCTAGGGGAAAATGCGCCGCCGCAGGGCCGTTTCCGGCAAGCGGCGTTCAGCCCGCTGGATGAAGCAGAAGCCCGCTGCCGCTGGCCGCTCGCGGTCTGGTCCAATCCGATCTCGGCCCGCGAATTGCGAACAGCCCGGTCGCTGGTGGGGGAAGGTGCCTCGGAAATCCTGACCGGCCGGGCATTCACCGATACCGCCGTCGTCGATCGCGACGATCTGGACGATTTCCGTATTGTGCATTTTGCGACTCACGGGCTGGTAACGCAGCCAAGTCCGGAGTGTCCGCCCGACCCCGCACTCGTTACATCTTTTGGCGACGATCCGGGTTCGGATGGTCTGCTGACATTTAGCGAGATTTTCGATCTCAGACTGAACGCCGATCTTGTTATCCTGTCGGCATGCGACACGGCCAGCGCCGCCGGAGTCGCGGCATCGCAGACGGCAGGTGTCCAGGGCGGCACATCGGCTCTGGACGGCCTTGTCCGGGCGTTCTTCGGTGCCGGAAGCCGCGCTGTCATTGCCAGTCACTGGCCGTCTCCCGACGATTTTTCGGCTACGGAAAGATTGATTTCCGGGCTTTTCGAAGCCGAAGCCGGAACCGCCGTGGCAACAGCCATGCGCAATGCCCAGACCGGCCTGATGGATGATCCCGCAACGTCGCATCCCTATTATTGGTCGGGTTTCGCCATCGTCGGTGACGGTACACGCCCGGTGATCCGTGCCAACTAGCACAGCATTCAGGACCCATGGCCGTCACCCTGCCCGACCATAAACCTAAGAAAACCGGTGTGCTGCGGAATATGCGACGCCTTTGGCAGCAGGTGGGGACGCTGCGGATCGTTGCTACGGTAACGCTCCTGCTGATCGCGTTGCTGGTTGCCCGCTACAGCTGGTCGATTCCCTTTGCGGACGAGATCGAGCGTGTACTGTTCGATGTCCGCGCCAGCTATGCGATGGAGCGTGTCGAGGAAGACGACCGTATTCTGGTGGTTGTCTACACCGAGGATACGCTGATCGAGACCGAGGTCCGCTCGCCGGTGGACCGCGTGATTCTTGCCCGGGCGCTCCGCAATCTCGACGCGATGAACCCGCGCGGTATCGCCATCGATATTCTGTTCGATCAGTCCACACCCAATGACGAGCAGTTGATCGAAGCGTTCGAGTCGATGGACACCAGAACTTACAACGCCTTCGCGAGTTCCCGTTACAACCCCCTGGATATGCAGCCGAGGCAGGAGGACTTTCTCGCCGATTTCGACCGCCGGATCGACAATGAAATGGTCGGACAAACAAGCGTCCTGCTTTATGCCGATGGCGACAATGTCCAGCGTAGCTGGCCAGAACAACCGCCCATATTACCGCCCCTGATGGCGAATGCACTGGCACCAGGCCATGAGAAATATCGATCTTATACCGGCAGCATCGCTTACCGGCTGCCGCTTTATGAAGACGGCGCGGTGTTCACAAAGCTGCCGATCGACTGGTTTGCCGATCCCGAAATGGCCTCTGGCCTCGCCGATTTTGTCGAAGGGCGTTATGTCCTGATCGGTGCCGATCTTCAGGATCGCGACCGGTTCGAGACGCCGCTCTCCCGCCTCACCGGCGGCAACACAACGGCGGGTGTCGAAATCCACGCCCATTTGCTCGCCCAGATGCTGGATGGCGTAATGCCCCGCGCACTTCCCGGCTGGGCGCTCTGGTTTACAGGGTTTTTCGTGATCGTCGCCGGCGGCCTGACCAGCCTCAGCGAAATGCGCCTGTGGAAACTTGCCCTCGTGGTGGCGATCCAGGCCGGGCTTCTCGTTGTCTTTCCCTTCTGGCTCCAGCAATCGGGCACCGATACGCTCACGCTTCCGGTGTTCGGGTGGGGCACGGGCTGGACCGTTGCCTTTATCGCCGTCGGAGCCGCCGCGCGTTCGGTTGGCGCGGAAAAACGGCATTATGTAACCGGAGCGCTCGGCAAATACCTGCCCGCCGATGTCACGGCGCAGATTCTCTCCGATCCCGAAAGCCTGCTCCTCCATGGCGAAAAGCGGGTGATCTACGCCCTGTTCACCGATCTGGAGGGCTTTACCAAGCTTAGCCATGCGATCGAACCGGAAATGGTGGCGACTCTCCTGAACAGATATCTCGATCAGTTGAGCGAGATCGTGCTCGATCATGGCGGGACGCTCGACAAATTCGTCGGCGACGCCGTGATCGCATTCTGGGGCGCGCCAATATCGCGGCCCGACGATGCGACTCGGGCTTCGAAATGCGCAATCGCGATGTATAAAGCCGGTGAAGACTTCCGGCAAAACGTTCCGGAAGGCGTGCCGCCGATCGGCTGCACCCGCGTCGGACTGCATTGCGGGGAGGCGATCGTCGGCAATTTCGGCGGCGAAGATCGCATTCAATATACCGCGCTCGGCGACGCGATGAATACCGGCGCGCGGCTTGAGGGAGCCAATAAATTCCTGAAAACCAAAATACTTGTCAGCCGCGAAGCGACGCTCGAAACGGATGATATCCTCTTCCGGCCGATGGGCCGCGTCACCCTTTCCGGCAGGGCGACACCTGTAGAAGTGTACGAACCTGTGATGGAAATCACGGACGATTCGTCGGAAAAGCTTCACACCCTTTATCGGAAGTATGAAAACGGCGATAAGGAGGCTATCGACGAAATCGCCTTGTTGGCCCGGAATTACCCGGACGATCTGGCTATACAAGGTTTTGCCGAACGCCTGCGTCAAACCAAACCAGGAGGCAGTTATGTTTTACAAGGTAAATAAAGCGGCGGTTTACGCCACATTGGGAATTTCACTCGCAGCGATGAGCGGCACTGCATTTGCCGATGCCCTCGTCACCAGCTCGGCCGGAGCCGCAGCCCGGGAATATCCGCGCGGTACGCGGCTTGCGGACAATGCGGTGATCACGCTTGGCCGGGGCGATACCGTCACGGTGCTGACGAGCAGCGGCACCCGCCGCTTTGACCGGCCCGGGCGCCACAACCTGAGCGGCAGTCGGCAACTGGCCAGCAATACAGCAGGTACGGTGGGCGGTTCGCGCGGTCGTGCCAGAACCGGGGCTGTCCGTACCGGAGAAGGTGCCGCTGCGGCGGCCTATCCCGACCGCAGTGTCTGGCAGGTCAATGTCGAACATAGCGGCACGTTCTGTTATCTGCCCTCGCAACCGATCGCTTTGTGGCGTGAGTCCGCCGATGCCGCGCGCGAGATCACGATCACGCGGGTTTCGGATCAGCAAAGCGCCATCGTCCGTTTCGACGCGGAGCAGGCTGCGCAAAGCTGGCCGGCCAGCCTTCCCGCCGAATCCGGTGCCGAATACGAGATTAGCGAACCCAACGACATCGTTTCGCGGCGAGTGACATTCAATTCGCTGGCGGCGGACCCGCAAGACGTCATCGCTGTCGGAGCGGCATTGATGGACCGCGATTGCGCGGGGCAACTCGACGCGCTGGTATCGGGCGAAACGACAGTATCGAGCGCGGAAGACATAGAAGGCTGATGTTGTTGAGGCACAATCCCGATATTGTAAGTCCATCCCGATGATGGTAGCGCATTTGTAAATTTGTCTGCCGACAAAATGCTCCCCCGTTCAGGTCGCAAGGGAAAGGGCAACGGCAAGGCATCAGGGGAAAATCCTGGCGCGATCCGCGCCGGGAGTGCGACCACTATTAAATCTGGCCCATTCGCCGGGAAATAGCGTCGCGTACCGTGAGGGAAGTGCGTGTTGGCTAAGGGGTATATTTCACGATATGTTGCTACGGCGCTTGCCTTGCTGCTGGCGCAGGAGGCGCTTGGTCAGGTGCCGCCGCCGGTTGCGCCGACTCGCGAGGAAGTGCAACGCGATGGTCTGGCACCGGATGCGCAGTCCATCGTCCCGCGCGAGGATATCGACGGCGGCATAGAACGTGCCCCCTGTCCGCTTTCCCAACCGCGTTTTTCGGATATCGAATTCCAGCTGAGCGGTGTCCGGTTCAGCAATCTTGTCGGCGTTAGCGAGGAGGAACTGAGAACGGTCTATGCCGAGTATCTTAACCGGACGATACCCATCGATACGATCTGCGAGATTCGCGACCGGGCGGCAACGCTATTGCGCAATCGCGGGTTCCTCGCAGCGATCCAGGTTCCGCCGCAGGAAATCGGCGATGACGGTATCGTGCGTCTCGATATCCTTTCGGCGCGGATGACACGGATTCAGGTGCGCGGCGATGCCGGCAATTCCGAAGGTCTGATCGCCAGCTATCTTGAACCGCTGACCGAGCAGGACGCCTTCAACCAGCGCGAAGCGGAGCGCTCCCTGCTGCTCGCCCGCAACCTTCCGGGCTACGAAACGCGGCTGACCCTCCGGCCCGCCGAAGGCGCGCCCGGCGAAGTGATCGGCGACGTTCGTGTAATTCGCGAAAAATTCTCGCTCGAGGGCAATATCCAGAATTACAGCGCCCCCTCCAGCGGTCGGTTCGGCGGACAGGTCCGCGCGCAGGTCAACGATGTTACCGGTCTTGGCGACCGCACGGTCCTCGGCTTCTATTCGACAGCCGATTTCGATGAATCGCTGGTGCTCACTTTCGCCCACGATTTTGCGATAGGCGACAACGGACTGAGGCTGGGCGGCGAGTTCACCTATGCGTGGAACGATCCGACGCTGGGCGGCATCAGTCCGTTCGACACCAGGACACTGGTTGCTACGGGGCGGCTAAGCTACCCTTTCATTCTCGATCAAGGCACCTTCATCGGCGCAACGACAGGGTTCGAATTTATCGACCAGCAGATCGATTTTGCCGACCTGCCGCTCAATGAGGACAATCTGCGCGTGGCCTTCGCCCGGGTCGATGCCTCCTTTACCGATCGGCTGAGCGTGAATGGCTATCGGGGATACAGCGCGGCGGAACCCCGCTGGCGACTCGGCCTTTCGGGCGAGCTGCGTCAGGGTCTCGATATTTTCGGAGCCAGCGATGCGGGCCTTCCCCCCGCCATTCCGGTTCCGCAAACCCGCTCCGCCGGGCAATCGGATGCGACGCTGTTCCGGCTGGAAGGCCTCGCCGAAGTCCGCCCGACACCTAATATAGCACTGATCTTGCAACCGCGCCTCCAGCTCACCAGCCAGGCTTTGCTGGCCTATGAAGAATTTTCAGGCGGCAACTACACCATCGGGCGCGGTTACGATCCCGGCGCGATCATCGGCGATCGCGGCTTCGGCTTCCGCTCCGAAACCCGGATCGGCAGCGCCCTGCCCCGCAATCGCGACGATCTCGCGATCCAGCCCTATGCTTTCTTCGATGCCGCCTGGATCGACAATGACGATCCGGGTGCGGCGGGTTTCGGCGGATCCGACGAACTCTATTCGGCAGGCGCGGGTGTGCGCGCCAACTGGGGCGGCAGAGTGCGGTTCGACACCGCCCTCGCCATACCCCTGCGCCGCACCGACAGCCAGACCAGCACACCCGATCCGCGTTTGTTGATATCGATCACAGTCGGGTTCGGACGATGATGCCATATATTCCCTGTAACAGTGCCAAACAACAAGGCTTGGACAATGCGTAAACACGATAAAGCAAACGCCGAATCAAAACGACGGAGCAGAGGCCCGCTTTTCGCGAGCTGCGCGAGTGCCGCGCTGATCGCCGCGCTCGCGGGCCCTGTCCCGCTTGCCGCGCAGACGTTCGATGCCCCCCGTGTGCCGGGAATGATGGTCGAGAACCGCCCGCATATGCGCGCACCTGGCCTGATGGTCGAAAATGTGCCCCACGCGCCGCCGCCGACCCTGATCGCGGAAAATATCCCTCATGTTCCGCGCGGCGGGCTGATCGTCGAGAACATCCCCCACGCCCCGCCCGCAACCCTGATCGCGGAAAATATCCCGCATGTTCCGGGCGCGGGCCTGATTGTCGAAAACCAGCCGCAATCGCGATCGGGCCTGACAAATATAGCGCCGCAGCCGCAGGCGGTCATTGCTCCTCCAGGCGAGGCCGGCATCAATGTCCAGGCCTTCGCGCAATATGACGACGCGCAGGTCGATTACCGACCCGGCGCTGCCCGGGACACTGTCGAACTGCTCGCCGGCGAAGCGATTATCGACTGGACGACATTTACGCCGGGAGCCGCCGGAACCGAAATCACCTTCCTCGGCGAAGGGGCCACGCTGCGGTTTACCAGCGGCCTCGGCGATTACACGGTCCTCAATCGCATTCTCACGCCCGATTTCGACAGCGTCGTTCGCATCGATGGCACCGTCACGAGCGATGTACAGTTCGGCGAATTGATCGGTGGCAATGTCTGGTTCTACAGCGCCGGTGGCATCGCCGTCGGACCTGCCGGATCGTTCGATGTCGGCGGACTGGTGCTGACGACCAACGAGATCGATACAACCGGCGGGCTGTATGGCCCGAACGGCGAAATCCGTTTCCGCGGCAATGCGGATAGCGGCGCAGTCGAGATCATGCCGGG
>JBGTHW010000173.1:0-18421 GCA_041746035.1 Parasphingopyxis sp.
ACCGGCGAGAAGCTGGTCGGCGGTTGCGAGCTCGTCGCTTTTACCTGTATCGCGAACGTCCTGACTGGCCCCCTCGCCCTCGCTCTCGCTTTCCAGCAAAGGATTTTTCGCCAGCTCTTCTGCGATGAAACCTTCTATCTCCAGGTTCGAGAGCGCCAGCAGCCTGATCGCCTGCTGCAATTGCGGCGTCATTACCAGCGACTGGCTCTGTCTGAGATCGAGGCGGGGTCCGAGGGCCATCAGCTATTGCCCTAGCGCTGAAACCCTTCGCCAAGGTAAAGCCGCCGCACCTCGGGATTCTCGACAAGCTCGTCGGGAGAGCCGGAAAAAAGCACCCTGCCGTCATAGATAATGCAGGCGCGATCGACGATACCGAGCGTCTCGCGAACATTATGATCGGTAATCAGCACCCCGATATGGCGGTTCTTGAGATCGTGGACGAGTTCGCGGATGTCGTTGATCGAAATCGGGTCGATGCCGGCGAACGGCTCGTCGAGCAGCATGATCGACGGGCTGGCAGCCAGCGCACGGGCAATCTCGCAACGGCGCCGCTCGCCGCCCGAAAGCGCCATCGCGGGCGAATCGCGCAGACCCGCTATCGAAAACTCATCGAGCAGTTGCTCCAGTCGCTCGGTCCGCGCCGCCTTGTCCGGTTCCGACATTTCCAGCACTGCCGAAATGTTCTTCTCGACCGTCAATCCCCGAAAGATCGAGGTCTCCTGCGGTAAATAGCCAAGCCCCAAAATCGCGCGGCGATACATCGGCAGGCCGGTAATATCGTCGCCATCGAGCATGATCCGCCCGCTATCGGGCTTCACCAGCCCCATGACCGAATAGAAACAAGTGGTCTTGCCCGCCCCGTTCGGCCCGAGAAGGCCGACCACCTCCCCGCGCGCAACCTCCAGCGACACATCGGAGAGCACACGCTTCTTATCGTAGGATTTGGCGATCGACACGATTTCCAGCCCCGCCTCGTCGGCCGAGACGCCCGGTTTTTCCAGCGGCGCTTCGATAGGAGCAACATCGTTCATTATGGGCTATTTGGCATTGTTCTTGCCTGATGGAAACAGGGTGGGACGGAGAAAGCAGGAAGAAACCGCTCCTCGCGGGAAATCGGCTATTCTGTGCGATCCGGTACGGTGAATCGCCCGGTCACACGACCGCCCGGCGTTCCTTGCGTCACCGGACTATCGCCGCCCTGGCTGCGTCCGTCGATGACGGCGCGCCCGGTATCGAGATCGATCACGAGCCGTCCGCCACGCAGGACATTCCCCCCCTGATTCAACTCGACCCCGCCGATCAGCGTGATCAGCCGCCGGTTGAGATCATATACGGCAAACTGGCCGCGCGCGGTTTCCGTGGGGCTGCGAACGGATACACCGCCGCTGGCATCGAGCCGCTGCACCTGGGGGCTGCCGGTAACGCTCCCCGAATAGGACACCGTGATCCGTGCCGCATCGAGCGCGAGATTGCCTTGCCGGACATTGACATTGCCGGAGAGGATCGCGCGATCGGCGCGGTCCTGCACCTCGATCCGGTCGGCGGCGACATCGACCGGTTGATTGGTGTCAAGCCCGCCCAGCGCCGACTGGCTGGATGCCGGTACAAGGGCGACCACAAACAGCATCGCAGCAAGCCCACATGCCGCAAGAGCAACCTTCGAGGGACCGTCGATTTTCATCGTCGCTATCTGCCGCCTCCCTGCCTGATGCGCAAGCGCGCGCGGCCATCGAGGACGACACTGCGATTGTCCATATTCACGCTGACGCGTTGCGCGCTGTAGCTGCCGAGGCGCAGGCGACCGCGGACATCGCCTGCGAGCTCCATCGTGCGGTTGCCCATACGCACCAGCATCCGGTCGGCTCGGAAGGTGCCGTTAGGAAACTCGCCCGCGACATTATCGGTAGCGCGCATCGTCCGTTCGCCAAGATCGACACGGACATTGCGTGTGCGCAGCGCATAGCCATCGGCAGCCCGGAACTCGAGTGGGCCGTCGATGGCAACAATCTGGTCGTCGATATTATAGTTGCCCTGGTTAGCGGCGATGAAAGCGAGACCGTCCTCGGTATCTATCTGCGCGGAGAGATCGTCCAGCTCCACGATCGGCGTATCCGAACTCCGCTGGACCGCACCTGCTGCATTCAGTTCGAAAGATTGCCCGCGATTGTCGACACCGCTGTAACGGGCACGTTCGACCCTCAACCGCTCCTGCGCCACTTCGACATTGTCGCGGGATACCAGAAAATTGAGCTCGCTCGAATTTTGCAAGGGAGCAGTCGCCAGAAAGGCTGCAAGCACACCGACCGAAGCCGGTAACGCGATACCGAGTATCCTGACAAGTTTGTCATGGTTGCCGCCAGGGGCCGCCCATCCCTGCCGACGGCTCCGCATGCGACGGGCTGCCTCAGACATGACGATTCACCGGGGACAGAAAGAATAGAGATGGTCTAGGCATGGGCGAAAATGTCGATTTCGGGCCAGCCGGCGAGATCGAGTCGGGCGCGATGCGGAAGGAAATCGAAACAGGCTTGCGCAAGTTCCATCCGGTCTTCCCGGATCAGGCGTTCATCGAGTTCGTCCTTCAGGCGATGGAGATACCGGACATCCGATGCCGCATAATCCTTTTGCGCATCGCTAAGTTCAGGTGCGCCCCAGTCCGAAGTCTGCTGCTGCTTCGAAATATCCTCGCCGAGCAGCTGCTTGCAGATTTCTTTCAGACCGTGGCGATCCGTGTATGTCCGGATAAGGCGCGAGGCGATCTTTGTGCAATAAACCGGCGCCGCGACCACGCCGAGATAATGCTCGATAGCAGCAAGGTCGAAACGCGCAAAATGATAGAGTTTCAGGCGATTCTCGTCGCCAAGCAGCGCGCGCAAATTCGGCGCGGCATAATCGCTGTCGGGCGCAAACCGCACGAGATGCTCGTCGGCTCCGCCGTCGGATAACTGGACCACACACAGCCGGTCGCGCGGGGTATGAAGCCCCATTGTTTCGGTATCGACGGCGATCGGTCCATCGGCCAACACGCCTTCGGCAATGTCTTCTTCATGGAAATGCACGGTCATTCGCTTGTCTTAGGCCAGTTGCGATGAACGCTCAATGGCCGGTCGTTGCCTTGTGGCCGGTAAAGGTGCAGGTTTCCCGCGAAACCGGATGAGGAAAACGATGGCTGACGACAAGCTCGAAGCGAACAGGCCCAACACCGGCATACCGCTGACCGGCGGACGGGAGACCGTGCGACCGCAGCCGCGCGAAGCCGGGCCTTTTTCGCAAAACCAGGCCAGCGGTGACCTGGATCGAACGCCCGCACCTCCCCGAACCCAGCCCACCGCGAGCAACAATCCGCAGATTTTGAGCATCCTCTATCTGGTCAGCCTTCTGGTCGGCATCACCGGCCTGATCGCGCTTGTTCTCGCCATTGTCTGGAAAGGCGGATCACGGGAACCCTGGGAAATTTCGCATTATGATTACCAGATTCGCACGGGGCTTATCTGGATCGGCGAAGTGATACTGGGCTTCTTCTTCCTGCTGACGATTATCGGCTTTCCCGTCGCTATATTGCTGCTTCTCGGGGCGACGGTTCATCTTGCCGTCCGGGCCGTTATGTCTTTGATCCGGGCCGGAAATCGCGAGGCGATGCCGCAGCTCGGAACCTGGCTGGCATAGCGCACCCGACATACCGGAAGGAAAAATGCAAAACACTCGCTGTCGACATAATTTTCCGCTATGGCGAGTCGCGGTGCGGCGGAATGGATTGTCGCATGGAGAGGTTTGCGCGAAACGTCCCGCGCAGCCTGCTGAAGATATTTGTGGACGGTCGGGAAGAATTGGGTTTCATGGGTTTCGACAAAGACCGCCGGGGACGCCGCCGTGACAAGCGCGACGGGTTCGGCGACGAAAATTATCAGGGCTATCAGGAAAAATCGGGATTTGGCGACGGCGGCGGTGGGTATCGCGGTGGCGAGGGCGGCAGTGGCCAGGACGGCGGCTATCAGGGCGGCGGCGGTCGTATGCCGCCCCAGATCGTCGGCGAGGGCAGCGGCACGGTCAAATTCTTCAATGCGCAAAAAGGCTTTGGCTTTATCGTGCGCGACGATGGCGGAGACGATATCTTCGTCCATATCAGCGAAGTGGAGAAAGCGGGTCTGACCGGACTCGCCGAAGGCCAGCCATTGAGCTTTTCGCTCGTCGAGCGCAACGGCAAGGTTTCGGCCTGCGATCTCGTGATCGATGGCGAGCCTCTGCCGGTGCCGGAACGTGGCGGCGGCGGGGATCGTGGCGGCGGACAGCAGCGCGAGCTGACCGGCGAAAAGGCCAGTGGCACGGTCAAATTCTTTAACAGCATGAAGGGCTTCGGCTTCATCCAGCGCGATGACGGCCAGCCCGATGCGTTCGTGCACATCAGCGCCGTGGAACGGGCGGGCATGCCAACACTGAACGAAGGCGACCGGCTCGATTTCGAGCTCGAGGTCGATCGGCGCGGCAAGCATGCGGCCGTGAATCTGGTTCCCAAGAAGGACTGAGAGTCAGGACAAGAAACACCGGTTCGTGGACGCGGCTATCGCAAACCGCAGCCAGCAAAAAGAGACAGCAAAAAGGCCCGCCGGGGAAACCCGGCGGGCCTTTTTGTAATCGTTTCGCTTCGTCATATTAGAAGCGGAAGGACACACCTGCGGTAAAGGCCTGGCTGTCCACGCTGTTGCGCTCGACAGTTGTGTGCGCGCTGAGGTCCAGCGCGATATTGCCCGCATTGTAGCGCAAGCCGACACCGAGTTCGGCCCAGTTGCGATCGGTTCCGCTGAGCGCGAACGGAACCCTGAAACCATTGACGCCCGCCGCGAAATTCGCGCCGACCACCGAAGGCTGATCTTCGAAATCATGCACGAAATGGGCAGAGAAACGCGCCTGGAAGGGCTCGTCCGGCTTGGTCAGGACATTGGCTCCGGCACGACCCTGCAGAGTTTCGTAATCCTGACGATTGATGTTCAGCGCCAGGCTGCCGCCGGTCCCCGTAACCGCACCGAAATCGATCCGGCCATAACGAAGATCGATGCCCGGACGGATGACTGCCGCCCCGGTGAACAGGAGCTCGTAATCGAGACCGGCCTCGAACGCATAGAGGGTGCTGTCGTCATCGGTACGAAGCGTCTGTGTTGCGGCACCAAGCGGCACGAAACGCGTCGTATCCGCCGAGAAACGACCGACGCTGGCCTGACCATCCAGCCCAAGCCGACCGAACTGGGCCCGGCCATAGACGGTGCCGACAATCGTGTCGTTTTCCGCTTCGTTATTGAGGGCAGCTTCCGCATCGAGAGCCGAATAATAGCCCGATACCCCGATAAAGGCGCTATCGCCGAGATAATATTCGACACCGCCCGCGACGAAATAGCCGTCGAAACTGTCGTCGCGGAAATTATTGATCGTCGGCATCGCGTTGGATTCGCCGTTGATGTAACCGCCAGCGACATACACCGCGACATTTTCGTTAAGGCCATCGGCAACCGTTCGCGCCCCGCCCTGGGCAGCCGCCGAGGCTGCTCCGAGCGTGATATCGGAGGCCGTCGCATTGCCGCCCGTGCTGGATGTCGCCAGCGCCGCCGTCTGGACGGGGTTACCGATCATCGATAGCCGGCCACCATTCGACGAGCGATCCGCCAGCGTCAGCCGGTTATTATGGAAATCCGACAAATGCGTCATCGACGAAGCCGCAAGCGCATACACCGTCGATTCCGTCGTCGGCGCGAAACTTTCGAGGACGTTCTGGACGCCCTGGGCGGTCGGCAGGAAGTCGATCGCGGCGAAAATGTCCTGCAGCGCCGCGTTCCCGCGATTGTCGTCGAGCAGACGCGCGAAACTGTCCTGCACCTGGCTGTCGGGGTTGATCACGTTCGTGATGTTCTGCGCCCGGATCCGCGCATCGACGAAAGTCGCGCCGTGGAAGAAGTCGACCACGAGTATTGCCGAAGGATTGACGCCGGTAAAGGTTCCGGTGACCGCATTGTCCGCCGTCAGGATGCGATAGATGCTCGGCGTCGCGGTCTGGAACCCGGCAAGCGGATTGAACGCCACGCGCCCGCCGACATTGGCGATGCCGCCACTGTCGTCGTCCGACGAATCGACCACATCGATCAGGTCCGAATTGCCCGCCGCGCCGACATCGACGAGATAGGTCGAACCCGAAGCGAGGATCAGGTTGCCGTCGACCGTCAGCGTTCCGGCGGTGCCGAGACCGGCCGGCGAAATCACGCCCGTGATGCTGGTCAGGAATGGCGTCTGGATCGTGCCCGAGCCGGTAATCATGCCGCCGAACAGCGTATAATCGCCATTGGTGCGAAGCGCGCCATCGACATTCACGGTTCCGCCCGTCTGGTTGATATCGATCAGCGAGGTCAGGTCGCCGCCAGCGGCGATATTGAGGCTCGCCGTGCCGCCGATCGCGAGACGGTCGATCTCGACCGTGCTTGAAAGCGTCGTGATACCCGGATTGGCGAGCGTCACGTCATAATAGCGTGCATCGACCTGCTCAGCGTCGTCGTCGCTGATGACCGGATCGATATTGTCGGGCACGAACCCGGTCGCACCCGGCAGGCCGTTCGCCAGCGTCGGGGCGGGATTGTCTTCCGCGGGAGGCAGTTCCTCCGAGGCGTGATTTTGCGGCTGATTTTCCGCGAATTCCGCGCCGTCATCGTCCTGTGCCCACTCTTCGGCGAATTCGACACCGTTCTGCGGTGCCTCGATCGCAAATTCCACGCCGTTATTCTGGGCCTGTTGTTCGGCACCCCTAATCATGCCGGCACGCGAAGCGGGACCATTTGCCGCAGCAGTCGCGACCGGAGCCGCATCTTCTGCTTCCACGGCGGCGACCGGAGCTTCGGCGGTCCCTTCGGTAGCGGCTGCCGTCGATACAGCCGTTTCCCCGGGGGCGGTGTCGCCATTGGCGGCGATCTCGTTGCCGGTTAGCGCGGCAACATCGACCCTGCCGATGCCATTGACGACTTGCGGCTCTTCATCCTCGATCGGTACCGGTTGATCGTCGGTAAAGTCTTCTCCGGACGCCAGATTGCGGCATTCGCTCGAAGTCCGGCCCTCGGCGTCAAATGTCTCGAAACAGACAAAGCCGAATTCCGGATCGGACTGGAGAATGCCGAAGCCCTGCGTATCGGGAATGCCGTTAACGACATTGCCATCCTCGTCGATGATCCGGAAGGCCGGATCGAGGGTGGTGACCCAGCGGCTCGGATCCTCCCAGTCGCCGTCGCCAGCAGTCGCGCTCACATAGCGATAGGGACTCGTCGCGACGATATATTGCCAGAAGGGGAAGAGCGGCTGATAGAAGCTCTCGGTACCATAGCTCGAAAAGACCTGCGGATCGAAGAATCGCGAACCGCCCGACAGGACGCCGATTTGCAGATCCTCGTCCGAAAGGTCGTTATTCGCCGCATCGAGAATCAGCGGGCCGCCGGAGTCGCCACCGGCGGTCGTGCCCTCGCGCTCCAGCGGATCGTCGCGATACAGGTTGAAGTCGAACTCGTTCGGCGTCGTATCCGAATCGTCGTCGGTGCGGACCGGATCGTCGAAATCGAGACGATAGAGAACCTGCGGCAGATCGCCGAACGGATCGCCGAACAGGAACTCGTTGCGGTTATCGAAGGAGGACAGCGAACCGAGGAAATTTTCGGCTGCGCGACGACGGAAATCGACGCCTTCGGTATCGCCGAACGTACCGCTGCCGGTGGCGCCATAGCCGGTGATGTTGACATGGTAGCCGGTGTCGGTCGGGGAACTGCCGGCGGGATTGTTGTTGGGCAACGCGGAAAACAGCAGCGCCCAGGTCGGAATGTTGCCCGCCGGCGTATCGAGGCTGGCCAGCGCGATATCGCCCTCGAGAAAGCCGAAACCGTCGGGACGCTGAATCGATTCCGGATTATAAAATATCTGGTTGATATTATAGACGAACAGATCGGGGTTGCTGGAAAAACCGTTGCTGATCCAGTCGATAAAGCCGGGCAGCGCATCGACATCGAACGAGAAGGCTGACTGGATATCGGGGCCAAAGGCGCTTTCCGGCACATCGTTCACGCAGTGCGCGGCGAACAGCACGGTGCGCGGATTGATCAGCGTGCCGGTGCAGACAAACCCGTCATTGCGGAAAAACTGGCCGACACCGTTTACGCCGCCTTCGGTATCGATGATGTCTTCGGGTGTGAAATTATCGTTCGGAACGATGGCGTTCGCCGGGCTGGCGAGCATGAGCGCCAGAGCGCCGCAGGCGGTGCCGGTTGCAAGTGAAACAATACGGTTCGATTTTGTCGACATGGCTGAAAAGCCCCCAATATCCGATGGTGAAATGATGGGGCCGTTTAGGAAATTGCCCCGCCCTTCGGCAAGGAGATTCTTACGGTTTTGTGTCTTAACTCCCAATTGCCGACATTGTGGATGCAGAATCAGGTCCGGGTGATGCAGGATTGCATCACCCGAAGGCGAGAAACGCCGGAGCGCAAATATGAAAAGGCCCGGCGCAGCTTTCGCCGTGCCGGGCCTTTTCCGTTTCACCTGTCTCTTCGATCTATTCGACTGTCAGGGAATACGCTCCCGTCGTGTTGCCGCCCAGTGTCGTCGCCCGGATCATCATTGTTCCGGCCTGCTGAAAAGTGACCGTCAGCCGCGAATTGAGGCCGAGCGCTTCTTCGCCCTCGCCGGATTGCCCGTCGTCATTGCTGTCCTGAACCGCAAAGCCCAGCGGTGTCATTCCGCCGACCTCGAGAAATGAATCGAAATCGTCCGAGCGCATCGTCACCGTCACCGTCTGGCCGGCCTCGCCACGCAGGCTGTAGAGTCCGTAATGCCGCATCGCGCCGCCGAAATCGTCGGGCGCATAGGCCGGGCTTTCCGCCGACAGTTCGCCATCCACCGTCTGGCCGCGCCGGATTGCGGTCGGCGGCGGGGGCGGCGGCGGCGGCGGAAGCCGGTTTGCCTCGATCAGATAGGTGCCGGTATCGCCCGCGCCGAATGTGCGGGCGCGGACGATATAGTTACCGTTTTGCGGAAAGGTGTAGACAAGGCGCGAATCGAGTTCGCCGGCACCATCGTCGTCGCGGCCAAGCTCGACGAAACGATCATCCTCGATACGGCCTATTTCCAGCAACGTATCGAAATCCTCGGACTGCATCGTGATTTCGATGCGTTCGCCCGCTTCGCCGGTAATTATATAGCTATCGAGATAATAGATGTTCTCGGTCAGCAGTTCGCTCTCGGTCGAAATCCGGCCCGACTGCGATTCGCCCAGCGGTAGCGGCGTCTGCGCCGGGGCAACGGTGGCGAAAGACGCCAGCGTGGCGGCAACCGCAAATGTGGAAATTCCGGTCTTCATGCTTGTTCTCCCTGATAGCCGGAATTTGCTCTTCCGGCGGTTCGTGCGCCCGTCCGCGCCATCGATGAAACGGTATTTACGCGCGATGAACGGAGCTACAGCAAAATCGGCACCGCGCCAAGCCGTATTCTCGACAGGGCGGCAATCCGTCCCAGCCAGCCACGAGAACGTCATGCGCTAAACGATCATGCCCCGCAATGTCGCGATAGTGTCGGCTTCCTCTGCGGGCTTGTCGGTGCGGATGCGCGCAATACGCGGGAAGCGCATGGCGAGGCCCGATTTGTGGCGCCTGCTCTCATGGATCGAGTCGAAAGCCACCTCCAGCACCAGCGTTTTCTCCACCTCGCGCACGGGTCCGAACCTTGCGACCGTATTCTTGCGGACGAAGCGGTCGAGGCCCTTGAGTTCTTCATTGGTAAAGCCCGAATAGGCCTTGCCGACCGGGTAGAGCTCGCCATCCCCGGTCCAGCAGCCGAACGTATAATCCGAGAAAAAGCTCGAGCGTTTGCCGGAGCCGCGCTGCGCATACATCATCACGCAATCCGCGATCAGCGGGTCGCGCTTCCATTTATACCAGAGGCCCGTCTTGCGGCCCGCAATATAGGGGCTGTTGCGGCGTTTGAGCATGACGCCCTCGATGGCCGCATCGCGTGCGCCTTCGCGGATTGCGGACAGCGCTTCGAAGTCCCTGGCGTCGATGATGCTCGATATATCGAAGCGGTCGCCCGGCAGGCGCGGGACGAACGCTTCGAGCCTTTTGCGCCGCTCCTTCCAAGGCAAGGGACGCAAATCTTCCTTGCCGTCGAACAGGATATCGTAAAGCCGCACGAATGCCGGATAGTCATCCTGCATTTTCTTGGAAACTTTCTTGCGCCCCAGCCGCTGTTGCAGCGCATTGAAACTGGCCGCGCCGCTCTCGGCATCGCCCTGCCCTTCGCCGCGCACCAGCAATTCGCCATCGACCGCTCCGGTCTCCGAAAACGCCGCCGCGACATCGGAAAAGCTCTCCGAAATATCGTCGCCGGTGCGGCTATAGAGCCGCGTCTCGCCCTTCACATGGACGAGCTGGATGCGGATGCCGTCCCATTTCCATTCCGCTGCATAATCCGCCATCGAGACCACGGTATCGTCGAGAGGATGGGCGAGCATGAAGGGGCGGAACACCGGGATATCCTCGGTCGATGGCTGCGGTGCCCTGCGCTCGCCCCAGGCAAACAGCTCGGGATAAGGCGGCTTCAGTCCGTGCCATACCTCCTCCACAGCATCGACATCGAGATCGAAGGCTTGCGCAAAAGCCGTCTTCGCCAGCCGCGCCGATACCCCGACCCGCAACCCGCCCATCGCCAGCTTGAGCAGCGCATAGCGTCCGTTCGGATCGAGCCGGTCGAGCATATCGGCCAGCGCGCGGGGGGCTTCGACACGCCCCAGCGTCGTCAGGCGATCCACCACGGCGGAAATCGAAAGATCGGCGTCTCCCTCCGGCGGCACAGGTGGCTCCGGCCAGATCAGCGATACGGTCTCCGATGTATCGCCGACATAATCCCGGCTCATCTTGAACAACACCGGATCGACGCGCTCGTCGACAATCTTCTTCACCGCCGCGCGCTTGACGCCCGGAATATCGAGCGACTCGGTCAGCGCCGCCAGCGTCCAGCCGCGATCCGGATCGGGCGTGCTGCGCAGATACTCCCCAATCAGCGCCAGCTTGCTGTTGCGCGAGCGCCTATAAACGAGACGGTCGAGAAGATCGGCAAAGGCGCGCATGGCAAAGCCAGAGATGGCGCAGTGACGGGCGCGACGCTAGGGAGAATCGCATGACATGGCGTTCTAGCATATTGATAATGCTGACCCTGGCCATCGGCGTGAGCCTGTATGGCTATTGGGGTGCCACGCAGTATCCCGTCGAACGGCGCGCAGAGGTAGCCCTTCGCGACTGGCCGCAAGGCGAGCCGCCGCTCCGCATTCTCCTGATCGGCGATATTCATGTTGCCGATCCCGACATGCCGCCATCGCGGCTGGAACGGATCGTCGAACAGTTCAATGCGCTGGAGCCGGATGTTGTTTTGATAGCGGGTGATTTCGTCAGCGACAAAATTGTCTCGACCCGGCACTTCAACGCCGAGGATGCGGTTGCGCCATTGTCCGCCCTGCAATCGCGACTCGGCGTCTATGCGGTTCTCGGCAATCATGAGCATTGGAGAAATGCCGCGCCTTTTCGTTCGGCATTGGCGGATGTCGGCGTGGTATTGCTCGATAATGAGGCTACTCAGCTGGGCCTGATCGTCCTTATCGGCATTGACGATATTCACACGGGTAATGACGACGCCGCCACGGCTTTTGCGACAGCGGAAGAATTGGACGGCCCCCGCCTGGTGCTCAGCCATAGCCCGGATATCGTGCCTGTTTTGCCGGAAAACGTAGCTCTTGTTGTTGCGGGTCACACGCATTGCGGACAGGTTAGCCTGCCGTTGATTGGCGGGCTGGTGACCGCATCCCGCTATGGCGAACGGTTCGCCTGCGGCGATATGACCGATAACGGCCAGCGGGTGATTGTCGGCGCAGGCCTCGGCACCAGTATTCTGCCGATACGGTTCGGCGTGCCGCCCGATTACTGGCTCATCGAACTGGGACCGACCGGACGGTCGTCTATCCGCGTGAATGCAAAGGTCTCGACGGTCTCTTCGCCGCCATTGCGCATGGCGAGATAGATATGGAGCGTGGACTCATCCACCAGCCGATAGGTCAGGCCGGAGAAATAGGCAGTATTGCCTTCGATGGCGACGAGCGGGAATTCCAGCGCGCTTTGTGCGCTATTATCCTCCCATCCTGAAAGATCGCCATTGAAATGTTTGAGCCGCACAACCAGCGAGCCATCGCGCGGGACGATCTGGAGGATTTCGTAAAAGACGATTTCGCCATCCTGACTCTGGTGGAAGACGCCCGCCATCTGCCCGGCCACCGGGGGCAGCCAGCTTTCATGGCTTTGCCCGCCGAACCCTTCGCCTTCCCAGCTTCCGGCCAGCCATGCCACCTGCCCGATTGTGGCGAGCGGCGATGTGGCTTCACCGAGCGAACGCACCTCCTGCGCCATTAGACTGGCGGGCAAAAGCATCAAAACAAGCGCCAGCACTAACCGCATCTTCTTTCTCCTTTCCATCGTCCATAAACGAAAATATGGAGGAGCTGCCATTGCCAATTCATTCCGCGATGTTTGCGTTACAAATCCGCGAGCACAAATCCGCGAGCGGGTTAGCCAATCGCGCAACAATTACGATTCGACTAATCCGAACACACCGTTCGGCAATATCGCATATGCTGCACGGTTCATCGCAGACTTTGCAAAATGCCGGAACAGTTGCCGCCCCTGTTCATTCTCCGAACATAGCCTTCACGCGGGAGGTTATTTCAAACATTCATCAATCGATGGAGAGCAAATATGCGTATTTCAAAACCATTTTTCGGTGCGGTATTAGCAGCGTCGGCCATGTCCCTGGCCCCGACAGCGCCTGCACAGGCCCAGAGCAGCGGTGACATGCAGTGCACCCCTCCCGGCTTTCTTGGCTTCCTGCCAATCTCCTTTAGCCCTTTCTTCAACGGACTGTTTGGCGGCGATCCCTCGGCTTGCAGCCCGGTCGAGCCAAGTTGATCGGCATCATAAACCGGATGCGAAAAGGCAGACAGTGTTACGCATACCGGAACCAAAGTCGGAAAAGGCAGCCACTGGCTGCCTTTTTTGCATCCGCATTCTTCATTACCGGAGCGGAAACTAGCCTTTCCTGCTGGCCTCGAACAGGAACCAGGCGCGTTCTTCGGCCTCGTCCGTCCAGTCGTCGATCAGCCCGTCGGTGGCGTTATCGCCCGCGGCTTCGGCAGCCTCTTTCGCCTCGCGCAAAAGTTCGACAAGCTTAAGATTATCCTGCCGCAATTCGGCGAGCATATCGGGCGCGCTGACGAACTCCGCATCATTGTCGGCGACCGTCTGGTGCTTCGCAATATCGCCGATCGAGCGCAAGGTCGTGTTACCGGTCTTGCGTACGCGCTCGGCGATGGCATCGGTCGTCGCGAGAATGCAGCTGGCCTGCTCGTCGAGCATCAGGTGATAATCGCGGAAATGCGGCCCCGAGACATGCCAGTGAAAATTCTTGGTCTTCAAATAAATCGCATAGCTGTCGGCAAGTACGCGGTTCAGCGCACCGGCGACGGCGAGGGTTTTGTCGTTGCTAAGATCGGTCGGTGTGGCGAGATTGGCGTCGGCCATCGAAAAGCTCCTGTTCGTTGGGGTTGGTGTCGTACCCTGTGAACGAGGCAATAGCGGAAAAGTTCTATTCGGCGGAAACAATAAGTGCGATAGCTGTGATCGACTGGTTAAATTAAATCGAACGCATCGATTGCAAGAGCGGTCGCTACAATAAGAAAAATTCCGGCGGCAACTTTCCTGACCAGCGCCAGCGGGATTTGCTGCCGGAAGGCCGCGCCGGTCATGACCGCGGGTGCCGTGCCGAGAATAATGCCGATCGTCGAGCCAGCCGCGATAAACGGCCAGTCGGTCGATGTCCCCGCCGCGGCAAATCCGGCAGCCAGAAACTGCGTCTTGTCGCCCAGCTCGACGATGCCAAAGGCGAGGAAGCTCGAAAGAAACGCTCCGAGACGCCAGTTAAGACCGTGATCGGGATCGCGAAACGGAAGGAGTGCCCCCACCCCGGCGAAGGCAAAGCCAAGGCCGAGAAAAAGCATCGCCGAATTATCGTCGATCAGATTGCCGATCAGCGATCCCGCAAAGGCGGCGAGGGTGCTGTTGATCGCCGCCGCCAGCGCCACGGCAACGAGCACCGTTACCGGTTTGCCGAAACGGACAGCCAGCAACATTGCAAGAATCTGCGTTTTGTCTCCCCATTCGGCGAGGGCGGCGGTGACCAGAGGCAGGAAAAAGGCGTCCATTGCGCCCGCGGCTCAACCCGCGAAGCGGACGGAGATCGCAGCCAGCATCGTGTCGCAGGCATCGGCACCATTCGCCGGCTCGCAGCCGGTCGCCAGTTTGAGCTGGTCGAAATAGAGCGCGAGGGCCGCGTTCTGCCGGTCGCGAATCAGCGACCGCTCGAAAGCGCGGGCGATCCCTTCCAGCGCCAAGAGCTGATGCGCCCCGGCGGTCAGCCGGATAGAATGAATGGCCGCATGCAAGGCAGGCAGCGTCATCGCCCGGCAATGCGTTTCGAGCTGCTCGATCTGCGCATGGAGATCGGCGCGGATGGAAAGCATGACATCCTGACGGTGCTGCATGACGAAACTCCTTTTGCCCGATACCCGTCATGCGCTTTTATGATTGCCAAAAGGTTAAGAAAGCGGACATTCGCTCCAAACGACGCGAACTACAGCAATCGGGCCGGAGGCCGACATTCCGCCGTTAAGCAATCGACCGGCTCAAGCCGATGCTCTGTTCCTGGTTTTGCAAGGACAACCGCGAGGCCTCACGAAAGGTAACCAGCCGTCGCCTGTCCTCATCCCATAAGGCGAGACGCAGCGCCCCCAGCGTCTGGAGTGCGGTGAACCGGTTCATATTCTGCAGGCGGGGATGTGCCCTCAGCACCTCGGGAAGGCGGTAGAAAGGGATGCGACTGGCCAGATGATGGACATGGTGCACCCCGATATTGGCCGTAAACCATCGCAAAACCGGCGGCAGATCGAGGTGGCTGCTTCCGTGCAGGGCGGCATCGTGGAACGACCAGTCCGCGCCCTGATCCCAGTGCGCATCTTCGAATTGATGCTGGATATAGAACAGCCATACGCCCATCGAGGCGGTCATTATCACGATTGGCAACACTACCAACGCCACAACGACCCATCCGAACAGCGTGATAAGTACCGCCAGAATAAGCGCTATGGCGGCGTTGGTCGCCAGCGCGCTCACCCAGTAGATCCATCCCGCTTTCATCAGCCCGACCGGAAGCCGGTGACGCAGGAGAAAAAGATAGGCTGGACCCAAGCCTAACAGAACAAGCGGATGCCGGTACAGGCGGTAGAGCAGGCGTTGGGCGCGCGTCCGCTCGCCGAACTCGCGCATCGTCAGCGTGTCGACATCGCCGAACCCGCGCGCATCGAGATTGCCGGTGGCGGCGTGATGCAGCGCATGCGAACGCCGCCAGCAATCGTACGGCGTGAGCGTCAGCACCCCGAGCGCCCTGCCAAGCCAGTCATTGCCAGCTCTGCCCGGGAGAAACGATCCGTGGCCGCAATCATGCTGGATTGCGAACAGTCTAAGCAAGAAGAGCGCCGCCACCGGTGTAAGCGCCAGCGCAAAAAAAGAGCCTGCCTGAACAGCGACCAGCGTCACTCCGGTCAGGACGAGGAAAGGAACAAGTGTGGCCGCCAGTTCCCATCCGCTTCGGACAGGCCGCGCGTCCCTGAACGCGTTCAGCTCGCGTGTCAGCTGTCGCGGATCGAGCGTCACTGTGCCGCCGTCCGCCTGGCAGACCGCCGCTTCGTCAGGGCAGTCGTTATTCGGCGGCGCAGAAATGACTGCGTCGGTGCGATAATGGTTCGGCATTTTTTCCCTTGAAAAGTTGACGCTTCGAACCCTTAGACAGGTAATATTGCATTGTCATTAACCTGGCAAAGCAAATGCAATGAACACCACCGGGTCAGTATCGGCTCAATCGCCGTTTCCAAGAGGACGCCCAGCATTTGGGTCGCATAAGGAAATTCGATCCGGGACACCGCCCTCCACACACTTTCCTTGACATTTTCCTCCGCCACCGGCACATGCCCGCCCTTCGGGAGTGCCGCCGCCCCGTGGCGACAGACCGGCATCCGCATCTGCAATTCTAACGAAGGCGCAACGCCATGGCCAAACCGGCAAATGTAAAGATCAAGCTTGTCAGCAGCGAAGGCACGGGCTTTTTCTATGTGACGAAAAAGAACCCCCGCAATTTGACCGAGAAAATGGTCATGCGGAAATACGATCCCGTCGCCCGCAAGCATGTCGAGTTCAAGGAAGCGAAGATCAAATAGGGCTTTTCCGACCGATTCGCGGCCCGGCATCTTCACGGCCAGCATGGACAAACAAAAAGCCCGGCGGAAACGATCCCGCCGGGTTTTTTGCAAAGTAATATCTGTCATTGCGAGGAGCGAAGCGACGCGGCAATCCAGAACTGCAAGCTACAGCGTGTGTGGCTCTGGATTGCTTCGCTGCGCTCGCAATGACCGCGTTGATTTAACGCAAAATCAAAATCTTTAACCCTCACGATCCAGCCGTTTGCGCTCCATCTTGCGGGCGCGGCGGACGGCGGCGGCGGCTTCGCGGGCGCGCTTTTCCGAGGGCTTCTCATAATGACGGCGCAGCTTCATCTCGCGATAGACGCCTTCGCGCTGGAGCTTTTTCTTCAGCGCACGCAGCGCCTGATCGACATTGTTGTCACGAACCGAAACTTGCATAAACCCGTCAGTCTCCAATCGAAAATCGTTGCCGGGCAACCGTTTGTCGGCTGCCAACATCGACTCATATAGCACAAAAACAGCTAAGCCGCGAAACCCGTTCCGCGGCGGTCACAGGCGAAATAGCCGGGCTTCCCTTAAAATTCAAGCGAAAAGCGGCATTCTATGCCCTCGACAATCGCGCCGTTTTCGGCGACACTCGCATCGAACGCCCGCGCAAAGGAGACCCCCATCATGGCCACGCAACTCAAGAAACGCCCCGTCACCACCGACATGACCGACGAGGAATGGGCCGCGCGCCTCGATCTCGCCGCCGCCTATCGCATATTCGCGATGGAGGGCTGGGACGAGAATATCTTCAACCATATCACGCTGAAAGTGCCGAACGAGGATGGCGCATTTCTGATCAATCCGTACGGTCTGCATTTTTCCGAGGTGAAGGCGTCGAACCTGCTCAAGATCGATTTCGACGGCAACAAGCTCGATGGCGGCAATTATCCGGTGAACAAGGCAGGCTTCGTCCAGCACAGCCTGTTCCACCGCCACCTGCCCGATGCGCATTGCATCGCCCATGTCCATACGACTGCGACGATGGCGGTGTGTTCGATGAAAGGCGGGTTGCAGCCGGTGAATTTCTACGCCTGCAACTTCATCGGTCGGTTGTCCTATCATGATTTCGAGGGCGTGACGGTGCGCGAGGAAGAGGGCGAGCGGCTGCTCGCAAATCTCGGCAGCAATCGCATTCTGATGCTCAAAAATCACGGCCCGGTCGTTATGGGGCCGACCCTGCCGATCATGCTGCTGCAAATGTGGGCGCTGCAACGGGCTTGCGAAATCCAGCTCGAAACGATGAAGGCGGGCGACCCGATTGTCGTGCCGCAGGATGTCATCGATGTGCACCAGCGCGATCTGTTCATGTCGCAGGCGACGGCGATACCGGGCGAGGCAGAATTCGATGCCTGGAAACGCCGGATCGATGCTATCGATACAAGCTGGCGCGAATAATCCTGTTTACCGTTCGTCCTGAGCTTGTCGAAGGAAGCCTGTCGAAGGACCGCACTTTGCGAAAGCCGTGGATAAGTAAAGACGGGGCTTCGACAAGCTCAGCCCGGACGGTGTATTATAGCCGTATGGTCGAGAACGCCGCATGACCCGCATGACCGTCAACGGCCAGCCCGTTCATTACCGGATGGACCCGCGCACGCCGCTGCTCTGGGCGCTGCGCGATGCGTCCAACCTGACCGGCACAAAATATGGGTGCGGTATCGGACTATGCGGGGCCTGCACCGTGCATATCGATGGCGAGGCGGTGCGTTCCTGCCAGATCAGCCTCGCCAATGCCGAGGGCGGCTTCGTCACCACCATCGAGGCGCTGTCCCGCTCGCGCGACCATCCGGTGCAGCAGGCCTGGATCGAGAAAATGGTGCCGCAATGCGGTTACTGCCAGTCCGGCGTTATCATGGCGGTCGCGGCGCTGCTGGAACGCAACGCCAACCCGACCCACGAGGAGATCGACGTCGCGATCACCAATATCTGTCGCTGCGGCACCTATCCCCGGATGCGCGAGGCGATCCGGCTCGCGGCCCGCGTTGCGCGCGGCGAGGAGCGGCTGGCCGCCGCCCC
>JBGTHW010000174.1:0-3140 GCA_041746035.1 Parasphingopyxis sp.
CTTTTCCAACGCCAATGCGATGATCGAGGCCGGGTTCGACGAGCTCACCCATATCAACCAGGTCATGCTCGGCTGGGTGCTGGAGCCGGACGAAGACACGCGCACCCTGCTGCGCCTGACCGCGCTGGATCGCCTGCCCGCGCTCGATCTGCAAAGCGCGCCGGTGCAGCGCACGCTGGACCTGATGGCCGAACGCAATGTCGCTATCGATCCGACCATCACCATCCATGAAAATCTGCTGCTGAGCCGCAATGGCGAAATCTCGCCGAGCTTCGCGGATATTTACGACCATATGCCCATCGGCGAACAGCGCAGCCTGCGCGAGGCCTGGTCAGACGTCTCCGCCCCCGACGCGGACGAAAAGCTGCGCGGTGCATTCGATCAGGTCATCCGCACCATCGCCATGATGCGGGAGCGCAATATCTTCATCGTGCCGGGCACCGATATGGGTGGCTCCTTCGCCTATCATCGCGAGCTCGAACTGTTCGAGCGCGCCGGCTACACCGCTGCCGAAGTCCTCGCGCTGGCGACGCACGGCATGGCGGAGTATTTAGGGCAGGACGAGGATCTGGGATCGATTACCGGCGGTCGCTACGCCGATTTCTTCCTCGTCCCCGGCGATCCGACGACGGACCTCGGCGAAATCAAGTCCATCGCCATGGTCGTCGCCAATGGCACGGTATACTTTCCGAGCGAAATCTACCCGCATTTCGGGATAAGGCCTTTCGCCGATGCGCCGGAGGTGAGGGAGGCGGAGTAGAAACGGCAGGCAGATGCTCGGCCTTTCACGCACGACGTGGGATAAGTCGTTTGCGAATAGGAGGGTCGTTCGATACGGCCCGCTTGCCAGACGGCGAAAATTCACATAAAGTTCTTATTTTGTTCCATTTGGAAAATAGGACAGAAGATTGTGCGAAACAGCCAGACCGTTATCGATCTCTTTTGCGGAGCAGGTGGATTGTCCGAGGGGTTCTCGCAGGCTGGTTATCGCGTCCTTGCAGGTAACGATTTTTTCGAAGCAGCAGGCCAAACCTTCGTCGATACGCATCCGGGTGCCGAATTCATCGGCGGCCCTATTCAGGAAATTTCGGCCGGAGATTTCCTTCGGGTGACCGGACTCAAACAGGGTGAACTGACATGCCTTGCGGGCGGTCCGCCCTGTCAGGCATTCAGTGTCTATAACCACAAGCGCGGGATGCACGACGCGCGAGCACATTTGTTTCGGGAGTATCTCCGTCTGGTGGAGGGCTTGCAGCCCGAATGGGTGGTGATGGAAAATGTCACTGGCATTCTGTCCGCTGGCAACGGTCATGCGGTTCAGGCAATTATCGAGAGTTTTGAGACGCTTGGATATAGTGTCGAATACCACACTCTGAAGGCCGAAGAATATGGCGTGCCGCAAGAGCGTCGCCGCGTAGTAGTTCTCGGCAACCGTATTGGCGCACCGATTATCTGGCCTGAACGAACTCACGGAAAAGGCTTGCTACCGGTCACGACTGTTGCCGAAGCGATTGGCGATCTTCCTATATTGGCCAATGGAGAGGTTCCCAAGCGTCCATTGCCCTATCGAGCCGAGCCATCGTCGTATTTCCAGCATCAGATGCGCGGAAACGCTACGACAGTCATAAATCACGCTGCTCCGAGACTGGCCGCGATCAATGTCGAACGGATGAAGCATATTCCGGAGGGCGGAAGCTGGCGCGATGTACCTTTCGATCTGTTGCCGGCAGGCATGAAACGCGCGCGCCGGTGCGATCATACGAAGCGATATGGCAGACTGCGCCGTGACGGGCTTGCTTCGACGATTTTGACGAAATGCGATCTGCATTGGGGGGCTTATATTCATCCCGAGCAGGATCGTACGCTGACAGTCCGGGAGGCCGCGCGGTTACAGTCATTCCCTGACAGTTTCGAATTCTCTGGTAGCCGGACGGAGCAGTATGTCCAGGTTGGCAATGCGGTGCCGCCTTTGCTGGGCCGCAAAATTGCAGAAGCGATTACCGAGGCCAGCGCGCGCAGTTTCGCTGAGCCTGAACTTGTCGCTGCCGAATGAGACCATGAGTTACGATCCGACAGACGCTATCGAGGAAATACTGGGACGGCGCGCCGTCCTTGGTCTTGACCCGGCAGCTCACGGTTATCTCTGCCCCTTCATCGGTAAAACCTGCACGAAGAGAAGCACCGCCGACAAGTCAAACCCGTATCCGGTATGCAGCGTGCGTAAATCCAATGGCGATGTAGTGTGCATATGTCCGAAACGGTTTCATGAACGCGATTTTCTGGCCGATGTGATCGAACATTGCTGGGTCGGACCGAAGCCCGACAATCCGGTTATTGCGTCCGAAGTCAAAATGGAAGGCTTCGGCAATGTCGATTTCGTAATCTCTGATACGGACAGTGAAGGAACGATCGAGCGATTCATGTCGGTGGAGCTACAGGCAATCGATATCACCGGCAGCGCCCGTCCGGCCTATGATGCCATTCTTCGCGGCGACCTTCTGGAAAAGCGTCCCACATATAACTTCAACTGGAAGAATGTGGCCAAGCGCTACATGAATCAGCTCATCTCCAAAGGCTATTATCATCATCACTGGGGCACCAAGATCGTCGCCGCAATTCAGGACGAAGTGTATGATTATTTCCGTCGTGATGCGGACTTCTTCACTACGACGGAGCTGGATTCAGAGCAGGTCAATATCATTTTCATGATCTACGGTTTTGAACGCGGCGACCATCCTGACCGCGAGCAAAAGCTGGTTCTCCGCAAGGTCGAAGGCACGCATCATTCGAATCTGCAAACGGCGGTACTCTACAAGACGGCGCCGAACCGCGATGCCTTCATTCAGAGAATCGAAGCGGCGATAAAGCGTTAGACTCATTACAGGCCTGCCACATGCGCGCTGAACGAAGGCGAGTTACTCGCTCGGGCTTGCTGCTTGGATCAGGAGTGATCGCTCCGTCAAAAAAACCAAAAGATAACGCACAGATTAGCCCCTCACAAAAATCTCCTCAATCGCCATCCCGAACAGATCGGCGATCCGGAAGGCCAGCGGCAGGCTCGGGTCGTAGCGACCAGTTTCGATGGCGTTGACGCTTTGGCGGGAGACTTCCAGCCGCTCGGCGAGATCGGCCTGGCTCCA
>JBGTHW010000175.1:0-2077 GCA_041746035.1 Parasphingopyxis sp.
TTCCTTTTCGAGAAACGGAATCGCCGCCAACCCATCGGCGACCGGCGTCACCGCATAACCGGTGCGTTCCAGCGCCCGCGCGAGATATTCGCGCATCGAATCATCGTCTTCTGCCAGCAAAATGCGGATCATGTCCGGTCCTGTATCATTATGCGGCCCAACACCGCCGGAAAGCCTTATAGCCGCAATCCCTTAAAAAATTCCAGACGGATCGCCGTTTTATTGCCCCTTGCCATCGCACCGCCCCCGCCATAGGCCCGGGCCATGAACGACATTCCGGCGAAACCCGGCTTCCTTCGAGTGTTTTCTCCCAAAGTGGCGCAGTCGCCGCTCGTGCTTTCGGTGCCCCATGCGGGGCGCATTTACCCGCCGTCGCTGCTTGCCCAATCCCGACTTGGCAAGGACGCCCTCAGCGCACTGGAGGACCGGTATGTCGACCGGCTGGTCATGCCGCTGGCCGAGCGGGGTTTTGCGCTGATTGTCGCCGGTGCCGCCCGCGCGCTGATCGATATCAACCGCTCGGAACGGGAAATCGACCCGGATATGGTGCTCCCGCGTCCGGCCCGCGCCGGTATTGAGCTATCGGCAAAGGTGCGCGGCGGACTGGGTATCGTGCCGCGCAGGCTGGCCGGTCATGGCAATATCTATCCGGAACCCCTTTACGCCGCCGATCTCAGGCAGAGGATCGCCGATGTTCACCGGCCCTATCATGACGCGCTATCCGATGCGCTAGCCCGCGCGCGCGACCGTTTCGGCGCGGCCATCCTGCTGGATTGTCACTCGATGCCGCCATTGCGCGCGAAGGGCGGAGCGCCACGACCGGATATCGTTATCGGGGATCGCGACGGGCGCAGCGCCGCACCCGGCTTTGCCGCGCGTGCGCTGGAGATATGCCAGCAGCGCGATTTCCGGACGGCGCACAATACACCCTATCCGGGCGGCCACATTCTTGCCCGCCACGGGCGACCGGAGCGCGATATCCACGCGCTGCAACTGGAAATCTGCCGGTCGCTGTATCTCGGGGCGGATGGAGCGGAGCCGGGTCCGCGCTTTGCGGAAATCGGCGATCTCGTGATCGCGATAGCGGAGCAACTCGCGTGCGAAGCCCTGTCCGGCCCCGAAACGCTTGCCGCCGAATAAAAAAACCGCCTCGCGCGAGGGGGAGTGCACGAGGCGGCCAGGTTCAGGGAGGAGACGCACATCCAGGGTGCGTCTGCATCCGGCAACGAAAGGGGGCACGTCGCCGTCTGCACCCCCAAGATATTACTGCTTCGCAGCCGATTCAAGATCGACACGTGGGATTAAACGCCCGGTTCGGCCCTAATTCAGCGGTGCCGGCTGATCCGGAACCTGCGCATCGGGCTCTGGCAGCTTGCCCTGCTCGATCTGACGCCCGAAAATCTCGCGGATTTGCGACAGCGACATCAGATGCGCATAGACCAGCGCGAGCATGCCATTCTGCACGAATTTGCGCGCCTGATCGCCGCGAATGTCCTTGAGTTTTTCCTCGTTCACCATCTGGAAACCACGATAAACGAACGGTTTGTCGTTGCCTTCGCGCTGGATCGAGACTTCCCCGTCCATCAGCAATTCGGCTTCCTTCAGTTCCTTCATGAAAGCCGCGGTGCGCTGCCCCGAAGTTTCCACCTGTTCGCAGAAATCGAGCAGGCCCTTGGTCGTCTCGGTCGGATCGGTGCCGTCGAACAGTGCGTCGCCCTCGTCGAAATCGCCGATCACGTCGGATGTCGGATCGAAACACAGCGACAGCTCCTCGGAATCCTGCCGCAATTTGGCGAGCAGGAACGGATAGCGCCGGACATAGGCCGGCATGTATGTGCCGCGTTCTTCCAGCCCGCCCTCATCGTTCAGGAAAACATTGACGCCCTGGTTCAGGCCCATCAGCGCCAGCGGCACGGGATTTTCGCCCGTCGAAAACACGATCGGCATGTTGCGCTGGACCATGACGAATTCGTCGATCGTCACCGGAATGGCGTGCTGCTCGGTCAGGAACGGTGCCTTGTCGCGCTTCTGAAGCTTGAACCCGGCATGGGTCTGGCTGGAAAGCGGGGCGATATCG
>JBGTHW010000176.1:0-7811 GCA_041746035.1 Parasphingopyxis sp.
GCAATTCCCGCACCGGCATCACCGATGGCGACTCCGGTTCCAACAGCGACCGCGCAGGCTTTGGCCGGGGCGGCACCAATGGCGGGCGCAACGGCATCACCGACGGCGATACCGGGCAGAACGCCGATCCGGTCGGCACTGGCCGTGGCGGCGGACAGTCGGGCTATACCGATTCCGACAGCGGCTCCATGGCCGATCCGACCGGCAACGGTCGCGGCGGTCGCCGCGCGAGTCGCACCGGCATCACGGACGCGGATTCGGGTTCCAATTCTGACCGATCGGGCTATGGCCGGGGTAATGACCGCTAAACACAGTTTTTCACTGCGACCTAAAAGAAGAGGAAATATCGTATGAGCAACAAGAAACTGGACCGGCGCTCCTTCCTGCGCCGCGTCGGCGCGACCGCAAGTCTTGGCGCGCTTGGCATTGTCACAGGCACGGGCATCGCCCGCGCGCAGGTCACCGATAGCGACACCGGGCGTAACGCCGATCCGGCAAACCGTTCGGGTTGTACCGACAGCGACAGCGGCGGCAATTCCGACCGGGCCGGCAACGGTCGTTGCGGCGGCACTTCTGGCCTTTCCGATTCCGACAGCGGATCGATGTCCGATCCCGGCGGCAACGGGCGCGGTGGTCGTCGTTCCAGCCAGACGGGTATTACCGACGGCGACACTGGTTCGACTGCCGACCGGGCGGGATACGGGCGGGGTTCCGATCGCTAATTCCTGAAAATAACTGGTGGAGGCGGTCAGGCGTGGCCGCATCCACCAGTCATGATCGAGGGAAAATGACAACAAGATTCAACAGGCGCTCCTTTCTCGGTCGCGTCGGTGCCACTGTCAGCATCGGTGCACTGGCAACCGTAACCGGTGCCTGCGACCGGTTCGGCCTTGGCGGCGGCGATGATGGCGACGACGAGGCCAGCAGCCAGGCGGGCGGCAGCAGTGCAAGCGCCGGCGAACACAACGAAAATGGCAGCGGTTTCGGGGGCAGCGAGGGCGGCCTGAATACTAACGGCACCAGCAGCGGAACAACCGACAGCGATAGCGGCGCGAACGCCGATCCCGTGGGTCGAGGACGTGGTAGCTAAACGGGTCGGCACATATTTCCCGCCCTCACAGTATGATTTGGCGCAAGGGTACTCTCGCATGTATAAATACGATCCGACACCCGGCCTGGCAGATGTTGCACGCAAGGCACTGACCCGCGTTCTCGATCCGGTCGATGCGGGCGATTTTTTCAGGGATATTTTCGAGGAAGGCCATCATCTGATTGCCCGTAACGAGCGCGACCGATTCGCCGATCTCGTTTCGGTCGATGTGCTGGATTCCTTTATCGCAGACAATGTGCTTTTTTCCGGCCAGATCGACGCGACCCGGGCCGATCCGCAAATCCGCCGCGATGCCTTCACGCTCGATAACGACCAGATCGACCGCAGCGCGCTGCTGCGCCTCTATCAAGACAAGGCGACGATCATCGCGCCGCACCTCCATGCCAGCCACAAGCCGCTCGGCGATTTCGTCCGCGCGCTGGAGCCGGTGTTCAGCGCCTCGATCCAGACGAACTGCTATCTCACCCCGCCGGGTGCGAGCGGTTTCCGGACGCATTATGACAATCACGATGTCTTCATTCTGCAGGTGAAGGGCGCGAAAAGCTGGCGGCTGTATGACGAACCCGTCGGCAAGCCGTTTCGCGGCGAAGGCTTCGAACCCGGCGTCCACGATGTTGGCGAGCCGACCGCGGAGTTCGTGCTGGAAGCGGGTGATACCGTCTATATCCCGCGCGGCATGATGCACGATGCGCGCGCGCACGAGGGCGAGGCATCTTTGCATATCACGCTCGGGCTGGTGACGAAAACATGGGCCGATGTCGTGCTGGAAGCGATCTCGAAGGCGGCGCTGGAGACCGACGGCCTGCGCCGCGCGCTTCCGGCGGGCTATGCCAATCGCGATTTCGACCGCGCGCCGGCGCGCGAACAGTTTCGCGAATTCATCGAAGAGGTCGCGCGCCGCGCGGAGGTCGACGAGCCGCTCGATATTATCGCGGAGGATTATCTCCGCTCCCGCACGCCGGAAATGGCCGGAATCGTCCGCTATGCCTCGGAAGTCATCGCCGACGATCAGCATTATCGGGCAACCGAGAATGGCCTGCACCGTATCATCGAGGACGAGGAGAGCGGCGAGTTCGCGGTTACCACGCGCGGCGGCACCAGCGAGTTTGTCGGCACCAAGCGCAAGGCCTTCGACCGGGCGATGGACGGCGAGCCTTTTACCCGCGCCGATCTGCCCGGAATCGAGAAAGGCGACGCCATCGACATGATACGGCGGCTGCTATCGCGCGGCCTGCTCCGCCCGCTCTAAACACCCGAAACCGCCTATCGAATGCAACTCTTGCCGCTCCCGATCGTTGATCCAGCACATCAGCAAATCGACGAAAAGGACATCTTCACTATGACAAATATCAGCACAGGCTCGGCCCGCTACGAAGGTCTCGGCAAAGACGGCAAGGGGCACGTTTCCACCCGGTCCGGCGCGCTGTCCGAGCAGCCCTATGGCTTCAACACCCGTTTCGAGGATGGCAACGGCACGAACCCGGAGGAACTAATCGGGGCCGCCCATGCCAGTTGCTATGCGATGGCGCTCTCCTTCGCGCTTGCCGAAAAGGGCTATGAGGACGGCACAATCGCGACCGACGCGGCGGTTACGCTCGAAAAGGATGGCGACGGTTTCAAGGTCAGCAAATCGGCGCTGACGATGAGCGCGAGCGTTCCCGGTATCGACGCCAATGAATTCGCCGCCATCGCCGAGGATGCCAAAAACAACTGCCCGATTTCCAAGCTGCTCGATACCGAAATCACGCTCGATCACAGTCTGAAGGAATAGCCTGAAGGAATAGCGAATTAAACGGCCAGCGGCTCCTCGGCGAGGTCGTCCTCATGGAACAGGCGGCCCCGTTCGGTCGCGAAAACGATGGCCAGGGCCATGCAGCCGCAAATCAGGAAGCCCAGCCCGATCGGCAGCGTCGTGCCATTATACATCTGCCCGATCGTGCCGCCGATGACCGCGCCGAGTATCGTCGTCACAGCCCCCTGCACCGAACTGGCGGTGCCGGCGATCGCGCCCATTTCTTCCATCGCCATCGCGCTGAAATTCGCGCCGCACAGTCCGAACGAAGCCATGCTGCCCGCGAGCAGGCCGATAAATACCCAGATATTCTGGTTGCCCCAATAGGCCGCGAGACTCGCCATTGCGGCAAAGCCGATAAAGGCGAACAGCGCCCCGTGCGATACGACGCGGGTGCCCAGTCGCAGCACAATCCGCGAGTTGGTCAGCGACGCGACGGCCATCGAGCCGGCAACGCAGGCGAAGACCGGCACCAGCATTCCCGGTCGCTCGAACGTGTCGTAGACGACCTGCTGGATCGAATTGATAAAGCCGAACAATGCGCCCGACAGCATGCCGGACGCCAGCATATAGCCGAGCGATTTGCGCTCGGTGAGCGTCGTGCGCCAGGCCTTGCCGATCCGCTCGAAAGTCAGCGGACGGCGGTCTTCTAGGGCCAGCGTCTCGGGCAAGCGCACCCAGGACCAGATACCGACCGATATCGCCGTCGCCGCGAACATCCAGAAAATCCAGCGCCAGCTCGCCACCGAAATGATGATCTCCCCCAGCAGCGGCGCGATCACCGGCACGACCATAAATACCATCATCGCCATCGACATCACCTGCGCCATGCGCCGCCCATAATAGAGATCGCGGACGATGGAGACGGCAAGGATGCGCGTCGCCGCCACCGCCACACCCTGCATGAAGCGGGCAAAGAGGAGCAATTCGAAGGATTGCGCCGCCGCCGCCATGATACTCGCAATGGCATACAGGCCAAGTCCGCCAAACAGCAGCGGCTTGCGCCCGAACCTGTCCGACAGGGGTCCGTGAATAATCTGTGCCGCGCCGAAGCCGATCAGCATCACGCCGATCACCAGCTGCCGGTCGTTATTGTCGGCGACCGACAGGGCCTCGCCGATGGCCGGCAGCGCCGGAATCATCGCATCGATGGTGAGCGCCGTCATCGCCATCAGCGACGCGATCAGCGCGACGAACTCGGTAAAGCCCGGGACTTTCTGGGTATCGGACGAAGCCATTGCGGCATTGCCATGCGCGAAAATCGCCGCGTCTGCCATTGATAATAATAACATCGCGCTTGCGCTTGACCGCACAAGGCAATCGCGGGAAGGCTCCGCGATATGGACATACCCCCCACCGATATAGCGACGAGCATCGCGCTTGCCGTGTGGATTGCAGCAGTTTTCCTGCTCGAACGGCTGGTCCGCGCCGACACTCCGCCGCAAGGCAATATCCGCCGCATCGCCTGCAATATCGGCCTCGGCCTGATCGCGATCACCGCCGCGCCGCTGTTGCTGACACTGACCGGGCGGATTGCCGGCGGGTTCGAGCCGCCGGTATCGCTCGCCGCGCTGGGCCTGACCGGTGCATTCATCGCGCAATTGCTGATCCTCGATATCTGGACCTACGGAATGCACCGTGCCTATCACCGCATACCGTTTCTCTGGCGCTTCCACGCCCCGCACCATTTCGACGAATTTCTCGATGCCAGTTCGGCTTTCCGATTCCATCTCGGCGAGATCGTTATTTCGGCGGCGATGCGGCTGATCCCGGCCCTGATTTTCGGCATCGATGCGGCGACACTGTTGCTGTTCGAGGCGATCCTGACGGCGAACGCGGTCTTCCATCACTCCAACATCGCCCTGCCGGAACGCTTCGAGCGAATACTCTCCCGGTTTATCGTCACACCCTCGATTCACTGGCGCCATCATCACAAGGTTCAGCGCGACACCGACAGCAACTATAGCGCGATCCTGTCGCTCTGGGATCGCCTGTTCGGTTCCGCCAACCCGAAGCCGCGGGAGATCGGCATGGCTATCGGGGCGGAAGGCGAAAGCGAACGGAGTTTTGGGGGGCTGCTCGGGTATCCCTTCACAAAGGCCAAATCCTAATCTTGAGGCATTTACATGAAACTTTAGGTTGCTATAGGCACATGACGGTGTGCAGCCATTTGCTGCAGATTCAATCGGGGGATTCCATGACGAAACATTTTGCGGCATTTTGCTGCTTCATTTTTATTGCGGCCTGCGCGGCCAATCCGGTGCAAGTCGTCACGCCAGTCTCCGACGCAGTGATCGGCCAGAATCAGGTCACCGACGTCGCTGTGACCGTGGGCGAAACTGCCCAGGAAGCGATGGTCGCATTCGACGAAAAAGCCGCCGATAAACGAACCGACGCTGGCCTGGACCCATTTGAGGCGAACTCGACATCCGGCGAACGTCCGGACAGAGATGAATACGCTACGCTGCCGTTTGCAACGATGCTTCCGCTGGTGGTCGAGGATGTTGCCCGCGAATGGGGTCTGACGTCCGGTCGGAATGTTCGGCTCGACATCGCGATCGACACGATCAAGACCGCCAATGCCGGTATTGCCGCGATCGGCTTTGGCAGTTCGGACCAATTGGCCGGAACCGTGGAGGTCAGCGATGCGAACACGCGCGAGCCGCTCGGCGAATTTTATGTCGATGTCATCAACACGCATGGCGGATTGCTGGGTCTGGCTCTCCGTGGCGGAAGCATTCGTGAAAAACTGGCGGAGGAGTTCGCACTTCATGTTTCCCGGCAGCTGACCGGCAGCGAAGATCGGCCTGAGTGAGCATGCTTGTATCTTTTGCTTTCGCCATACTCGCCGCGAGCGTGGCGGAGCCAGCAGCCGACAGCTTCAACGAAAACAATCCGCGCGGAAATGCGCTCGAACGCATGGATACGCGCCGGGTCGACTATAGCCTGTCGATGGTCGAATTGCAGACCTTCGCAACCGACCTCGAGGTCGATCCGCCGAGTGCCGATCCGGAGGCGTCCGATTTCGACATTATCATCGATAATGCGGCCAGCGCGGATCATGAAACCCAAGTTCTGACGATGACCTGCCGCTCCTATCGTGTGGCCAATCCGGCTTCGGAAATACTGATCCGGACGCTGACGCATCTGGATCGCGATGGCGATCTGACCAATGAAGGGGGCGACCCTGTATTTCGTATCGATCTGGATAATGCGGCCACCATTGTGCGTTGCGTCATGCGCGGCGATCTCGATGCCCGCTGCATTGCGCGCACGACATTAGGTGCCGTGGCGACCTATCGCGATGCAAATGGCGTGGAATCCGCGCAGCCCATTTATACGCGCACGGAAATTCCGTTCGATTCAGACGGGTTTTGTGGGGGCATGACGCTTGGAACCGGTTATGTCACGCGCGAGGCGACCATCGCCTTCGCCGCGCGACTGTGGGAAATCCATGCCGGATTACCGGATGCCGAACCGGTTGCCGGAACTCCTGCTGCGACGGCAAGCGAACCGGGCGTTTCCCATCCGGTGTTTCCGGGTGCGGCCGTGCCGCCAAATGCCGTCGCCGCCGAGCCGGACGGGAATTAGAAATAACCGAGATTCAAAAATGAAAAAGACCGCCGGGCGTGGTGCCCGGCGGTCCTTGACATGGTCAGCGGTCGGAAGTTGCCGACCCCGGAAGACCTTCGCGAAGCGTTAGCCCCGCATCCTCCGAAACGACTGAACCGACCTCTTAACTGAACCATGAGACATCGGATCACCTCCTTTCGCTTGTTGAACTCGGAAACAGCAATGAATCATTGCGAGTCGCGAGACAAGCCTTGTTTTTCATTTTTTTCGCGGTAAATCTGGAAATTCGTCGAAAATCGGCGTCAGCTTCCCGAAGATCGGCTTTCCGCGTCGCCTTGATCGGCTGTCGCCGCCGCCGCACCGCCGCACCCCTCGACAAAACCCCGCAGCGCCTCCCCGGTTTCCAGCATCACCGGTGCACCGCCTTCGGTTTCCACCGTCATCGGGACATTGGCGCGCAGCAGATTGTCGACGATCCCGCCGCTATTGGGCAGCCGCCCAATCTTCACGGTGTCGGCACCCGTGCCGCGCACCTCGACCGGATCGATACCATGCATATTATTGCCGACGCGCAGCAGCATCACGTGCCGGACGCCTTCGGCAAAGTCTCCCGGTGTTTCGAGCACAAGTTCGCCGGTCTCGGCATCGCAGCGGAAGGTGGCGAGCAGCGTCCCCGCCTCATCGGCGAAACTCGCCTGTTCGGCATTCGCCGACCAGCTGCCCGGTGTCAGTTCGAGCGCGGGCGTCGCGACACCGCCCTCCTGTTCGTCCGGCTGGCCGCCGCAGGCCGACAGGGCAAGCGTAGCCACACCCATAGCGAGAAAACCATAGCGCATTTCAGTCACTCCATTCCGATGAAACATTCCGCCTAACCCCGGCAATCCTCGAACACGCGGATCATTTCCGGCCAGTTGGGTATCGCCAGCAATCGCTGCCCGGTCACCGCGACGGTTATCCGGCCGCGGCTATAGGCGATTGTGTCGAGATAGTCGTCGCTCGCGCTGGTCGCGGCGACAATATAGGGCAGTTCGCCGGTGCCGTTCTGCGCGCCATAGGCCTTGATGCCGTGCGTTGCCTGGAAGGCCATCGTGCCCTCGCCGCTCAGGCGTCCGGCCCGCGAGAAATAGATACGGCGATCCGCCATATTGCAACGGACGACAAAAGACGCATCGCTATTCGCCTCGCCGAACAGCGCAACCGAACCGCGCTCGTCGTCGCGATAGACCCAGGTGCCGGGGGCCAACGGAATATCGCGCCAGTCGCCTTCGGGTTCCGGCGGCGGCGGTGGTGGCGGCACGGGGGCCGGTGGCGGCGGCGGCGGGGGAGGCGGCGGCG
>JBGTHW010000177.1:0-11207 GCA_041746035.1 Parasphingopyxis sp.
GGTGCTGTCTGGATTTCGCTCAGTGCTGGCGGATATGGCGGCGAACCCGGAAAAATATAGCGCGCGCCCTGGCGCTCGACGGTCGCCATTTCCGCTTCGTTTTTACCGGCTTCGGCCAGCTTGGGCGCGCGCCCGCCGCCGCGCCGCGCCAGATCGGGAAGGGCGTCGAGCGCGGCATGGGCAGTGCCGAACCGGCGGAGCAGCTGGGCGAAAGTAACCGGCCCGATATTTTTAGACCGCGCCAGCCGCAATCGCGCAAACGCATCGTCCGGCTCAGCCATTGTTCGACGCGCCGATCTTCGGTTCCTCGCCGCGTAGCAGTCGCCCGATATTGCTGCGGTGTTTCCAGAGCACCAGCAGAAACAGCGCCAGGAACATCGCCACCAAAATGCCGTCGCCGCGCCATCCGGCGATGACCGGTAAAGCCAGCGCTGCGCTCATTCCGCCGAGAGACGACCGGCGAAATATCGCGGCCATCGCCAGCCAGACCACAACAAAACCGAGTGCGTAAACCCATCCAAAAGCCAGCCCGATGCCGAGCAATGTCGCCACGCCCTTGCCGCCGGCGAATGTGAGCCAGACCGGATAGCAATGCCCGAAAAACGCGCCAACCGCCGCCAGCCGCATGACGCTCTCCGCGTCGCCGCCAAGCAGCGGCGCGAGCGTTACCGCCGCAAATCCCTTCCCGATATCGAGGAGCAATGTGGTCGCCGCAATGCCCTTGCGCCCCGTTCGCAGCACATTGGTCGCGCCGATACTGCCCGAGCCGATGGCGCGCAAATCCCCTGCTCCCGTCGCGCGCGTCAGCAGCAATCCGAACGGCACCGAACCGAACAGATAGCCGAGCAGCAATGCCAGTGCGGGGGCGAGCCAGAGGGGGTTTTCGAAAATTGCGCGAACCTTTCCTGCGTTCGTTCATACCGCACCGGCGTCGCACTTCAAGTTGCAGCGCAGGGTCCGGTCAATTATGCCCCGTCGGGATGCACGCCGAGCAACCTATACTTATTTTCGACACTGGCGTCGGCGGACTCTCCGTGCTGGAACCCATCCGCAAACTGCTTCCCAAAGCGCCGATCGTTTATGCCATGGACAGAGCAGGCTATCCGTACGGGCAAAAACCCGAAGCCGAACTCACCGCCCGCGTCCCCGCCCTGCTGGGGCGTCTCGTCGAGCATACCGGCGCCCGGCTCGCGGTCATCGCCTGCAACACGGCGTCGGTGATCGCGCTCGATCCGGTGCGCGCCGCGCTCGCCCTGCCGATTGTCGGCACCGTACCCGCGATCAAGCCGGCCGCCGCCCTCTCGAAAACCCGCGTCATCGGCGTCCTGGGAACCGAACAGACCGTGCGGCAGGCCTATGTCGACAATCTCAGCCAGGAATTCGCCAGCGATTGCATCATTATACGTCATGGCACACACGATCTCGTCGCGCTGGCCGAAGCGAAGTTTCGCGGGCAAGACGCCGATCCGGCCGCCTATCGCGCGATAATGGACGGCCTGTTCGACCAGCCGGACGGCGACCGGATCGACACCGTCGTGCTCGCCTGCACCCATTTTCCGCTCGTCGAGGAAGAACTGGCCGCAGCGGCACCCCGCCCCGTCACCTTCGTGCATGGCGGAGACGGCATCGCCCGCCGCGTCGCACAACTGACCGAAGGCCAGCCTTGGCCCGCCACCCCTTCTCACGGCGCGCTCATAACTTCCGAAGACAGCGCCCTCGCCGCTCTCCAACCCGGACTCGCGCGCTACGGAATTTCCGCGATCGAGATGCTCTTGCCGCTCGCCGGTGCGTGTAACAAACTACCGGGCCAGGCGAATTCAGGGATATTCAAATAACAATTTGCCGGTTCGCCAACATGATGAAGACTCCCGCGCCGTTGAGCCCCGCTGAGTGGGACTCGACGTTCTCCAGAAAAGCCGAATTGTGCAGCGGCGAGTCGCTCATGCTCAGCGGCGCGCTGTTGCGAAGCTGGCGCGACACCGCGCCGCGCATGGTGCAGCCGACGCTCACTCATCATTATCTCACGCTCCACACCGGCGGCCCCAAAAGAGTCCGGCGCCGTTGTGGAGGCACCGTCGTCGAAACCGACGTCGCGCCGGGCGCGATCACGCTGGCGTCGGCCGGTACCGCCTACACCTGGAACACCGCAGGGCCGATCGGCTTCGTGCATCTTTATCTGGCACCCGCCGCCGTCGATCATGTCATCGTCGAGGAATTCGATCGCGATCCGGCGCGGTCCGAACTGGTCGACTATATCGGCCTCCGTCGGCCGCTGCTGGAGGCGCTACTCGGTGGCCTGACCGGTCAGCTCGCCCATCCAACTGTTGAGCCGCGGCTGCTGCTCGACACGATGCTCCACCATGTCATCGTGCAGCTCGTCGCCGAATGCTCGACGTTTGGCGGCGAGACCGATCGACACCGATCGCGCCACGCTATCGCGCCGCGACGGCTGCACCGCGTACTCGACTATATCGAGGCTAATCTCGGCGAGGATATCGGCCTTGCAGAACTGGCCACGATCGCAGGGAGCAGCCGTTTCCATTTCAGCCGGGCCTTCCGCAGCACGACCGGCTCGCCGCCCTATCGCTATCTGATTCAACGCCGTATCGAGGCCGCCAAAGCGCTGCTGCTCGATGCCGATATGGTGCCGATCGAAGAGATCGCGAGGAGATGCGGTTTCCACAGCCGCCGCCAGTTCGAAATCATGTTCCGCCGCCACTGCAACGCCACGCCCGCGCGATATCGCCGCGAACGCTGACCAGAATACGCGCTATCTTGCGCTTTTGCGCGGTAAGTTGCGGTTTTTCGCGTGATTACCGCTATCCGATGTTACTTGCACAGTATATTCGGCGTTAAAGGGTGTGACTCGCATCCTTACGCGAGCTTGAAACTGGGGAGTTTTGTCATGGTCGCCTATTCCGGGATGCGCGTTTCGCTTGTTGCCCTTTCGATTTCGCTCGCTGCTCTCAGTGCGTGCACGATGCAGGGCGCGGAACCTGCGGCAACTGCGGCAACCGTCGAAAGCGATGGCCCCGCCGATCAGGGCATGCCAATGCCGCAGGAATTGACCGGCGACCTCGCTATGGGCCGCGAGGTCTTCCGCTTCGAGACCTTCGGCAATGAAGGGTTCTGGACCGATGCCGTGCGCCTTCCGGCAGGGATCATGGAAGCCGGCGTCACGCCGCTTCAGGCGCTTCGTCTCGGACTCCAGGTCGATTCCGAACTGATCGACGCGGCGACGCGTGAGCGGCTCGCCGCCGAGCTGCGCGAGGATCCGAGCGGTCGTTCGTCGCGCATCCTCAACGATCCGGCAATGACGGCTCGACTGATCGAGGCGCGCGCGGTGATCGGCATGTCGCCACGTAACGGCAAGGTGGGCGCGACCTGCGCACTCTGCCACACCATGGCGGACGGTTCGGTGTTCCGGGTCGAGGAAGGCGGCTCGATCGGTCGCCGACAAGATGGTCTTGCCAATCACGATCTCAATCTCGGCACTATCTTCGCGACCGCCGCCAATACGCGCGCGCTCTACACCGTCGCGCAGACACAGCTCAGCGCAAACAACGGTATGACGCTCGGTCGTGCGCCGAGCGGGCTCGACGAGGATTCGACCGAGGCCGAGTTCGACGCGTATTTCAGCAATCCACGCTTCTATCCCGTCGGCATGTTCGACGATTCGTTCGACGGCAATGGCGATCCGATGCACAACACCCCGTTGTTCGAACAGGATCTGGCGGCGCCCTATGGCAGCGAGGGCACGTTCACCCGGCTCGACGATTTCAGCAATCTGGTCTTCACGACGCTGTTCGACCAGACCATGCTGACGACGCCGGGCGGCCGCGCCTTCGTCCATCAACTGGCCGGCGCGGCGGGCGACGAGATGATCGCCGATTATGTGAAAATCCTGCGCGAAACCAACGTCACCGGCTATCCCTATGTCACCGCCACGCCGCAGGGACGACCCGGCGATCTCGCCACGCCGATCGGCATGCGCGTCGACAACCGCCGCCTGCTCGCGCTCAACGCCTATCTCGCCTCGCTCGCCGCGCCCAGCGGTGCCGCCGAGAATCCGCAAGCCGTGACGCGCGGTCGACAGGTCTTTCGCACGGCGGGATGCACGGGCTGCCACAATGTCGATCAGTCTAGACCCGTGCCGACGACCGTCCACCCGATGGCGCGGATATTCCCCGGCGACCGACCGGTCACGCTCGCCCAGCGCCAGCCGCCGCTCAATCCTGTCGTCAACACCGTGATGTCGTTCTTCGACGACAAGATGGCGGTGGTGAACGCCAGCCTGCGCGGCGAAGTGCGCGGCAATGCGATGCCGCTGCTGCTCGATCTCGCGCGTAAGCGCACCTTCCTGCACGACGATTCGGTCGAGGGGCTGGACGATCTGCTTAGCGCGCAACGCGGACGCGACGCGCCGCATCCCTTCTACGTTCAGGACAGGAGCGCCCGATCGGATGTCGCGGCCTATTTGCGCAGCCTCGATACGCGCTCGCGCTGAATGGACAGCGCTGCACATGAAGTCGTGTCACGCGGTCCGGCGATATATTGTTGCGAGTCGTTATCGCTGGAAATGGCACTTTTCAGGTCTTACATGACCTAGAGGCCGTAACCCGGGGATTGGCATTGGATTATAACCGCGTTTTTTCGCAAGCGATCAAGCGCCTTCACGAAGAGGGCCGCTACCGCGTGTTTATCGACATATTGCGCAACAAGGGGGCTTATCCCAATGCGCGCTGCTTTGCCGGGCATAACGGTCCCAAGCCGATAACCGTCTGGTGTTCTAACGATTATCTGGCGATGGGCCAGCACCCCAAAGTCATCGAAGCGATGGAAGAGGCGCTGCACGATGTCGGCGCGGGATCGGGCGGCACGCGCAATATCGGCGGCAATACGCATTATCATATCCAGCTCGAGCGCGAGCTTGCCGACATGCACGACAAGGAAGGCGCGCTACTTTTCACCTCGGGCTATATTTCGAACGAAGCGACGCTGGCGACGCTCGGTAAATTGCTGCCCGGCTGCATCGTTTTCTCCGATGAGCTCAACCATGCCTCGATGATCGCCGGTATCCGCAACGCCAATTGCGAGAAGCGGATTTACTGGCATAATGATCTGGCGCATCTCGAAGAGCTGCTCGCCGAGGCCGACCCCGAAACGCCCAAGCTGATTGCCTTCGAAAGCGTCTATTCGATGGATGGCGATGTTGCGGATATCGCCGCGATTTGCGACCTCGCCGATACCTATAACGCCCTCACTTATTGCGACGAAGTCCATGCGGTCGGCATGTATGGCGCGCGCGGCGGCGGGATTACCGAACGCGACGAGGTCGCTGACCGGGTGACGATCATCGAGGGCACGCTGGCCAAAGCCATCGGCGTTATGGGCGGCTATATTACCGCTGACCAGCAGATTATCGATGTCATCCGCAGCTATGCCCCGGGTTTCATTTTCACCACCAGCCTGTCGCCGGTTCTCGTCGCAGGTGCGCTGGCCAGTGTGAAGCATCTGAAAGAATCGAGCGTGGAGCGCGATGCGCAAAAGGCCTCTGCCAAAACGCTCAAAACGATGCTGTCGGAGGCGGGCCTGCCGGTGATGCCCTCGACCACCCATATCGTACCGCTGATGATCGGCGATCCGGTCAAGGCCAAACGCATCAGCGACATCCTGCTCGCCGAGTACGGCGTCTACGTCCAGCCGATCAACTACCCGACCGTCCCCCGCGGCACCGAACGCCTCCGCTTCACGCCGGGTCCGACGCACACCGAAGAGATGATGCGCGAACTGACCGGGGCGCTGATCGAGATCTGGAGCCGGGAAGAGCTGCGGCTGGCGGCGTAAGCGATGCACAGACGCGCCCTGATCGTCGGCGTGCCCGCCATGCTCCTGCTTCCGGGCTGCGTTACACGAGCCGCTGCCAATCCATTGCCGCCCCGGCCAATCCGTGATTATATCGCCGCAGCCGCTGACTTTGCGCGGACATCGCTGCCCGCCCGCTGGCCAGGTGTGACCGAAGTTCCTTTCCTGCTCCTGCTGGTCGGAGCGGAGCACGAATATCTGTTCTATCTCGATGCACCGCCCGAAGGGTTCGCCACAATCGGTGTAGATGAGGCGACCGGATCGCCGGTCCATCGCCGGCCACGCCAGTTCGATCCGGCTTTTCTCGCCACTTTCCCCGCGATCGATGGAATCGCAACCATCGTGATCGGCTATCCGGAGGCCACCTCGCAATCCGATCCCGCCCACTGGTCGCTGACGCTGCTCCATGAGCATTTCCATCAGCGGCAATATGGCACGGCGGCTTATTACTCTCGGACGCTGGCCCTCGACCTTTCGGGGGGCGACGAGACTGGCGTGTGGATGCTTAATTATGCTTTCCCGTATGACCAAGCCGCCGTCTCCGAAGCATTCGCCTTAGCCAGCCGAACACTGCACCGGGTGCTGGACCAAGGCGAGGCGGGCGAATATCTCGCTGCGCGCGCCCGCCTTCGGCAGCTTTTGACAGAACCGGATTGGCGCTATTTCGCTTTTCAGGTCTGGCAGGAAGGCGTCGCCCGCTTTGCCGAAATCGATCTTGGCCTCACCGCCAACCGCGCCGACTGGCGCAGCGCCGCGCAAGCCAAGCGCAACGGGGTGCGGGAAGACCTCACCTCCCCCGATCTCGCCGCCCGGCAACGCGTTTCCTTTTACAGCTACGGTGCCGCCGAAGCGCTACTGCTCGACTCGCTGAGTCCGCAATGGCGGGCGGACTATTTCGAAGGTCCGCTCAGTCTGGACCGTCATTTCGCCGCACTGGAGACCGGATAGGATTCGATACTTTTCGTGAACCCAACACACACGTCGGAGATGATGCCCGACTGACCTGGGAGGTGCTGGAGATCATTGCAGTGCAGTGTCAAATCGGAAGGAAAGGAGATAAATTGCGGATATGCCAAAGCCAGCATCCAAAGATTTCAGACACAAGGTGCCTGCCGATCTGCGATCCGTCCTCGATAACGACACGTCCCTGCATAACAAATGGGACAGCCTTACGCCTCTGGCGCGCAATGAGTGGATCTGCTGGATGATCTCGGTCAAGAAACCGGAAACACGCGCGAAGCACCTCGAGCGCCTGCAGGAAGAAGTGGGCGAAGGCAAACGTCGCCCCTGTTGCTGGGCGGGCTGTCCGCATCGCAGGGAATCCGCGCGAAAATGGGTCGACGCATAAGACTATCGCCGACAGGAGAAACACACATGAATTACGATGAGGTCATCCTCGGGCGGCGGTCGATTCGGGGCTATCTCGACAAGCCTGTTCCGCGTGCGCTAATCGAGGAAATACTCGCGCTCGCCATGCGGTCGCCCACATCGATGAACACCCAGCCGTGGTATTTCCATATTATCACCGGCGAACCGCTCGACCGGATCCGCAAGGGCAACACCGAGCGCATTCTGGCGGGGGAGCCGGACAGCCGTGAGTTCCGGCGCGGAGAGCCCTTTGCCGGCGTCCATCGCGAGCGCCAGATCGGCGTGGCGAAACAACTCTTTGGCGCGATGGGCATAGAACGCGATGACAAGGAAAAACGGCAAGACTGGGTGCTGCGCGGTTTCCGGCAGTTCGACGCGCCCGTCTGTGTGATCGTGGCCTATGACCGCGAATTATCGTCCAGCGACGACACCGCGTTCGATTGCGGCGCGGCGACGACGGCCCTGGTCAACGCCGCATGGAGCCGCGGGCTGGGCTGCGTGATCAACTCGCAGGGCATCATGCAAAGCCCGGTCGTCCGCAAACATGCGGGCATCCCGGACGATCAGGTCATCATGAAAGCCGTCGCGATGGGCTGGCCCAATCCGAACTTCCCGGCAAACGCCGTCGTGAGCGAGCGCAAGCCGCTGGAGGAGACAGTGCGGTTCGTGGGATTCGACGGCTGACTGTGCAGCAGTACATATTCTCACACTGGTAAAATTAACGCACCATCACCTTAATCCCGTCGTCCTAATCGAGCGCGATGACCGCGTCGCAGCCGGGGACCGGGATTTCCTCGCCGAACGCGATTTCCTGCTGTGTCCGGTAATCGCCATTGACCGGATCGGCCATCGTCAGAATGCGGCGCTTGCGAATATCGACGACCCAGTAATGCGGGATAGCGGCCCGCGCATAGCTTAGCCGCTTGCCGCGCAAATCCTCGTCAAATGTCGTGTCGGAAATCTCGGCCACCAGCAGGAAATCGACCGCGTTGTTGATGGTTTGCGAATCGCCGGGATCGCGCATAATGGCGATATCCGGATCGCGCACAGTATTTTGGGCGAGTTTCACGGTAGGCTCCTGACCCACGATCCAGCCATTCAGCCCGTCTCCGAAAATGTTATGCAGTTTGATAAAAAGCTGCCGCTGATGCGTAAAATGCGGATTATTGGCGGGACTCATCCGGACAATCACTCCCTCGGCCAGTTCGATTTTTCCCGGGATATCGGTGAACGCCCCCGCATCCGCCATGCGCATGAATTCGCTGGCCGAAAAGCCTTCGGTCAGTTCATGATCGGCGGCGATGCGCGCGGGCTTGTTCATCTCCTGCCATCTAGCACAATCGCCGGGCATTTGCATCACAAGTTCGCTGGCTCGACGCTGGCCTAACCGGCCTCCAGCCACTAGAGAGGCGTTTGTCCGAACGGGAGGCCCGAAATGCCATACAGCATCGCCATCGCATCCGATCATGCCGCCATCGATCTTAAAACGGTGCTCGCCGAATGGCTTGCCGGACAGGGCCATCATGTCGACGATCTCGGCCCGCATTCGGGCGATTCGGTCGATTATCCCGACTATGGCTACAAGCTCGCCGATTATATCGCGGACGGACAGGCTGATTTTGGGGTGGCGCTGTGCGGTTCAGGGATAGGCATATCTATGGCCGTAAACCGCAATCCGGCCTGCCGCTGCGCGCTGGTGTCGGATAATCTGTCGGCGCGGCTGTCGCGCGAACACAACGACGCCAATGTCATCGCGATGGGCGGGCGGCTGATCGGCGTCGAGACCGCGAAGGATTGCCTCGCCACTTTTCTCGAAACCCCGTTCGGCGGCGACCGGCATGTTCGCCGCGTCGATAAACTCTCGCATCCCGTGCTTTCCAAGGAATCCGTATGAGCACCAATCCCGCCGATATTTCAAACGTCCAGCCCGACGGCTTTTTCTCCGACGCCGTGGGCAAGACCGATCCCGATGTCGCGGCCGCGCTGCAAAGCGAGCTCCATCGCCAGCAGAAACAGATCGAGCTGATCGCATCGGAAAATATCGTCTCGAAAGCCGTGCTCGAAGCGCAGGGCTCGGTGCTGACCAACAAGTACGCCGAGGGCTATCCGGGCAAGCGCTATTATCAGGGCTGTGCTCCATCCGATTCCGTCGAGACGCTGGCCATCGAGCGGGCCAAGGAACTGTTCGGTTGCGGTTTTGTCAATGTCCAGCCGCATTCGGGCGCGCAGGCCAATGGCGCGGTGATGCTCGCGCTGACCACGCCCGGCGATACGATCATGGGGATGAGCCTCGATGCCGGCGGGCATCTGACGCACGGCGCGAAACCCGCGCAATCGGGCAAATGGTTCGATGCAATCCAGTATGGCGTACGCGAGGACGATCACCGAATCGATTTCGATCAGGTCGAGGCGCTCGCGAAAGAGCATAGACCGAAACTCATCATCGCGGGCGGATCGGCCTATCCACGCATCATCGATTTCGCCCGTTTTCGCGCGATTGCCGATGACGCCGATGCGCTCTTCATGGTCGATATGGCGCATTTTGCCGGGCTGGTTGCGGCGGGCCATCACCCCTCTCCCTTCGGCCATGCGCATGTCGTGACGACGACGACGCACAAGACCCTGCGGGGTCCGCGCGGCGGCATGGTGCTGACCGATGACGAAGCGATTGCCAAGAAGATCAATTCGGCCGTTTTCCCGGGCCTGCAAGGTGGCCCGCTGATGCATGTGATCGCGGCCAAGGCCGTGGCGTTCGGCGAGGCGCTCCAGCCCGATTTCAAGAGCTATGCTGCCGCCGTGATCGAGAATGCCAAGGTTCTGGCTGGCCGTCTCAAGGAACGCGGTGCCGATCTGGTCGCGGGCGGCACCGACACCCATCTCGCCCTTGTTGATCTCCGCCCGCTCGGCGTGACCGGCAAGGATGCCGATGAGGCGCTGGAACGCGCCAGCATCACCTGCAACAAGAATGGCGTACCCTTCGATCCGCTGCCGCCAACCAAGACGAGCGGCATCCGCGTTGGCTCCCCCGCAGGAACGACGCGCGGCTTCGGCCCGGCGGAGTTCCGCGAGATCGGCGATATGGTCGCCGATGTGCTCGATGGCTTGCGCCAGAAGGGCGAAGACGGCGATCCGGAGGTCGAGGCCGCTGTCAAACTGCGCGTCGAGGCTCTGTGCGAACGCTTCCCGATCTATCCGGGCCGATGAATGCGCTGCCCCTTTTGCGCCCATGATTCGAGCCAGGTAAAGGACAGCCGCCCGACCGAGGATGGCGCGACGATTCGGCGGCGGCGGCAATGCGAAAGCTGCGCCGCGCGTTTCACAACCTTCGAACGCATCCAGCTACGCGAGCTAATCGTGATCAAGAGCAAGGACCGCCGCGAGACTTTCGACCGCGACAAGCTGCGTCTCTCCGTCTCGCTCGCCTGCCGCAAACGCGGCGTGGAGCAGGAACAGATCGATCAGCTCGTTTCCGGTATCCAGCGCCAGTTGGAAACCAGCGGCGACACCGAAATCGCCTCGCAGCGCATCGGCGAGATGGTGATGGAGGGCCTCCAGCAGCTCGACAGCGTCGCCTATATCCGCTTCGCCAGCGTCTATAAGGATTTCACCGAAGCCAGGGATTTCCAGGAATTCGCAGGCACGGTGAAGGATCTGTTCGACGAACAATGAAAAGCCATACGCAACCCGCCCATCCCCAGCGCAGTCGAGGGACAAGATCGAGCGAAGCCGAGATCTCCCGCAGTCCTTCATGACCTTCTGGACCTACATGCTACGGTGCGCCGACCAGCGTTATTATACCGGCCACACCGATAATCTCGAACGCAGGATCGCCGAGCACCAATCCGGTGCGTTCAAAGGTTACACGCATGATCGCCGCCCGGTCGAACTGGTCTGGTCGCATGATTTTCAAACCCGCGAACAGGCCAGGGGAGCCGAAGCGAAGATCAAGAAATGGTCGCGGGCGAAAAAGGAAG
>JBGTHW010000178.1:0-3448 GCA_041746035.1 Parasphingopyxis sp.
GCCGCTGGCGACGTGGAACTGATGGACCTGATTCCCGTCAAGCCTGGCGATGTTGCCGAGATCGTTACGTATCTCGATATGCGCGAGCGCCCGAAGCCCGCGCCGATGCGCCCCTCCCCGCTGCGTCTGAAACGCTGGCAGTTGGTCGATTTGGGCAAATACCGGACGCTGTTCAGACGCGTCGGCGAACCCTGGCTCTGGTACTCGCGGCTGGAGCTCGACGATGCGGCGCTGGATAGTATCGTCAATCATGCGGATATCGCCATCCAAGCGGTCGAGGACAGGCAGGGTATCGAAATAGGCTTTGTCGAACTCGATTTCCGGCAGGCAGGCGATTGCGAAATCCAGTTTTTCGGGCTGGTCCCGGAACTCGCGGGCAAGGGCCATGGGCGATGGCTGATGCAGCAGACGCTGGCGCTGGCCTGGCGCAAGGATGTGCGCCGCGTTCATCTGCACACCTGCACGATGGACCATCCCGGTGCGCTGGGTTTCTACCGGGCGATGGGCTTCGTGCCGCGAGCCCGCGCCATCGAGATCAATCCCGACCCGCGCCTCACCGGTCTGTTCCCGAGCGATTGCGCGCCGCATGTGCCGATTATCGAGGCTTAGCTGAACACTTCCGGGGTCGAGGGATTGCCCGCAAGCTGATACCAGACGGCCACCGGCAACAGCGCGAAAATCGCGGTGCCCGCAGCGGAAATCGTGCCTGTCACCACGGCAAGGATCGAAACCCCAATTGCCCCCATCGGCGTCAGCACGAGACCGAAAATCAGACCGACGACAATCGAGATGACCAGGAACACGATGAAGATAATCAGGTAGAAGCCGAAAATCGGCAGCGTGTTTCCCTTCGTCAATTCCCAGCTGCGCCGGAGCAGCGGAACGGGCCAGCGCGCCTCCTCCGTCACCAGCACCGCGCTCACCAGCGAGAAACGGACAAGGAGATAAATAGCGACAACAAGGATGGCGAGAAACACAAGAAAGCCGAGCGCAACGAACACGGCGGCGGCCAGCCCGGCGATTAGTCCCAGTATCATCAGGACCAGCCCGAGAGCCAGCCCAAGCACAAGCTGCGCGAGAATCAGGTAACCCGTCAGCCTGAAGCCGGTGCCGATGGCCTCGCCGACAGAAGCGCCCTTGCGCGTCGAAACGACCGCGATAATCGCCAGCTGCCCGGCCATCTGGATGATCGTCAGAACGACAATCCACGGAATGAGCGGGGCGAACGCGGCCTGCATCTGCTCGAAAAGAACCGTTATATCCGGATTATTCCGGTCGATCACGGGCGGCACGATGGTCGGGCCGAAAAACGACAGCACGAGTTGCGGCAGCAGGAAAAATACACCCGCCAGCGCAATGAAAGCCTGCAAATGGCGGCCTAGCCACTGGCGGACCTGATCCCACCCCGCGCTCGGAGAAAACTTTGCTGTGCTGGCCATGAAGAAATCCATGATGAATTGCGCGCCCGTGTGCAAGCCCTTGATCCACCGCCCGCGCCCGCGCATCTGTGGGGATGTGAGCAAAATCGACGATATCGAGTGGCGGGTTTCGCCGGGGCTGACGGCCTATCCCGATGCGCTGGCGGAAATGGAGCGGCGAGCCGCCGCGATTCGCGAAGGCCGGGAACGGGAACTGATCTGGCTGCTGGAGCACCCGCCGCTCTATACCGCCGGGACGAGCGCCGTTGCCGAAGAATTGCTGCTGCCGGAACGCTTCCCCGTTTTCGAGGCCGGACGCGGCGGCCGCTATACTTATCACGGGCCGGGGCAACGGATCGTCTATGTGCTGCTGGACCTTGCGAAACGCTGCCGCGATGTTCGGCATTTCATCCATGCCATTGAAGGCTGGGTCATCGACAGCCTTGCTGAACTCGGCGTTGAATCGCGGCGCGAGGCGGGGCGGATCGGGATATGGACCGGCAATGGAAACAATGAAGCCAAGATCGGAGCCATCGGCATCCGCATCCGCAAATGGGTGAGTTTTCATGGCTTTGCGATCAATATCGCGCCCGATCTGTCCCACTTTTCCGGCATCGTGCCGTGCGGTGTCGCCGAATATCCGGTGACCAGCCTCGAAAAAATGGGTTGGAATAGCGACATGGACGATATCGACACTGCAATTCGGAAAAAGTTTCCAGCGTTTTTAGCGGCTTTGCGATTTTCTGAAAAAATGTCTTGAGTGTGGCAATTCTGCCGCTATTGTGCGCATGTTCCGTTCGTCGTGTTTATGGCACGGAACATCGTAACAAATGGGAGTATATTATGCGAAATCTGACCAAAATCTCGACCGGTGCGCTGGTCGCAGCGGCTGTCCTTACGCTTGCCGCCTGTGGCGGCGGCGAGGAAACAGCGACGACGGAGGATGACACAACCGTCACCGATCTCGATGCCGGTGGCGAAGACGATGGCACGATCGACGACACCACCGTCATCGATGGCACCATCGGTGCCGAAGAAGAAATGGGCATGGACAGTGGCATGCCAGCCGACAGCGCAGCGCCTGCGGGCGACGACGCGATGGCCGAGGATGACGCCATGGCCGAAGAAGACGGCGATGGCGAAGCCGAGGGTCAATAACACCCCCGGTTTCCATCCACTGAAGAAGGGGTCGCCAGAGTATCGGCGGCCCCTTTTTTCGTCCATCCGACTCGGCATCGCGACGGGCCGATAGAAAAACGCTTCCCTGTTTTGCTTCATCGGCTAGTAAGGCGCACCGGTTTAAGGGATGAACATGCGTATTTTCAGACATCTGGCCATATCGATGGTCGCCGCTTTCGGCTTTCTCGCCAGCACCGCCGCTCCGGCACAGGTGTTTTTCTACCCGCCCGAGCATGAGGGGACGCCGGTTACGGGCGCGGAACCCGGTCTATTCGTTCCGCCGCTCATCGGTGCCCAGCCCGCGGATACCCGCGCGACGCTGATCTGGAATTTGCGCTCGGCCCTGAATGTCGCCGCGCTCAATTGCCAGTTCTGGCCCTATGCGATGTCGGTCGACAATTATAATGGTATCCTGCTTCATCATGCCGACGAGCTGGCGGGGGCCTATGAGAACCTGCAAGCCTATTTCCGCCGGACACGCGGCAATGAGTGGCAGTCCGCAATGGATGAATATACGACCTCGATGTATCAGAGCTATGTTCTGATCGGCGCGCAGCGCAGCTTCTGCCACTCCGCGGCACTCGCCGCTCGCGATGCGCTCTCGCGCCCGAAAGGCCAGCTGCATGTAACGGCGGAAAACCGTCTGCGGCAGTTGCGCAACAGTCTGGTTGTGTATGGCGATGCGATCCTGCCGCAGGATGCGCCTGTGCCGCTGCCGCCCCTTCCCCGCCTCGACGATGGCTGCTGGCGCGGCGAGAATTACGACACGCGCCGCTGCTAGCCTTGCCAAAGCCGCCGGGGCCTTGCATCCGGCCCCGATGACCGCCCGCGACCATTATGTGCTCGATGCG
>JBGTHW010000179.1:0-8152 GCA_041746035.1 Parasphingopyxis sp.
CTCCTGCTCCACAGCCGACTTGGCAAGCCGCCCATCTCAATGCGTTGCAAACCGAAACGAACGAACCCGACGGACGCACGAATCGCGCCGCCGGGTGGACCGGTGTTTCGGAATGCTGGTGAAATAGGTTTTGAACCGGGCGGTGTCAAGCATAGTGGCGGAAATTGCCGATCCGGGCTATGTCTACGGCAAAGGGGCTATAAATGACCGAATACACAACGCCCGGCATAAGCGTTCGGGACAAAACACTGCCCTTTGTCTTCAACCAGGAAAAGGTCGAACCGGGGCATCGGGCAGCGTTCGAAATACCCATCAGCACGGTATCTTCAGGTCAGCTGGTCAGCCTGCCCGTTCGCATCGTTCATGGCCGCAAGCCGGGTCCGGTGCTGTTCGTCAGCGCAGCCATTCATGGCGACGAGATCACCGGCGTGGAAATCGCGCGGCGGTTGCTGAAACGGGTTTCGCCGCGTACGCTTGCTGGAACCTTGCTCTGCGTCCCCATCGTCAATGTTTATGGTTTCGTCGGCAACAGCCGCTACCTGCCCGACAGGCGCGATCTCAACCGCTCCTTCCCCGGCATGGAACATGGCTCTCTCGGGTCTCGCCTGGCCAATATTTTCCTTACCGAAATCATCGAACGCGCAGATTTCGGCATAGACCTCCATTCCGCCGCCATCCACCGAATGAACCTGCCGCAAGTGCGGGTGAGTTCGGGATGCAAAAAAGCCGCCGAGCTGGCGCTGGCTTTTGGCGCGCCCGCGATCATCACCGCCCCCTTGCGCGACAATTCCCTGCGCAAGGTCGCGCTCGATGCCGGTGTCGAAATGCTGCTTTACGAGGCAGGCGAGGGTCTGCGGTTCGACGAGTTTTCGATCCGCACGGGCCTTAACGGCATCATGCGGGTGATGTGTGCAATGAACATGATCCGCTCCAAACGTTTGCAACGACCCCGTCCGGCACCGGCGCGTGCAAACCGCTCGACATGGGTCCGCTCGCCGCGCGGCGGCATCTGTCTGATGAAGATCAAATCGGGAAATATCGTCTCCGCCGGGGACATGCTCGGGATGGTGGCAAACCCGGTCAGCGAAGTTGAAGAAGCGATCATCGCGCCGATTGACGGGCTTATAATCGGCCATGCCGTGTTGCCGGTCGTCAACCGGGGAGACGCACTTTTTCATATCGCCGAAGTGAGCGGGATCGAGACGGTGGGCGAGCGTGTCGACGGGATTACCGAAGCCATCCTTTCCGATCAGATGCTCGACGAGGACGAGGTGATGGAGGAGTAGGCGCAGCCTGGAGCGCGATGAGTTTGAATTAAGTCGTCATTGCGAGGAGCGAAGCGACGAAGCAATCCAGAGCGGCTAGCGATGGCGTTTGCGGCGCTGGATTGCTTCGCTACGCTCGCAATGACGATTCCGGCTCAGCCCGAACCGTTTACAAAATTACCCCTTGCCGCGCGTCTTCGTATTCCCCGTAGCGGCCTTGGCCTCGATGAATTCGATAATCGTTCCGGCGACATCCTTGCCGGTGGCATTTTCGATACCTTCCAGCCCCGGCGAACTGTTGACTTCCATAATCACCGGGCCGTGATTGGCGCGCAATATGTCGACGCCCGCGACATTCAGTCCCATCACCTTGGCGGCGCGCACAGCCGTTGAGCGTTCTTCGGGCGTGATCTTGACGCTTTTCGCCGATCCCCCGCGATGCAGGTTCGAGCGGAAATCGCCTTCCGCTCCGGTGCGCATCATCGAAGCCATCACCTTGCCGCCAACCACGAAGATACGGATATCTGACGAACCGGCTTCCTTTATGAATTCCTGCACGAGAATGTTGACGTTCACCCCGCGAAACGCCTCAATCACGGATTTCGCCGAGCGTTCCGTATCGGCGAGTACGACGCCAATGCCCTGCGTTCCTTCGAGCAGTTTGATCACCGCAGGCGCGCCGCCGACGATCTTCAGCACCTCTTCGGTCTGTTTCGGGTCGTGCGCGAAGGCGGTAACAGGCAGGCCAAGGCCGTGCTTCGCGAAAATCTGCATCGAGCGGAGTTTGTCTCGCGACCGACCGATCGCGACGCTTTCGTTCAGCGGCCAAGTCCCCATCATTTCGAACTGGCGGAGCACGGCCAGGCCATAATGCGTGATCGACGCCCCGATGCGCGGTATCACGGCATCGTAATTGCCAAGCGTTTCACCATTATACATCACCGTCGGACGGTGCGAGCGAATATTCATCGTGCAGCGCAGCGTGTTGATGATGTCGAGTTCATGCCCGCGTTCTTCCGCCGCTTCCGCGAGTCGCTTGTGCGAATAGAGCTTCGCATTCCGGGCGAGCATGGCGAGCTTCATGACTTATCCTCTGTTTTCGTCGGTTTTTCGAGCAGCCATCTTTTGCCGCTATTGACGAGAAAGCCGCGCCGCAGCCCGCGTCGTCCTATAAGCACCGGAAACGCCATTGTGCCGCGATTGGCAAGCGATAACTGTGCGTCCCATGTCAGCGGGCCGAGCCGCATCTTCGTACCGATTACGTGGCGCAACTGCTTTTCCCCGTTGGAACTCGTCACCGGCCTCCGTTCGATCAGCCGCGCTTCGCAGTTGCCCGGTTTGTGACCGACCGATCTTGGTGTGCGAAAGCGAATCCATTGCTCGCCATCGCGCTCGAAAGAGTCGATGTGCGTCGCGTGCAACGATGACGTGCGCGCTCCGGTATCGATCTTCGCGTGCATGCCGGTAAGGCCGAGTTCCGGGAAATCGACAAGCTCGCACCAGCCGATCTCCACCGGCTCTTTCAGGCGTTTGTTGCGGGGCCGTTTTTTCATGGCGAAGGCCTAACCCGCCTTCGGTCGAACGCGCAATATCTAATCGCTGTCGTTCGCCGGGACCGGCGCACGTGCCTTCTGCACGAGCGAATATATGCTGTAGACGACAAGCGCGGCAACCAGCGCATAAACCCACCAGGCAAGATTGCGTCCCGCGATCATCAGATAGATATAAGAAGACAATGCGAGAAAACCGGCGAGGATCAACTGAAAAGTGATCGTCTCGCCCCGCCGCTTTCGCCTTACCATCCAGCCAACGGTGGCCAGAAAGAACGGGATCGCCCCGACATAGATGCCGCCAAAGATATACGGGTTCACTCCATATTCCGCGCCAAGGCCCAGAAACCAAGCATTGAACGATTCGAGCATCCTGATCTCCTGATCGAGTTCGCCTAGACTACCCCAAAGGCGAGCATGGCATCTGCCACCTTCTTAAAACCCGCGATGTTTGCGCCCTTCACATAATCGATATCGTCCTTCTCCCCACGGCCATAATCGACGCATTTCTGGTGAATGTCGCACATAATGTCGGTGAGCAGCTCGTCGAGCCGTTCGGTGTTCCAGGATTTGCGTTCCGAATTCTGGCTCATCTCCAGTCCCGACACGGCGACGCCCCCGGCATTGGCGGCCTTGCCCGGCGCATAGAGGATTTCGGCATCGTGGAAGATTCCGACGCCCTCCAGCGTCGTCGGCATATTGGCCCCTTCGATGACCGCCCTCACCCCGTTCTTGACCATGCTCTTCGCATCGTCGCCCCCGATCTCGTTCTGGGTGGCGCAGGGCATCGCGATATCGGCTTTCACGCCCCAGGGGCGTTTGCCTTCATGATATTCGGCACCCTTGAACTCCTCGACATATTCGGCGAGCCGTCCGCGCCGGCTTTCCTTCAGATCGCGAACCCAGCCGATCTTGTCCTGCCCGATCCCGTCCGGATCATGGACGAAGCCGTCGGAGTCCGACAGCGTCAGCACCTTGCCGCCAAGCTCGGCGATCTTCTCGGCAGCATGGGTCGCGACATTGCCCGCGCCGGAAATGATCGCCGTCTTGCCGTCCAGGTCTTCGCCCCGATGCTTGAGCATATTATGGAGGAAATAGACCGCCCCGTATCCGGTCGCCTCGGGCCGCATTTGCGATCCGCCATATTCCAGCGCCTTGCCGGTCAGCACGCCCTCCCAGCGATTGGTGATACGTTTATACTGCCCGAACATATAGCCAATCTCGCGCCCGCCCACGCCGATATCGCCGGCGGGGACATCGGTTTCCGGGCCGATATGGCGGTAGAGTTCCGTCATGAAGGACTGGCAGAAGCGCATGACTTCGCTGTCCGATTTACCCTTGGAGTTGAAGTTCGACCCGCCCTTGCCGCCGCCCATCGGCAGCCCGGTCAGCGAGTTCTTGAAAGTCTGTTCGAAGGCGAGGAATTTGAGAACACTTTCGGTGACCGTGGGGTGGAAACGGATGCCGCCCTTGTACGGGCCGATGGCGTTGTTGTTCTGCACCCGCCAGCCGCGCTGCACGCGGATATTATGATTGTCGTCTTCCCAGCAGACACGGAAGGACACCACGCGATCCGGCTCGGCGATGCGGCGCAATATCTGCGCCTCGTGATATTCTTCCTTGTCCTCGATAAAGCCGAAAATATCCTGCGCGACCTCGCGGACGGCCTGAATGAACTCCGTCTGCCCCGGATTGCGCTTCTCGACACCCTCGATGAAGGTTTCCAGATCGACATGATCGCTGATGGCCAATGGATGCTCCCGCGTTACGTGCTCGACAAATTGCAGACGCTATCATAGCCCTCATTCGCTCGCGAAGTGCAAGAAGATACAATCAGTCGGTCCCCGGCGCGAACAGCGCGGCGAGGCGCTGGAGCTGCTCGTTGACCACGCCATCGACGGCGGGAGCAATCGTCGCGGTCTCGAAAACTGGCATATAGCCGCCGAAGACATAGCTCTGGGTTCGCCCCGCCCGCAACGACGATCCGGAGTCTAGCTAGCGATCCAGTATCGCCTCTATCGACGCGCTGACCTCTTCGATGCCCGCCATGCCGTCGACGCGGTGGACGATGCCCTTGGGTTCGTAATGCGGCACGATCGGCGCGGTTTTCTGGCGATATTCCTCGAGCCGCTGCTTGACCGTGTCTGCGGTGTCGTCCGGGCGGCGCTTGAAATCCTTGCTGCCACAGACATCGCAGACGCACTCGACCTTCGGCTGTTTGAAGCTGTCGTGATAACCTTCGCCGCAGGCCGCGCAGGTGAAGCGCCCGGTGATGCGTTCGACGAGCACGTCCTCATCCACCACCAGCTCGATTACATGATCGAGCGTCATGCCCTTGGCCGCGAGCAGCCCATCGAGCGAATGGGCCTGCGCCGCAGTGCGCGGATAGCCGTCCAGAATGAACCCGCCCGCGATATCGTTTTCATCGAGACGGTCGGAGAGAATGCCGGTGACGATTTCGTCGGAGACGAGATCGCCGCGCTCCATCACTGCCTTCGCCTGAAGCCCGACCGGGGTTCCGGCGGCGACGGCCGCGCGGAGCATGTCGCCGGTCGATAACTGCACCATGCCGCGCTCGTCTTCGAGCTTCCCTGCCTGAGTGCCCTTGCCCGCGCCCGGAGGCCCGATCAGGATGATATTCACCGGCGCTGTCCCCCGCCCTTGAGCTTCGATTTCTTGATCAAATCGCCATATTGATGCGCGAGCAGGTGGCTCTGGATCTGGCTCACCGTATCGATCGTGACATTGACGACGATCAGCAGGCTGGTCCCGCCCAGCACGAAGGCCTGGATGCCCATCTGGGTCGAGAGAATTTCCGGTATCAGGCAGATGACGACGAGATAGATCGCACCGACCACGGTGATCCGCGTCAGCACATAATCGAGATAGTCTGCCGTGCGCTTGCCGGGACGGATGCCCGGAACGAAGCCGCCATAGCGTTTCAGATTATCCGCCGTCTCTTCGGGATTGAACACGACCGCCGTGTAGAAGAAGCAGAAAAAGGCGATCATGCCGCCATAGAGCAGCAGATAGAGCGATCCGCCGCGGCCCAGCGCGTTGGTGATCGTCAGCAGCAATTCGTTGCCCGAAGACCCGCCATCGGTGACGCCGCCGCTCATGAACTGCGCGACCGTCAGCGGCATTAGCAGCAGCGACGAGGCGAAGATCGGCGGGATAACGCCGGCGGTGTTGATTTTGAGCGGCAAATGCGATTTTTCCTGCGTCATGCCGCCGCGCTGCTGGGCGCGCTTGGGATACTGGATCAACACCCGGCGCTGGGCGCGTTCCATGAAGCAGATGCCGAAAATCAGCGCGATGAACAGACCGAGGAAGCCGACCAGCGCGCCGGTCGAGATCGCGCCGGTCTGGCCGGAAGCGAAGAGCTGAATCAGTTCGGTCGGCATCTGGGCGACAATGCCTGCCATGATGATCAGCGACACGCCGTTGCCGATACCGCGCGAGGTAATTTGCTCGCCGAGCCACATCAGGAACATCGTGCCGCCGACAAGGCTGATGACCGCGCCGATGCGGAACAGCATGATACTGTCCGAGACAATAACCGCCTGCCCCTGCGCCCCGGCCAGCGTTTCGAGGCCGACCGCGAGGAAATAGCCCTGCACCGTGGTCAGGCCGACGGTGCCGTAGCGGGTATATTGATTGAGCTTCTTGCGCCCGCTCTCGCCCTCTTTCTTGATAGCGTTCAAAGTTGGCGAAAGTGCCGCGGCCATCTGCACCACGATCGATGCGGTGATGTAGGGCATAACGCCGAGCGCGATGATGCTCATGCGTTCCAGGGAGCCGCCGGAGAAGGTATTGAAGACATTGAGGATACCACCGCCACCGGTATTATCCTGTGTAATATCTATAACTTGCTGGAGCGCCACCGGGTCGATTCCGGGCAGCGGAACGAAGCTCAGCAGGCGGAAAATGATCAGCGCGCCGAGCGTAAACCAGATACGCTGGCGCAGTTCGGTCGCCTGGGCGAACTTGCCCAGATTCATCCCCGCTGCAGCATTGGCATTGCTTGCCATATGGTTTCCCAGTCCCCGCGATCGTCGAACAGGCTATATCGGCGCGGGGGCAGCGAACCGCAAGCCCCGCGCGCCATTGCGGCTATTTTGCTTCGGCTTTCGCCTCGGTTTTAACGGTCGTTTCGACCGTCCCGCCAGCCTTCTCAACGGCGGCGACCGCACTCTTCGAGGCGTGTGCAACCTTAATGGCAACTTTGGCACCTAATGTGCCACTTCCGAGTAACTTTACGCCATCCTTGCCGCCTCGTGCCAACCCGGCTTCTTTCAGCGCCGCATGGTTAATCGGCTTCTTCGCATCGAGCTTCTTGTCGTCGATGGCGACCTGAATCGCGCCGATATTGACCTCGGCATAATCCTTGCGGAACGGATTGTTGAAGCCGCGCTTCGGCAGCCGCATGTGAAGCGGCATCTGGCCGCCCTCGAAGCCCTTGATCGCGACGCCGGAACGGGACTTCTGCCCCTTCATGCCGCGCCCGGCGGTCTTGCCCTTGCCCGAGCCGATGCCCCGGCCCACGCGGGTGCGCTCCTTGCGGGCACCCTCGTTATCCTTGATTTCATTCAGTTTCATAATTTGCACTCGCTTTCGCTTTTGTTCGCGCTGAAAATCCCTCCCCTCCCGCAAGCGTGAGGGGAACGGTCTATTCCGCTACCTCGACCATATGATGAACCTTGCGGATCATGCCGCGGATCGCGGGTGTGTCTTCGAGTTCCACCGTCCGGTGCATCTTGTTCAGCCCCAGCCCGATCAGCGTCTGGCGCTGTTTCGGGTCGCGGCGGATCGGCGATCCGGTCTGCGTCACTTTGATCTTTTTATCGGCCATCTCGCTCACTCCACCGTCGCTTCGGCTTCGGCCCTGGCTTCTTCGGCACCGAGATCGCCGCGACGGCGAATGAGCTCGGCAACCTTGAGACCGCGACGCGACGCCACCGTTTTCGGGCTGGACTGATCGTTGAGCGCCTCGAAGGTCGCCCGGATCATGTTATAGGGGTTGGAGGTGCCGACCGATTTGGTCACGACGTCCGCCACGCCCAGGCTCTCGAACACGGCGCGCATCGGACCGCCGGCGATGATGCCGGTGCCCGCCGGTGCCGAGCGGATCGTCACCTTGCCCGCCCCGAAACGGCCATTGCCGTCATGATGCAGCGTCCGCCCGTCGCGCAGCGGAACGCGGACCATGTTCTTCTTGGCCGCCGCCGTCGCCTTCTGGATGGCTTCGGGCACTTCGCGCGCCTTGCCATGACCGAACCCGGCACGGCCCTTGCCATCGCCGACGATCATCAGCGCGGCAAAGCCGAAACGCTTGCC
>JBGTHW010000180.1:0-4899 GCA_041746035.1 Parasphingopyxis sp.
TTTCCGCAGATCGAGCAGCGCCCGCCGGTATCGCTGCCCGCGCCGGTACCGACGCCCGAGCGTCAGCCTACGCAGCGTCCGCCAGCCGGACAAAGCCCCCGGACGGCCCCGACCCGGCAGGCTCCGGTCACGCCCGCAGAGCCTCTGGAGCAGATCCCGGGCCTACCGCCAGAGGGTTCGCTTGCGCCGCCGGTTCCGCGCGACAACACGATACCGCCGCCTGAAACCGTCGCACCGGAGAACGCGCCCGATCTTGAGCCGGCATCGCCGGTCGCCGCGCCAGAGGACGGCATTCCGTTTCTCGTTGTCTTGGCGATTGTCGCCGCGCTGCTCGCCGGCATCGCCCTGATCTTCGTTGTAAGGCGGCGGTACCGCAGGAATGGGCAGGATGCCGACGAAGGAAAGGAGACAGAAATACCGCCGGTTGTCGAGCCGATAGAGCGACAACCGGTCGCGGAAATCGTGCCATCGCCCTTCCCGTCGTCCGTGCCATCGTCAGTTGTCCGGCCATCGCCCGAACCTCTGGCGCAAGCGCAAGCCGATGCCCCCGCCTCCCGGCTCGAAATGGATTTCCGTCCTGTCGATGCGACGCTCGGACGGAGCGGCCTCACGCTGAATTATCAGTTGTTTTTCAAGAATATCAGTAGCGAAATACTCAGCGATGTCGATGTATCCCTGGGTATTCGCAGTGCCGATCATATCGCACACCCGCCGCAGACGGCGGCGGAGACGGGTCCTTCGATACTGTCCATCGAAACGCTGGAGCCTGGCGGTGCGATGACCCATAATGGCCAGATCCGGCTCGACGCCCGGACCTACAAGCCGATGGCGGCGGGTGGCAGGCCGATTCTGGTACCCGTCGTCGATCTTGTGCCGAGCTATCGGGACAGCGATGGTGCGGTGCATGAGCTACGGCTCGCGCTGCTGATCGGGCGAGAAAATACGCCACCTTCGCCCAAAATGGCACCGTTTTTCCTGGACAGGGGGATGATGCAGATATCGGCACCGGGCTGCCGCTTGCTGCATACGGAGCGCCTCAGCGAGGCGGCTTGACGCAACGGTCGGTCCTCATTCCGATATTGGGCGACCAGCTAAGCCGGGACATATCCTCGCTGGAAGATGTCGATCCGGACAGCGTTGTCCTGCTGATGATGGAGGCTGAGGAGGAGACAAGCTATGTCCGCTACCACGAGGCTAAAATCGCCTTCATCCTCTCCGCGATGGGCCACCATGCCGAGGATATGCGCGAACGCGGCTGGACGGTAGAGCGCGAAAGCGTTTCTGGAGAGTGGGGCGGTTTGAGGTTTCGTTTCTTAGTGGAACTTGCGTGTGCGCATTTGACAGACTGGTATGGGATAATAGTCATTTTTGTAACTGATCGGAAACTTGCATGCTAAAGAAAGCAGGAATCGTATTCGCTTCCTTGGTGGGGCTGTTTCTTCTATTTGTAATCTACGCAATTTTGGTTCCACCCTCTGCCGCGCCGCTTCCTGACCAAAAACAGCGTTATGTCATCAATAATGTAAGAGTTCTCGATGTTGAAGCAGGCGAGTTTGGGCCGCTTGTTTCGGTATTGATCGAGCATGGTCGGATAGCTGCCATCGGAACGCGGGCAGAAGCTAGCCAAGGCGAGGTCATTGATGGCGGTGGCGGTTTTCTTGTCCCGGGTTTTTGGGACATGCACGTCCATAGTTTCCAGACATCGCCCCAACTGCATTTTCCGCTGTTTGTTGCCAATGGCGTTACCAGTGTTCGCGATATGATGGATTGTCCGGAAGCGACGGACAGCCTGATCGCCCGCGTCGGTGACAAGCGGCGCTGGTCAGCCGAAGTTGATGCCGGGAACCTCGCCGCACCGCGGTTCGTGGAAGTCGCCAGCTTCTATTTCGAACGCGCGACTATGACGCCCACGGAGGTGCGAGAGCGTGCGCGGGTCTATTCGGAGCGCGGCATCGACGCCCTCAAAGTCTACAACCGTTTGTCGCCTGAGGCCTATCGAGCTCTCAGCCAGTCGGCGGCGGCGCTTAATATGCGGCTTGTCGGGCATCTGCCCAGGCAAGTCGGTCTCGAGGATGCGATCGCTGCAGGGCAGGACAGTTTCGAACACGCCCATCTCCTGCTTCAACAATGCTTTGCGGATGCAGCGGACTGGAGAAGCGGACAGCTCGACGATCTGTCTCCGACGGTGGTTGTAGAGCGCATGGTTCGGAATCACGATCCCGAATTGTGCCGGCGTTATATGGCTGCGATGCGAGAGGCCGAAGCCTGGTTCGTGCCCACGCACGTCACCCGCGAAGACGATGTGCGAGCCGCGGACGATACATTCATGAACGATCCGCGCCTCGATTATCTCGATCCTCTTTCCCGCTGGGCCTATGGCGACGATCAGGCTGCGACGGTCGCGCGCTATCCCGGTGATCGTGGAGAACGGGCGCTCGAAACATATTTTGTGCGGGGGTTGGAACTAACGGGTGAAGCACACAGGGCGAGTGTAGACGTACTTGTCGGCACTGACTCGGTAGTCGGTGGCTTTCGTTACCATGACGAGATGGCACATCTCGTGCGGGCGGGCCTCAGCCCTGCCGACGTGCTTCGCGCGGCGACGATCGACGCTGCGCGCTATGCTAACCTCGATTCTCAATCCGGTTCGATTGTGATCGGGAAGCGCGGCGATCTCGTTTTGCTCGAAGCGAACCCGTTAGAGAATATCGAGAATACACGAACGATACGGGCGGTTTGGCTCGCCGGACGGCTCTACGACCGCGAAAGATTGAATACGCTGCTCGATTTCACCAAAGCCCAGGCGGGCAATCCGGTAAACTGGGTACGCATTTTGTGGGGTTTCGCAAGAAGCGATGTTTCTGGAGAGTTGTAGCATTTTCTGTGCGCACGCGCATTCGGTCAAAGAGTCTAATCACCAATCACGGAACTTGCGCGAACTCAGTCAACGGCAATTCGATTGATGCCAACTCCCATTTCTGGAAAGTCTCGACTAGCCGCCAGCGCAAAGCTAAGTAGGACGGCAAGGCTTACACGATCACAGGATACCGATACCGATGGATATGCTCGTTTCGACAGAATGGCTCGCCGAAAACAGCGGGGCGAGCGATCTGCACATCGTCGATGCCACGGTGTTCCTGCCCGATGCCGGACGCGAAGCGAAAGCCGAATTCGGCTTCGAGCATATTCCGGGCGCGGTGTTCATGGATCTGGAGGAAGTGCGCGATACCGGCAGTTCGCTACCCAATATGCTGCCAACGGCGGAAAAATTCGCCAGCCGGATGCAGTCGATCGGGATCGGCGATGGCGCGCGGATCGTGATCTACGACAATTCTCCGCTGCACAGCTCGGCGCGCGCCTGGTGGATGTTCAAGGATGTTTTCGGCGCGCACAATGTTGCCGTGCTCGATGGGGGGCTGGCCAAATGGAAGGCGGAGGGGCGCGATGTCGAGCAGGGCAAGCCGCAGGTCCGGCACCGGCATTTCACCGTGTTTCACGATGACGGCGCTTTCCGCGATCTGGATGCCATGAAGAAACTTACAGGTTCCGGCGAAGTGGAGATTGTCGATGCGCGGGACGAGGGGCGGTTTGCGGGAACGACGCCCGATCCCCGGTCCGGCATCGAAGCGGGCCATATTCCGGGCGCGAAGAACCTGCCCTTCACGCTGCTCTTCAACGCCGACGGCACCTGGAAACACGACGAGGCTTTGCGCACGGCCTTTAGCGAAGCCGGGGTAGATCTCGGCAAGCCGATGGTGACCAGCTGCAATTCCGGCATGACCGCCGCGGTGCTTTTGTTCGGTGCCAAGCTGCTCGGCAAGAGCGATGTCGCCCTCTATGATGGCGGCTGGAGCGAATGGGGTGGTCAGCCCGACACCGAAAAGGCGACGGACACCGCGTGACCGGAGACGCGAGGGATACAAAACCAGCCACGCGCCTTGTAACCGGCGGCCGCCGCAAGGAATGGGCCGGCGCGGTGGTCAACCCGCCCGTCTGGCGCGCCTCGACGATCCTGTATGACAGCGTCGCCGAACTGCGCGCGGGCAAGTCGACCAATGAGGACGGGAAGTTTTTTTACGGTCGTCGCGGAACGCCGACCCAATGGAGCCTCGCCGAGGCTCTGACCGAAATGGAGCCGGGAGCGCATGGCACCATGCTGTTCCCGTCGGGCGTCGCCGCCATCGCCTGCGCATTGCTGGCAGTCTTGAAACCCGGCGATGTCCTGCTGATGACCGACAGTTCCTACGATCCCAGCCGCAGCTACGCCGATGCTTTCCTGAAACGCTATGGGATCGAGACGCGCTATTACGATCCTCTGGTCGGGGCGGGGATCGAGGCGCTGATCTGTGAAAAAACCCGCGCGATCCTGATGGAAAGTCCCGGCAGCCTGACATTCGAAGTGCAAGATGTCCCGGCAATCTGCGGGGTGGCGAAAGAACGCGGCATCGTGACCTTGCTCGACAACACCTGGGCGGCCTCGCATTTCTTCCGCGCCATCGAACATGGCGTCGATATCGCTATTCTCGCCGCGACCAAATACATTGTCGGCCATAGCGATGCGATGATGGGTTCGGCAACGGTGACAAAACCACACTGGCTCGCATTGCGGCGGACGGCGCAGCAGCTCGGCCAGGCGGTCTCGCCCGACGATGCCTATCTCGCCGCGCGCGGCTTGCGGACGCTGGATGTCCGGATGCGGCGGCATGAGGAAAACGGCCTGAAAGTCGCGCACTGGCTGGCGGAACAGCCGCAAGTCGCACGCATCCTCCATCCCGCGCTCCCTGGCTGCCCCGGTCATGAACTCTGGAAGCGCGATTTTACCGGGGCGGCGGGGCTGTTTTCGTTCGAGCTTGCCGGGGGCGACGAGACCGCGATCGCCGCGCTGATCGACGATCTCGC
>JBGTHW010000181.1:0-9229 GCA_041746035.1 Parasphingopyxis sp.
TTCGGCGAGATTGTGATGCGGCGGCACATAGCCCGCCTCGAAATGAATCTCGGCGACGCGCATGTAATTGCCGGTAATCAGGCCATAGAGAATTTCGGCGAGCCACAGCCGCGCGCGGCGGTCCACCCGGCCCATGATGCCAAAATCGATAGCGGCGATCTTGCCGTCCGGCAGCACGAAGAGATTGCCCTGATGAAGATCGGCATGGAAAAACCCGTCGGAAATCGCCTGCCGCAAAAACGCCCGGACCAGCTGTCCGGCAAGCGCTTTGCGGTCATGCCCCGCCGCTTCAAGCGCTTCGCGGTCCGAAATCTTGATGCCGTCTATCCATTCCAGCGTCATCACCCGACCGGCGGTGCGCTGCCAGTCTATATCGGGAATCACAAAATCCGGATCGGCTTCCATATTTTCGGCGAGCTCGGAGGCCGACGCCGCTTCGCGGCGCAGGTCGAGTTCGCGCGCTGTCCAGCGTTTGAATGTCTCGATGACCAGGCGCGGCTGCAGGCGGGCGAGTTCGCCGCCCATCGCTTCGACCTGGGCTGCGGCCCATTCATAGGTTTCGATGGCCCGCGCGAACTCGCGTTCTACGCCGGGGCGCAGCACCTTGATGGCGACGGTCCGGCCTTCGGTCGTGATCCCCCGATGCACCTGCGCGATGGACGCCGCGCCGACCGGTTCTTCCTCGATACTCTGGAACAGCGCCTTTATCGGCTTCTCGAAGCTGGTGCGGAGGGCCGTTTCGATTTCGGCGAACGGTATGGGTGGCAGCTTGTCCTGCAGCCGCAGCAGGTCGTGCGCTGCGTCCTCTCCGACAAGATCGGGGCGGGTGGCGAGCGTCTGGCCGAGCTTGATCGCCGCGGGGCCGATGGCCTGAAACGCATCGGCATAGGCGGGCTGTTTCGGTACGCGCGCGCCGAAGCGGGCTAGGCGAACGAGGCGGCGCACTGGCGGCGGTGTCAGTGGATCGCGCTCGATCCCGCGCAGCGCGCCATGTCTTGCCAGCGTCCGGCCCCAGGTCAGCAGTCGCCAGATATGGGTGGAAGAACGCGTCAAATCCGGTAGCCGCTATGGATGGCAACGGATCCGCCGAGCAGGGGCTCGACCTTGCACTGGACGAAACCCGCCTCTTCGATCATCGCCCTGAATGTCGGCATGTCGGGGAAACGCCGGATCGATTCTATCAGATAGCGATAGCTGCCTTCGTCCTTGGCGAGCAGCTTGCCGATCTTGGGCAGAACGCGATGCGAGTAGACGTCGTAGGCTTCGGCAAAACCCGGCCATTCGGTCGTCGAAAATTCCATGCAGAAAAATCGCCCGCCGCGTTTCACTACGCGATGCGCTTCGGCAAGCGCCGCCGGAATGTCGGTCACATTCCGAATGCCGAAAACGATGGTGCAAGCATCGAAGCTCCTGTCGGCGAAGCTCAGCCTTTCGGCATTTTCCTGCGCCCAGATCAGCCCGTCAATGCCGCGTTTCCCGGCCCGTTCCATGCCGACTGCCAGCATCTCGGCATTGATATCCGCGACCGTCACGGTCGCGCCGGACTTCGCCAGCCGGAAGGCGATGTCGCCCGTGCCGCCCGCCATATCCAGAATTTGCTCGCTACTGCGCGGTTTCACGCGCCTCACGAAACGATCCTTCCACAGACGATGCATACCGCCCGACATGGCATCGTTCATCAGGTCGTATTTCGATGCGACATTCGAAAACACCCGCGCCACGCGCCGGGTTTTTTCATCGGGGGCTACGTCTTCATAGCCAAAGGAAACCTGTTCGTCTGTCATCATACACACCAGATGGGAGGAGGGGCTGCTCTAGCCAAGCCTTGCCGCGCCCGCAAACGCATCTTAGCTGACTGCGATGCCGGAACTGCCCGAAGTCGAGACAACCATACGCGGGCTGGAGCCGGTGCTGCTCGGTCAGCGACTCGCCAGGGTGGAGCCGCGCCGCGCCGATCTGCGCCGCCCGATCCCGGTCGATCTGCGCCAGCGGATGACCGGGGCAACCGTTACCGGGCTTGCCCGGCGTGCGAAATACGGGCTGATCGAAACCGATCGCGACGATACGATGATCTTCCATCTCGGCATGTCCGGGCGCTGGCGGGTCGATCCGGTTGAGATTGGCAGGCACGATCATCTTGTTCTGGAGACAGCGAGCGGACGGGTCGTTGCGCTCAACGATCCACGCCGGTTCGGATCGCTCGATCTGGTCCGCTCGGAGGACATCGGAAACTTTCCGGCTTTCGCGGCACTCGGCCCGGAACCGCTGGGGCCTGAGTTAACCGCTGGCTATCTACGTCGTGCGTTCGACGGTCGCACCGCACCGATCAAGGCTCTGCTGCTCGATCAGAGAATCGTCGCCGGGCTTGGCAACATCTATGTCTGCGAGGCGCTGCACCTTGCCTGGATTGCGCCGGGAACGACGGGGCGACGGCTCGGACCGGCCCGGCTAGAGCGACTGGTCCGGGCGATTCGCACGGTTCTTTCGGCGGCGATCGAGGCGGGCGGATCGAGCCTGCGCGATTATGCCCGGCCCGATGGCGAACTCGGCTATTTTTCGAAACAGTGGCGTGCCTATGGCAGGGAAGGGGAGCCATGCGAATGCGGCGCGCCGATTCGCCGTCGGACCGATAGCGGTCGCTCGACCTTTTATTGCCCGAAATGCCAGCGTTAATGCGTTACCAAGCCTTGACCTGAGACAGTCCGGCGGCTAGAGCGGCGCGCTTGAAAGCGGCCCGACCGCTTCACTCCATTTCTTGAAACTCATCGAGGTATATTATGGCCAACACGCCGCAGGCCAAGAAACGCATTCGCCGCAATAATCGCCGCGCCGTAATCAACAAGACCCGGTTGAGCCGCATTCGCACCCGCATCAAGCAGGTCGAGACGGCCGTCGAGGCGGGCGACAAGGACGCGGCGACCACCGCTTTGCGCACGATGCAGCCCGAGCTTGCCCGTGGAGTTTCCAAGGGACTCTACCACAAGAATACCGCTGCGCGGAAAATGTCGCGCCTTTCGAAGCGGGTTGCCGCGCTAAAATAGCACTGTCCAGATCGGTGGAATTCTCCGTCGGCGATTTTCCGGCCCGGTCGGCTTTATTGCAGAATTGTTATCCCTTGATTTCCAACGAGTCGGAGGGAAAACGACTCGCAGCATTTCGGTAAAAATCTGAAACTATCGTTAACTGACAAGTATTTGCGCGCAGTCGACGCCAGACCGGCGGGGCTGCGTGTCAAGGGTATATATTTCAATTTTATTGCGCCATGCCCCTTGATCGAATCCCGTTAACGTTTCACTAAACAGTTTCGTCGCCGGTATCGATTGTTCCGGCTCATGACAAAGATGACAAGCCGAATTGCGTGCAAGAACGGTTGTTTTTGCCAAGGGTATCTTTGGTCTGGCGTGAAGGGTGCCGGGCGAGGAATGTCGGCTGGCCAGGGAGTGTAGCGTGCCTGGGAGAGCGATAAATTGCGACAGGATACAGTGTCAGAAAATTCCGGTGAAATAGTGGGTGGAGGGGCGAACTTCGAGGAGGCCTGGGAGAGTATCCGCAACGGTTTGCGCCGCGATCTCGGTGCGCGAACCTTCGATCACTGGCTGAAACCGATGAGCTGGACCGGGTTCGACGAAGCGGCGGGCAAGGTTCAGATGGAGTTGCCTTCCCATTTCATGGCGGACTGGGTTCGCGAACATTATTCGGAAAGATTGAGTTTTGCCTGGCGAGCGATCGTTCCGGCGGTCAAGGAAATCGATATCGCCGCCGCCGCCGGTTCTTCTCGGCCCGCGCTTTTCATCGTCGGCGAGGAAGAGGTTCTCCCGCCAACCGAACAGCTAACCGGGACAGCAGACGACAGCCTCGGTATGCCTTTGGAAAACAAATATGTTTTCAATAGCTTTGTAACCGGCGCATCGAACGAAGTTGCCTTTAACGCCGCGCGGATGATGGCGGATATCGGCGTGCCGATGGCGAGCCTGCTTTATATCCATGCCGGTACGGGTATGGGCAAGACGCATCTGCTCCATGCCATCGGTCACGAGTTCGTGCGTCAGAAGCCGCGTTCGGTCGTCCTCTATATGTCGGCGGAGAAATTCATGTATGAATTCGTCTCCGCCATGCGCGAAGGCGATACGATCGGCTTCAAGCAGCGGTTACGCTCGGCCGATCTTCTTCTGGTCGACGATGTTCAGTTTATCGCCGGAAAGGAAGCGACTCAGGAGGAATTTTTCCATACGATGAACGAGATCGTCGCATCGGGCCATCGCCTCGTCATCAGCGCCGACCGCCCGCCGCACGAACTCGGCGCGGTCGACAAGCGGATTGCCTCGCGGCTGGCCGGCGGCCTCGTCACCGATCTGCGTCAGCCCGATCTCGATCATCGCCGCCGCATCGTCGCCCATCGGCTCGGGCAAATGCCTCAGGCCGACATGCCGACCGATGTTTCGGATTTTCTCGCGCAGAGGTTTTCCGGCAGCATTCGCGAACTGGAAGGCGCGCTGACCCGGGTTGTGGCGTATGCACTGCTCTCAAAGCGCCCCATCGACCTTGCGTTCGCGCAGGAGACTCTCGCCGATCTGCTGCGTCACTCGCAACGGCGCATAACCATAGACGAAATACAACGCAGCGTTTGCGAACATTATGGAATCCGTCACGCGGAAATGACCTCGGCGCGCCGCGCCCGCGAGGTTGCTCGACCCCGGCAGGTGGCGATGTATCTGGCAAAGCGGTTGACACCGCGCTCGCTACCCGAAATCGGGCGGCGCTTTGGAGGGCGCGATCACACAACGGTGATTCATGCCATCAAGCGCATCAAACAGCTACGCGCCGATGACAGCGAGCTGGATTCGGATGTGCGGTCGCTGTTGCGGAAGCTGGAAAACTAGGCCGTTATTGTCTTACCCTTCTTCTTCCGGCAGCACCGTGATGCGGACTTCCTCGCCCGAATTGCCGGGGAAATCGGTAAACATCGCTTCAACCAGATTCGGCACCAGTTCGGTCAGTTCGTCATCGCGCGAGCGCGCACGGGCGCGCCCTTCGAAGACCGGCTCGCCGTCAGCAGCGCGGCGGATATCGAGATCGAGCTCGCTGGTATAAAGCGTGTAGCTGCGCACATCGGTATAGCCGAAACCGCTATCGAAGAAGGGATCGTACCAGCCATAATAGAAGGGCGAGCGGAACCGGGACCGATAGAAGGGACTGTAATACGACCCGTAGCTAAAACGACCGAAGCCGCCATAGCCGAACCGGCCATATCCAAAGCCGCCATAACCGCCAAAGCCCGGACTCGTCACGATACGCTCCCGGCCATTATCGACCATATAGGACATGCCGACGACGAGCGTTGCCTCGTCCGGTGAGGCTGCCTGACGATAGCCATATTCGCTCAGTTCCTGCGCCACGAGATCGGCATAGGTCGCAAATTCCAGGCCAGCCTGTTTTTCACCGGCTGCGGGCTGGATGTAAAAGGTTTGCCCTTGGGGTGCGGGAAGCTGCTGGAAACGCGCAACGTCGGCGCGGAATGGGGTCGTGCAGGCGGCGGCCACAAGCAATGCGAGGGGCGCGGCGAGCGGAAGGATTTTTCTGGCGAATGTCATGGCGAGTTCCCGAATCATATTAAACCAGTAATGGTAATATGTAAGATTACCACACTGGACTGAACCTGTATTGAACGAACGGGGAACGAAAAAGTTGCCGTGCCGCCTAACGGCCTGAAAGCAGGCCCAATGCCCGGTATGCCTCCGCAATAACCGGGGTTCCAAGCTCGGTGGCGCGATCGGCTCCATGTTGCAGGATCGAATCGAGCGCGCCTGAATCGCCCTTGAGCGTATTGAAACGATCCGCCACCGGGCCGAGTATCGAAACCGTCAGATCGGCCAGCGCCGGTTTGAAATCGCCAAAGCCTTTGCCCGCGAACTCGGCAAGCACGGCATCCGGTTCCTTGTCTGCGAGAGCCGCGAATATCGTCACGAGATTCTGCGCCTCGGGACGTCCGTCCAGTTCTTGCATCGTTTCGGGCAGCGGTTCGGCGTCGGTGCGCGCCTTGCGAATTTTCTTCGCAATTGTGTCGGCATCGTCGGCCAGGTTGATCCGGCTCATATCGGAGGGATCGGATTTGGACATTTTCACCGAGCCGTCCCGCAGCGACATAATTCGCGCGGCGGTCTTGCCGATATAGGGTTGGGGCAGGACAAACGTCTCCGTGCCTGTATCGTGGTTGAATTTTTCCGCAATATCGCGGGCGAGCTCCAGATGCTGTTTCTGGTCGGCGCCCACGGGGACATGGGTGGCATTATAGAGCAGCACATCGGCGGCTTGCAGCACGGGATAGGCGAACAGCGCGACGCTTGCACCCTCCCGGTTTTCGCCGGACTTGTCCTTGAACTGCGTCATGCGGTTGAGCCAGCCCATCCGCGCCGTTCCGTTCAGCAGCCATTGCAGCTCGGCATGGGCGGGGACGCGGGCCTGATTGAACAGGATGGCCTTGTCCGGATCGACGCCCGAAGCGATCAGCGCCGCCGCCATCTCCCGGGTTCCGGTGGCCAGTTCTTTCGCATCGTACGGCATCGAAATCGCATGGAGATCGGCGAGGAAAAAAAGACACTCGCCCTCATCCTGCATCTTCACCCAGTTGACGATGGCACCGAGATAATTGCCGAGATGGAGATTGCCGGTGGGCTGAATGCCGGAAACGACGCGCATCAGGTCTGGGCCTTTCGCTTGAGGAGCAGGTTGAGCTTCGACCGGTCGATGGCACCCGTCAGCGCCGCGACCCCGAAATAAACGAGCATTCCGGCAAGCACCAGAGCGCCTATCGACCAGACACGTTCGAAGACATTCCCGCCGAAATGCTCGCTGAACCGGGGCAGCAGGAAGATCAGCGAAGCGGTCATGGTGGCGGTCGCGATAATCTGCCTCAGAAGCCGTCCGATCAGGGCGGGATCGAGGCGATAATGATCGCGTATCTGCAATATGGTATAGAGCATGACGACGTTCAGCCACGCACCGATGGCGGTGGCCGTTGCGATCCCGACAATGCCGAAACGATCGATAAACAGGACATTGAAACCAATGAAGAAAGTCAGCACGATGGCGGCCGAATATACCGGCGTCTTGGTATCCTTGCGGGAGAAGAAGGCCGGGGTCAGAACCTTGATCAGCACATAGGCCGGCAGCCCCGCGACCAGCGCCATCAGCACCGCGCTGGTGATCCGCGAATCCTCGGCATCGAAAGCTCCGCCGAGAAAGAACGCATCGACGAAGGCCGGGGCGCAGACGAACAGCGCGGCGGCGGCGGGCAGGGTGAGCAGCATTGCGAGTTCGATGGCGTTGGACTGCACCCGATCGGCCTGCGCCTTGTCGCCCGCGCCAATATGGCGCGAGAGGGCAGGAAGAATGGCGGTGCCCAAAGCGATGCCTATCACGCCGAGCGGCAGCTGGTTCAGTCGGTCGGCGAAATTGAGATGGCTCACCGCCCCTCCGGGTAGTTGAGTGGCGAAGAAAAGCTGGACGAGCTGACTGATCTGGTAAACCCCCGCACCGAATGTCGCTGGCAGGATAATGACACCCAACTCTTTCACATCTTCGGTGAATTGAGGGCGGTGAAGACGCAGCTTGAAACCGCTTCGCTTCGTCCAGAACCAGAGCCAGATAAGCTGGACCACCCCGCCGATCGCTACACCGCCTGCAAGAACATAGGCTATGAGGATGTCGTCTCCGCTGTCGCCTCGCAGACGGTCTCCGAGCAGCAGGGCTCCGATCAGCACGATATTGAGCAGGATCGGAAAACTCGCACCCGCAGCAAAGCGCGACATGGAATTGAGGATCGCGGTGAGCAGCGCGACCATGCTGATCAGGAAAAGATAGGGGAACGTGATTCGCGCGAGCGCGACTGTCAGTTCGAACTTGCCGGGTACTTCCTGGAAACCGCTGGCCATCAGCCAGATAATTCCTGGCATGAAAATTTCGAAAAGCGCGGTAAAGCCGATCAGGACAGGGACGAAAACGGACGCTACTTCGCTGGAAAATTTCTCCACTTCGCTGGAAAATTTCTCCGCCGGGCCGAAATCGCCGTCCTTGTCGAGTTTGCGGCTGAATAGCGGTACGAAAGCCGCCGAGAACGCGCCTTCGGCGAACAACCGCCGGAAGATATTGGGAAGCTGGAAAGCAACAAAGAACGAGTCCGCCGCCATGCCCGGGCCGAGGATGCGCGCGAGCAGCATGTCGCGCGCGAAACCGGCGACACGGCTGACCATTGTCAAGCTGCCTATCGTGCCGGTTGCCTTATAGAGGTTCATCGCGTCCGCTGCCTCTGGCCGATCACGCGAGCACTACGCGCTCAAGCGTTGCCGGTCGGCGCTGTTGGGAGATCGACATTATCGCTGCCGCCCTGCGCCATTTGCGCCTGCTGCTGCATATAGAGACTCGCAAAATCGATGGGCTCCAGCATCAGCGCGGGGAAATTGCCATCGCGGACGGCATCGGCAAGGATACGGCGCGCAAACGGGAACAGCAGACGCGGCGCTTCGACAAAGAGAAACGGCTGGACCTGCTCCTCGGGCACGTTCTTCAGCGCGAACAGCCCCGCATAGGCGAGTTCGACGACGAACGCGGTCTGCGCCTGCGTTTTCGCGGTGATGTCGACTTTGAGGATTACCTCGAACACATTGTCGGCTGTCTTGTCCGCTCCGATATTGAACTGGACATCGATGGCGGGCTGGTCGTTGCCCTGATAGATGTCTGGCGCATTCGGATTTTCGAAAGACATGTCCTTGACATACTGGCCGAGGATATTGGCCGAGGGCAGGTTGTCGGGATTGGGCTGGTTCGGGATTGCGCCGGGTTCGTCGGCCATTTCTTGCATGTCCTTGGTTAGATTTCGCGGGATGCCACGGCATCGTGGCGCTTACCGGCGCGCTAGCAGTCGCTTGCGTCCAGCGCAACGAGTCGGCAAACAAGGCGCATGACCTTTTTACGCACGATTGCCCTTTCGCTGTTCGCGATTTTTCTTGCGACTGCCGCCCACTCGCAAAGCGAAACGCCGTCGCAGCACGATCTGGCCCTCGCGGCGGGCTATAAGGCCGCGTTTCTGTGCAGCGGCATCTTCAATGCCGGGCAGACCGAAGCGGAGGTTGCCGCCGACGACCTGACACGCATCTATCCCGGCTATCGCCCGCTGATCGACGATCTTGAGGCCGAGATAGATCGGGAAAACCGACGTGTTTCAGTGGGCTGG
>JBGTHW010000182.1:0-4080 GCA_041746035.1 Parasphingopyxis sp.
CATCACCTGCTGGCCATAGCAGATACCGAGCACCGGCAAGCCGCTCTCGAAGATAACATCCGGCGCGCGCGGGCTGCCCTTGTCGGGAACCGAGGCCGGACTGCCGGACAGGATCACGCCTTTGGGTTTCAACCGCGCGAAAGGCTCTTCCGCCGCGTTGAACGGCGCTATTTCCGAATACACCCCCGCCTCGCGCACCCGGCGTGCGATAAGCTGGGTTACCTGACTGCCGAAATCGACGATAAGGATAGTTTCGGCGTGAAGCGAATCTGCGGGCTGGGCGCTCATGGGCAGGAAATAGTCAGGCCGTCCGAAACTGTCCAGCAAAGCAGGCGCGGTATGGTTAACGGGTGCTTAGGAAATTGCGACTATCGCTGATCGGACAAATATTCCGGAGCATCTATGCCGCGTCGTATCAAAGCCCTGCTCGATCTTCTCGAAGAGGAAACCGGGCGCTATGCCGGGGCGAGCGATCATATTGCCAAACAGACGAGGATGCTGGCGCTGAATGCAACGATCGAGGCGGCACGTTCGGGCGAGGCGGGGCGCGGCTTCGCCGTCGTGGCACAAGAGGTAAAATCGCTGGCGACCAGTGCGGCGGAGACGGCGAGCGATTTTCGCGCGACGGTGATAGACCGGCTCTCGCGCAGCACGGCCATCGTCGACGAACTGGTCGATGAACTCGAAGGCGACAGGCTGGCCGATGTGGCGCAAGCGCTGACCGATACCAATATCTCGAAGCTGAGAGCGTGCGCCGTCGATGTCCGCGTGATTGCCACCGAACGGCCGATTCGCGAATTCATGCGCGATCCCGATAGTGACGAAAATGCCGGCTACGCACGGCAGCGTCTGGAGGCACAATTCGCTTTCTCCGACGTTTATCGCAACGCCATCCTGGTTTCGCCGCAAGGCAAGGCATTGATGGCCCATCGCGAAACATCGCAAATCATGCAGTTCGATTTCAGCGGGCAGCCGCAATTCGAAAATTCGCAACTCAGCACCGATGTGCAGGATTGGTCGGCGGACGAAATCTGGCAAAATCCGCAGGAGCAAAACGGCCGCAGCATCATATTTGTCAGCGCGGTGCGAGACCACGGCCTCGAAGGCGGCAAGATAATTGGCACACTCTATCTCGATTATGACTGGGACAGGCATGCGAAGCTGATCGTCGACATGCACCGGCTGATGCAGACCGAGCGAAGGAGCAAGGATCGCTATCTGCTGCTCGACCAGAAGAACCGAATCGTGGCCAGTTCGGACGATGCGGCCTTCCGCACGCCCTATGCCATGCCCGAAGCCTGTGGCCAGCGCGGCAGCTTCGTTCGCGACAGAGTGTGCGCGTCCTACGCCCGCGCTTCCATGGAAAACGGCTTCGACGGCCTGGAAATCTGCAGCGTCATCGAGCATCCGCTGCGCGACCGCGACGAAATCCTCGCCGATCTGGGGCTGGACCGCTCCAGCGAGGAAGCGCCCGAAAATATCGACAAAGCCGCATAAGAATGGCGCGAGACCTTTCGGCCTCGCGCCTCGTTCACTCCCGGGAACCGCGCTCTAATCGAGCCCGCGCACCCGGAGCCTGTCTATGCGGCCATAGCGGATGCGGCAGCTGAACCGACCGCGATCATAATCACTGTAACCGCGCCGGTCGTAACGGGCGTTTCGGTTATAGCGCCCGTTGCGTCCGCGATAGCCGTAATTCTGTTCCTCGACAACAATCCGGCCCTCGACTTCGAAACCCCTCCGCTCGCGGTCGATATCGGTGATTTCGGTCACCTGCGCCCGGCCATAGCGGGACGCCTCGCGCTGGGCGGCGGCACTGCACTGCTGAATGGCCGAACGCGGCGATTGATTGCCGTAGCCGCGATCATAGCGGTCGCCATATCGCGGATCGTAGCGACGGTCAGAGCGGTCGCCATATCGCGGATCGTGGCGACGGTCATAACGATCGTCATTGCCCGAAGCGGCGCTGGCGATGGCAGCGATGCCGCCGATAATTAGCGCGCCGGCGATCACGTCTCCGGCATCGATGCCATTATCATGATCGCGGGCCTGGGCCGGGGCGGCAACAGCAAGGGCGGTGGCGGCGGTTGCCCCCAAGATGGATTTGGCGAGAATGGTCATTGTCTTACTCCTTCCGCTCCGGACTGTATTTCGAAACTGATACCCTTATAGCAGAGGGCCTTTGACCCCGGACTGAACTAGCCTGTAGGAAACCGTTCATGTTAAGGGCTAGTTTTATGAACAAACTGATATACGCCATATTATGCGTATCCGCGCTATAGTCCGGGCCCATGCTCCGCGTTTTAATCCTTTCCACGCTCTTCCCCGATGCCTCGCGCTCGACATTCGGCGGTTTCGTCGAGCGCCAGACGGTGGGGCTGGCGGCGCGCGACGATGTCGAACTGGAAGTTGTCGCGCCGATCGGCATCCCGCCCTGGCCGCTCTCGCGCCATCCCCGCTATCGTGCTTTTTCCGAAGTGCCCGAGCGCGAGGTGTGGAAGGATATCATTGTCCACCGACCTCGCTTTCCCCTGATACCGATGATCGGCAGCCGTTTTTCGCCGGGGGCGATAGCGCGGACTGCGATGCCGCTGCTGCACAAGATTCGGGCGCGTTTTCCTTTCGATGCGATCAACGCGGAATTTTTCTATCCCGACGGTCCTGCTGCAATGCGGCTGGCCAGAGCTTTCGATGTGCCCTTCTCGATCAAATCGCGCGGATCGGATATTCACTATTGGGGCGAGCGGGCCGGATGCGCCAAGCAGATTCTGGCTGCGGGCAACGCGGCCGACGGGATGCTCGCGGTCAGCGAAGCGATAAAGCGGGACATGGTGGCGCTGGGTATGCCGGAGGAGCGCATTGCCGTGCACTATACCGGCATCGACCGGGCACGCTTCAAGCCGGTGGACCGGATAACGGCGAAAGAGAAGCTCGGCGTTTCGGGGCCGCTCATCGTAACAGTCGGTGCGCTGATGGAGCGCAAGGGGCAAACGCTCGCGATCAGGGCTCTCGCCGATATTCCCGATGCAACGCTGATCCTTGTCGGCGAGGGGCCGGATCGCGGGACCATCGAAAAACTCTCCGCGCGTCTCGGCCTCGATGATCGCGTCCGCCTGCTCGGCAACAGGCCGCATGACGAGGTTGCCGGGCTGGTCGCTGCGGCGGACGCGATGGTGCTGCCATCCGCCTCCGAAGGTCTGGCCAATGCCTGGGTCGAGGCGCTGGCGTCCGGCACGCCGATCGTGATCAGCGATGTCGGCGGAGCGGGCGAACTTATGGGCCGACCCGAAGCGGGTGTGCTCGTCGAGCGCGAACCGGCGGCCATCGCAGCTGCGGTGAACAGCATTCTCGCCGATCCGCCCGATCGGCAAGCAGTGGCGGCAACCGTGGAACGGTTCTCATGGGAAACCAATGCGGAACAATTGTTTCAGCATCTTTCCGGTGTTGCGCGGAAATAAATCTTCCCGCGCCGGAGAGCGTTTCACGCATTTACCCCGAAAGGCATCAGCGCGGCAACGATCCAGCGGTCTTCGGCGCGCAACACGCCCCAGGCGCGGGCGGCGGCGCGGCTGTCCATCGGTTCCGCCCCGATGCCCCGGTCTTCGAGCGTCTTTATGAAAGCCGGTGCCGGGCGGCGCAGCGTGTCGCCGGTGCCGAGCAGCAGAAATTCCGGAGACGGGGCGATGCCGAGCAATTCTTCCAGATCGCCCTCGGTCAGCGCATGGAAACCCGGCGCATCCCAGCCCCGCGCCCATTCCGGCGTCAGCCACAGTCCGCCGGTATATTCCTCGCCTTCGCAGCGAAAGCCATGCCCGGTGAAACCGGTGACTAGCGGCCCGGCAGGCGGTGCCTCCCGGTCAAGCCTGGCGATTATAGCCCTCGCGCGGTTCGATACGTTCGCCCGGACCGCCTTGCGCGGGCAGGAAACTGTCCGGCCCCACCTTGAACCAGACCAGAACCGGTGCGGCCAAATAGACAGAGCTGTATGTACCGATGAATACGCCGAGCAGCATCGCGGCGGTAAAGCCGAAAATCACACCCGGCCCGACAAAGAGCAGTACGGCCAGTGCGATCATCGTG
>JBGTHW010000183.1:0-12870 GCA_041746035.1 Parasphingopyxis sp.
GCACCCCGGCATCGCGCAGTATCCGGCCCGTCCATTCGTTGCAGGTTTGTATCGCGCTATAGCGATCATGGGCCTCGTAGAACACATCGTAAGCACCGTAACCGCGCACGGGTTGCGCGCGGCCCTCCGTATCGAGCGCAAACTGCGCACGGATAGTCTCCGCGATGCGGGCATATTGATCCGGCGTGACCGTGATAGCGCGGATAGTGTCTGCCGGAGCGAACGAAGGGATGTGATCGACATGGACAAGGCTCGCTTCGCTGCCGAATAGAGCGATCACCGCCGTTTGCGGACGCAGATCCCACCATGTCGGGGTTTCGACATAAAACACGCGGTCGCCCCAGCCGAACAGAAGCCACTCGCTCGCATCGCGCGGATCAGGCAAATCTTCGGGACGGACAAGATCGCTCCAGTCGGCGATGGAGTTGGCGCGGGGCAGGATCAGGCCGGCATGGATACCGTTATCGTGAATATAGATCGTAATGCCGCTTTCGGGTTCCTCCCAATCGTCGTTGGCGGGGATCAGCGAGCCGCCGATTCCGGCCAGGACATAAAGCGCGATGATCGCGAACAGCGCCAAAAATAGCCGTCCCAGCCATTTCCCCGCCGGTATCGCCAGATTCCGCATTGCATTCACCTCTTCGATATATGGACTCCACAGATAGCTGTCATCACGATAACCTTCGCTGTGCAGGCGATGGGATGGTCAGGCGACTTTTCGGTTGGGCGTAGCGGAACCGCCAGTCCCGGGCTTTCCCACCCCGTACTAGGAGGGCTCCACCGCACCAGCCGCTCGCTTCGTCGCTACCTCACTCAACACTATTGACATTCATGTCAGTTATGTCAGTCTTTAATTGCTACTAAAAAGGGCTGCGATTATGGCGACGAACGCGACAACCGACGACAAGAGCTGCTGCGGGCCATCGCCTGCCGAGATGCTGGAAGCGGCGCGCGCCGCCGCGAATCAGCGCCCGCCCAAAACCGCCGAACAAAAATATCGCGAGGAATATGCCAGGGAATTTCGCGCCGGGATCGACCGGTCTTCGCTCGAAAAGCCGCTGGCGACAGCGGACACCCCGATAGCGGACATCGATCCCAGCCGTCCCGAACTCTATTCGCTCGATATGTGGCAGCCGGTCTTCGAAAAGCTGCGCCGCCAAGACCCGGTCCACTGGTGCAAGGAAAGCGTTTACGGCCCTTTCTGGTCGCTGACCAAACTCAAGACTATCCAGCATGTCGAGGCGCTGCCGGAGATTTTCAGCTCGGACTGGCGCAAGGGGGGCTTCACGATCCTCGACAGCACCGATGACGCGACGATTTCGATCCCGATGTTTATCGGCATGGACCGTCCCGAGCACACCGCGCAGCGCCGCACGGTCGCTCCCGCCTTTACGCCGAGCGAAATGTCCCGCCTCGACGAGAATGTCCGGCAGCGCACGGCGGAATTGCTGGACAGCCTGCCGATCGGAGAGGAATTCGACTGGGTCGACAAGGTCTCCATCGAACTGACCACCGGCATGCTCGCCATCCTGTTCGGTTTCCCGTGGGAAGACCGCCGCAAGCTGACCGAATGGTCGGACTGGATGGGCGATGTCGTCGCCGCGATGGACGAGGAACTCGGCCCGCTGCGCAATCAGGCGATGTGGGAGGCGGCGACCTATTTCCAGGCGCTCTGGGCGCAGCGCAAGGCCAGCGATCCCGGCCCCGATCTGCTCTCGATGATGGCGCACAGCGAGGCACTCGGCAATATGGACGAGCGCAATTTCCTCGGCAATATCACGCTGCTGATCGTTGGCGGGAATGATACGACGCGGAACAGCATGTCCGGCGCGGTCTATTTCATGAACCAGAATCCGGACGGAGCCCGCAAGCTCGAAGCCAATCCCGATCTGATCAAGAATGCCGTGCAGGAAACCATCCGCAAGCAAACGCCGCTCTCGCATATGCGCCGCACCGCGCTCGAGGATTACGAGCTCGACGGCAAGCAGATCAAGAAGGGCGACAAGCTCGTCATGTGGTATATCTCGGCAAATCGCGACGAGGAGATATTCGAGAATGCGAGCGACTGGATCGTCGATCGCGAGAATGCCCGGCGACAGCTGGCTTTCGGCTATGGCATCCATCGCTGCGTCGGCGCACGGCTGGCCGAGCTTCAGTTGCAGGTATTGTTCGAGGAACTGGCGAAACGCAAACTCCGCCCGACGATCTCCGGCGAGCTGGAGCGGGTGAATTCGAACTTCGTCCACGGCTTCAAGAAAATGCCGGTGACGCTTTCGACCTATTGACGCGCATTTCCGGTTAAAAGCTTAGCCGCGCCGATACCCTTACCTGACGCGGTTCGACCGGATGGAAGTGCCGGTCCTCGACGCCTTCCGCCGGTTCGCCGGGAAGGCGCGAGGGGTAAAAATAGGTGATATCGGCGTCGTTCGCATCGAAGACGTTGAGCAGATCGAAGCCGATGCGGATGCGATCGAACTCGTAATAGGCACCGAGATTGACCAGAGTCGTCGGATCGGAGCGAACCGAGCCGTCCTCGATCAGGGGTGCCTCGCCGAAATGGCGGACGCGCAGCGCGCCAGACAGGCCTTCGCCGAAATCGACGGTCGCACCCGCCGCGATGACCTCGCTCACGGAACCCGGAATGCGGTCCACGGCCTCGGGGACGCCCCGGAAGCGGGCATTGGTGAACGCTGCCGAGGCATCCAGCGCCAGCCAGGGAAGCGGCCGCCAGAAGGCTGTCGCTTCGAGGCCATAGCGGCGCGAGGCGTCATTGGGTTCGGTCGCCCCGGCATCGCCGACAAAAACCAGCTCCGAACCGAGTTCGAGGTAGAAGCCGACCAGCGAAGCGGTAAATGCGCCGCTCTCGACCCGCGTACCCAGCTCCCCGCCGCGCGCGCGGACCAGCGCCTCGACCGGATCGGCGGGATCGCCGGTTGCCGGATCGATGGCGATGGTCGCGCCGCGCACATCGTTGGAATGAAAGCTCTCGCCGTAATTGGCGTAGAGTTCGAGGCCGTCGACCGGTTGCCAGGCCAGCGCCGCTTTGGGGCCGAGTATGGTGTCCGACCCGTCGCCCGAATTGGCGGGGATCGTTGCCGCGACATCGTATCCGTAATAGTCGCCGCGCACACCGAGCACCGCGCGCAGCCGGGGCGTCAGCGAAAATTCGGCGCTGGCATACAGCCCCGCGCTATATTCATCGACTTGGTCCTGCCGGATCGTGCTGGTGCGGATGGCACCGGCGCTCTCGTAAAGCCCGACATTATTGATCGCATCGTATCGCAGATCGCCGCCGACGGTGAGTGCGACCGGCAGCGAACCGAGCGCGGTATCGAAACGGTGGCTGGCCGACCCGCCAAATATGCCGCGCTCGTCGCGCTGCTGGAATTCGTCGCCCTCGACCGGATCGTCGAGGAAATAGGTGAAGTTGGAGGTCAGCACGAAATCATAATAGATCGCATAGGCATTGACCCGGGTCGCGCCAAAAAGGGCGTTGGCAACCGCCGACAGCCGCGTCGTTTCGCCGCCAAGATCGTCGTCGATGAAACCGAAGCGGTCGATCAGTCCCGATTCCACCGCCCGTTCGGGTATCTGATCCGTCGATGTCCAGGTGGAGCGATAGCCGGTCGCCTGAACGTCCCAGCCGTTTTCGTCGCTGCCCCGGCTGTAGCGGATCACGCCGTTCACCTTTTCGAGATTTTCGTCGAGTATCCATGGCCCGTTGGAGAGTGTGCCTTCGATGGCGGCGAGCAGATTGCCCTCGCCTGCCTCGCTACTGCCTGCCACGACGCCGCGATAATAACCGAATTCACCGATAGTTACGTCGATAATCGATTCGGGTAGCGCGTCGTATGTCGTGAAGGCGACCGTGCCCGCCGCCGAAAAATCGCCGACATCGGCGAAATACGGTCCCTTGCGATAATCGATGCGCTCGACCAGTTCCGGAATGATGAAATTGAGATCGAGATAGCCTTGGCCGTGGCCATGGGTGCGCATATTGATCGGCACACCGTCTATGAAACCGGCGAAATCGGTGCCGTGATCCAGATTGAAGCCACGCAGGAAATATTGATTGGCCTTGCCGGTGCCCGAATGCTGGGTGGCGATGACGCCGGGGACATTCTCGACCAGTTCGCCGGTGCGGCTGATCGGCCGGTTTTCGAGATCGGCATAGCCGACCGTGCCCTGCGAGCCCGATTGCGCCGTGCCGATTTGCGGAATGCCCCGGCCATAGACCACGATCTCTTCGTTGCCGGGCTCCGGATCGGCGGGCGTAGCATCCCCGGTCTGCGCCCAGAGCGGCGCGAGTGGTGCCAAAAGCATTATACTGCTGCCGCAAAGCAATGATATGGAACGCATATTTACCTACTCCGCACGAACGTTTCCTCGTGCACGGGACTGACTATTCGTCCGAATAGCCAAAGCTCAGGCTGGAAAAGATCGTATCGAACTCGGCGCGGTCGTCGTCCGGAATGGGAACCGACCAGATTACGTTAAGCAGAAACTGGCCGCGTGTCGGCACCTGGAACGCCGTGCGCCCCCCGGCATCGGTGCGCAGGCGCGCCAGCGGTTCTTCCGGCACCGCGAGATCGATGAGTTCGATCAGCGCTCCTGCAAGTGGCTCGCCGCGAAAAAGCACGCGCACGGGCAACTGGCGGTTGTCGCCCAGTGTATAGGGATTGCGTTCCGGGACGATCTCGAGCGTCTGCCCGATCGGCTGCAAGACATTGTCCGTCGTCTCGCTGCCGACCTGAACGAGTGCCTTCGCCCGGCGAACATACAATTCAGTCCCGTTCTCGCCGGTGGTGCCGTTGCGTTCGCGCTCGGCAAGCACGGCGGTCAGTCCTTCTTCTTCGGCATAGGGATTGAAACGCGCGGCTTCGAGATCGCTGAAACTGGGTTGACTCTCGAAAGCGATAATATGCGTTCCCGCCGTATCGAACCGCACATCTGCACTGCCTTCGGTGTCTTCGGTTCTTGGCGTGATTTCCGCCTGGTGATCGGTTACACCCCGGGCGGTATAGGTTCGCAACGAAACAATATTGTCCCAGCGAAGATTCCATGGCTCGATATCGGCGCCATCGCCAACACGAAACAGTACATTTGTTGATGTCGGCGCTTCAAGATGAAATTCTTGAGGCTCGATCCAGAAAGCGTGTGCCTGCAACAGGCCGGGCAGGGTCAGCAGCCATACCGCTATACCGGCTTTGACAATGGGCATTTCACCTGAACTCCAAATTCGCACATAGAGGCGCAATCGGCCATGACAATGATTTCGCGGGCGTAATTATTCCAATGCGAACGATTGCTCGCATTCATGTTTACGCCTATCGATGGCCGAAGACTACTCGCGAACGGAGCATCCGAAATGGCCGACATAAAGCTGCGGAAACTGCCGCGTCAGGCGCGCTCGCGGTCGATATTCGAATCGATTCTAGACGCCACCGCTCGCATTCTGGTGCGGGAAGGATATGGCCGCACAAACACGAATCGCATCGCCGAAGAGGCCGGCGTCAGTGTCGGCTCGCTCTATCAGTATTTCCCGAACCGGGAGACGATCGTTGCTGCGGTTGTCGAACGGCATGGCCGACGCGTCCACCGGATTATTACCGAGGCGAGCGGACCGGAACAGCCTTTGTCTCTCGACAATGCCGTGCACCGGATCGTCGGGGCGGTGGTTACCGCGCATCGCATCGATCCCAAGCTGCATGCGATCCTCGAATCGGAAATGCCGCACATGGCAGTCGTCGACGGTCATACGCAAACGGTGCGTGCGATCCGCGAACAGTTGCTCGGCATTGCGCCGGCTGTCCGCCGCGATATGGCGGTCGAGGATCTCGAAACCGCGTCGATGGTGGTCGGAGAGATCACCCATGCTCTTGTCCATGCCGCGCTCATTCATCCGCGCAATCCGCTGCCACCTGCCGATGTCGAGCGCGAAACCGTACGCGCGGTACTTGCCTATCTGCAATCGCCGGTACGAACTATGGACAGCGGCTAGCTATGGTCGGCGACGCTCTCTGCTCGTCGAGAGCGAACTCGTTTATCCGGCCCGTCTGCGCTTTTGCGCGCTCCTGTCCAGCAGCGCATCGACGACTACGACCAATTGATCGGGATCGAAGGGCTTTTTGAGATAATCGTTAGCCCCGGCGCGCATTGCCAAATCGACATCGTTTTCGCTGCGCCGGGCGGTCAGCATCAATATCGGCGTATCGTAAATGCCCTGGGTGATGCGGATACGGCGGACAACCTCGACGCCGCCCATTTCGGGCATCGAGCAATCGAGAATGACGAGATCGGGCTGTTTCACCTGAATTGCGCGAAAGGCCGAGGTACCGTCGTTGACGACACCGACGACATGGCCGGCCTCGGTTAGCGTATCGCGGACGATTTCGCCGACCAGTTCATCGTCTTCGGCATAGAGGATACGGGCCACAATATGTCTCCTTGGCTTGCACCCTAACGGCCAAATATCACCAAATCGTTGAAACCGGGCTTTGCGGCTTCAGGCGGCGGCGCGCAGCCTAGCGACAGCATCGACGAGTTTCGCCGCGCGATCGCTCTCCGGCCAGTGTCCGAGGCCCTCCTCGACCTCCGCCGCGCGCATCCCGAAATCGCCGTCGCCGAACATGCCCGCCGAACCCGCAAGTTTGTGGGCGATGGCGGCTATTTCCTCCAGATCGGTATCCGCCAGCGCATTGCTGCGCATCAGTTCGCCGATCCGGTCGAGGCTTTCGGCCTTGCGCGCGGCATAGCGATCCCGGAGCGATTCTCCGGGCGCGTTTGCGGTTGCCGGAGCCGACGTCTCCGCGCTGCCCCTGTTCGTGGCCCAGTCGGCGATGGCGGCATCGAGATCGCCGATCCGCACCGGCTTGGCCAGCACGGCATCCATCCCCGCCGCCAGGCAGGCCTCGATATCCTCCGGAAACCCATTCGCGGTCAGCGCAACAATCGGCGTGGCAGCACTTGCTGTTTTCAGCGCGCGTATCAGCCCTGTCGCCGCCATTCCGTCGAGATACGGCATCTGCACATCCATGAAGACAATATCGTAGGGCGTACCGGCATCGTCTGCGGTTTCTACAAAGGCAGCGGCCTCGCGGCCATCTTCCGCATAATCGACCCGGCATCCCAGCCGCGCGAGCATGGCCCCGATGACCTCGCGGTTGATGTCGAGATCTTCGGCGAGCAACACATATATATCGGATCGCGAAGCAGGGGCCGGGGCGGCCCTTGGTGCCATGACGGGCGCGCAATAAACCGGATCGGCCACGGTCAGCGGGATCGAAAGCGTGACGATTGTCCCCTTGCCCGGTTCGCTGTCCATAGACAACATGCCGCCCATCAGGCCGGCCAGCCGTCGGCTGATCGCCAGCCCCAGTCCGGTGCCGCCAAAGCGCTGCGCCGTATCGCTCTCGGCCTGCGCAAATTCCTCGAAAACTTCGGTCTGCCGCGCCGGTTCGATGCCGATGCCGGTATCAATCACAGCGATATCGATCCACTGCGCGCCCGCGTCTTCGCGCAACATCGTCCGCACCGTTATCCCTCCATTCTCGGTAAATTTCACCGCATTGCCCAGCAGATTCAACAAAATCTGCCGCAAGCGCAGTGCATCCCCGATAACCCAGCCGGGAAGCACCGGATCGCTCTCGAAAGTGACGGTCAGTCCCCGCGCCTCGGCCAGAGGTTCGATCAGGGCGGTGCATTCGGCAACACGCGCATCCAGATCGATTCCCTCGCGGACAATCTCCAGCCGCCCCGCATCCACCTTCGATATGTCGAGAATATCGTTGAGCAGCGCGAGCAGCGCCTCTGCGGAGCTGACAATCAGCCCGACCTGGCGATGCTGTTCGGCGTCCAGCGGACTCGCCTGCAGTAATTCGGCAAAACCGAGCACGCCATTCATCGGGGTGCGGATTTCATGGCTCATATTGGCGAGAAAGCTCGCCTTGGCACGCGTGGCGGCTTCGGCTTCCTTGCGGGCTTTCACCAGCCGCTCCGCCGCCCTGCGCCGGTCGGCAATCGCAAGGCCGACGGGTATCGAGGAGAATGTCGCGGTGACGATCAGAAACTGGAGGAACAGCACGCGCAGATGTTCGCTGCCGTCTATCATCATGATCGGACCGAAGCCGCGCACGGTCATGCTCGTGGCGATGGCGGTGAACACGAATATAGCCGCCGACGCGCCGGGTACGCCCGCACGAAAGGCGGCATAGGTGAGCACCGGGAAAATCAAGAACGAGACGGGAAGCCAGCCCTGCACGAAGATCGTCAGCGAAACCACGCCGGCAAGAAGCGAAATCCAGACGAGCTTCGGCCCCAGTCCCTCTTCCAGCAAATCATGCCGGTTGCGCACCAGCGAGACGATCACCGGCACGAGCGTCACCACACCCAGCAGATGCGCCGGGAAAGATGTCGTCCAGCTAAAAACGAAAGATGCCCCCTGAAACGATACGATCAGGCTGGCCAGTGTCGTGGAAAGCGCGCATGCGATAATACCGGCCCAAAGAACGAGGTCGTAAAGCCATTTGCGAGTTATCGAGCCGACATTTTCGCGATATTTGCGGCGCAATATCCAGGCACCGAACACGCTTTCGAAAATGTTGAACCCGGTAAGGGCCGCGGCGAGCGCCACGCTATCGCCTATCACAAGGTTGGCGCCGAAATTGGCCAGCGCGCCGGTCGCGATAATCGGCAACCACAGGCGGCGTGGCAGCAGCAACAGCGTACCCAGCAAAAACGCATTGGCCGGCCAGATAGACGCCAGTCGCTCGCTTTCGACGGTGACAGCGATGCCAAATAGGGCCGACAGGAAACCGCCAATACCAACGAAAAGAACGCCATAAAGCGTCCGGCGGTCCAGCGAAGCGGAAACGGGCAAGCGCAAGTGCATCGCGCGATTTTAGCGCGCTATGGTTGATTATCGGTTAGCGGCGGTCTGCGCTCAAGCGACTATATTGACACGCGTATCGCCAAGGCAGACACTCTGTTCAAAGACACAAGGAGAGAGCCATGGCCACTGCCGCCCTGCCCACCGGGGAGAAGCCCGAAACCATCGTGACGGAAGCTCCGCATCCCTGGGATGTCAGCAATCCCGCGATCTACGAGAATGACATCTGGCAGCCGATCTTCCGGGAAATGCGGGAAACCGCGCCGATCAACAAGATAGTCGGTTCCGCCTTTGGCGATTACTGGAACGTGACGACCCACAAACCGATCCAGCATGTCGAGGCGCTGCCCGATATCTATTCGTCGTTTGGCAGCATTTCGATTAGCGATAACGACCTGACGACCGAAGACGGCGAGAGTATCGAACTGCCGATGTTCATCGCGATGGACAGGCCGCAGCATACCGAGCAGCGCCGTACCGTCGCCCCCGCCTTCACACCGGCAGAAATGAAACGGATGGACGAGGATATCCGCCACCGCACCGGCGAGATACTGGATGCCATGCCGCGCGGCCAGGCGTTCGACTGGGTCGATCTGGTTTCCATCGAGCTGACCACGCAGATGCTCGCCATCCTGTTCGATTTCCCCTGGGAAGACCGCCGCAAGCTGACCTTCTGGTCGGACTGGGCGGGCGATGTCGAGCTGATCAACAATCCCGATACCGCGCACGAACGCATCGCGCACCTGATGGAGATGGGCGCGTATTTCAAAAACCTCTGGGACGAACGGTTCGAGAAAGACGAAACGCCGGACCTGATCTCGCGCATGATCCATAGCGAGGCGATGCGCGACATGGATCATTTTACCTATATGGGGAATCTGATCCTGCTGATCGTTGGCGGCAACGATACAACGCGGAACACCATGTCCGGCTATGCCTATGGGCTGAATGCGTTTCCCGACGAGCGCAGGAAACTGGAGGACAATCCGGAGCTCATTCCGGGGGCCGCGCAGGAAATCATCCGCTGGCAGACGCCGCTTGCCCATATGCGGCGCACGGCGACGCAGGACCATGAGCTGTTCGGGCATGACATCGAAGAAGGCGACAAGGTCGTCCTGTGGTATCTCTCGGCCAATCGCGACGAGAGCGTGTTCGACCGGCCCGACGATATAATCATTGATCGCGATAATGCGCGGCGGCAGCTGTCCTTCGGCTATGGTATCCATCGCTGCGTCGGCGCGCGGCTGGCCGAATTGCAGATCCGTATCCTCCTGGAGGAAATGGCCAAACGCCGTTTGCGTGTGAACGTCATCGAAGAACCGGAACGCGTCAGCGCCTGCTTCGTCCATGGCTACAGGAAGATGATGGTCGAGCTGAGCGAGTATTGAGAGCGGGCGTCGCCGCGCTAGCCGCCATATACCGAGCGCGCCGCTGCGGTCAGTCCTGCCATCGCATCGCGCCACGGCCCCGGTCCGTGACTGATCCGGGCGATGCCGAGTTCGGCCAGCCGGGCGTGATCCGGCATGGCATCGAACATCATCGCATTGACGGGCAGCGGGCAGGCTTCGCAGAGCGCCGCAATCTCTTTCTCGGCGGTCAGGCCCGGCGCGAAAAAACCGCTGGCTCCGGCATCGGCATAGGCTTTGGCGCGGGTGAGCGCCTCTTCGAACCGCGACCCTTCGGCGACCGACGACAATCCTGCCTTGAGCCACATATCGGTTCGGGCATTGATAAAAAAATCGACGCCCGCATCGTCGGCGGCCTTGCGGATAGCGGCGATACGCTGGGCCTGAAAATCGACCGGATGAAGCCCAGTGCCGCCAATCGCCTGATCCTCGAAATTGATGCCGATCGCACCGGTTTCGATCATGGCGGCGGCATGGACGGCGACGAGGACCGGCTCGGCGGCATACGCCCCCTCGAAATCCACCGTGAGCGGCAGATCGACCGCCTCGACGATCCGCTCGGCATTGGTCAGCGCCTGCTGCATCGGCAGGGTTTCGGCGTCGCTATAACCGCGCGCACCCGCCACCGACGCACTCCCCGTAGCCAGCGCCTCCGCTCCTGCCTCGGCCACGGCGCGTGCGCTGCCCGCATCCCAGATATTGAACAGGATAAGCGGATCGCCCGGCACGTGAAGGGCGTGAAACGCGCGGGCGCGGTCCTGCTGGTCGGTCATTGGTGTCTCCCTGCCGTCCAGTCTAGGCGCAGGAGATCGGATCGTCGCCCCCAAACGTGCGCTCAATGCACAAACCGCGCCACCACATCCCGATAACTGCGGCTTACCTTCACCTGCGCGCCACTCCCCAGCACCAGGAAACACTCGCCATTGGTGTGCGGCTTGACCTGCCTTACCTGATCGAGATTGACGATGGTCGAGCGGTGGACCCGCTGGAAGGTGCGGGGGTCGAGGCGCTTTTCCAGATCCTTCATCGTCTCGCGCAGGATCAGGGTATTGTCGCCGGTATAGATGCACATATAATCGCCGGCCGCGTCGATCCGCTCGATGCTCTCGACATCGACGCGGAAAATCTGGCCGCGATCCTTGACATTGAGCAGCTTCTCATAGCGCCCGGCGGGAGCGGGGTCGCTGCCCGCCTCCATCTCCTCGGCGGCGTCGGGAGCGACTTCGGCGAGAACTTCTTTCAGCTTGGCAATCTCCTCGCTGCTGTTCTTTTCGGCCAGCCGCTCGCGCACCCGTGCCAGCGTATCGGCCAGTCGATCCTCCTCGACCGGCTTCATCAGATAATCGACCGCCTGCGCTTCGAAAGCCCGGATCGCATGATCGGAATAGGCGGTGACGAAGACGAACAATGGCGGATCGATATCCATCAGCCCCTGCACGACCGAAAATCCGTCGAAACCCGGCATCTGGATATCGAGAAACACGACATCGGGCTTGTGCGTCTTGACCGCACGAATGGCTTCGCGGCCATTGGTGCAGGTGTCGATAATCTCGATATCGTCATGCGGCTCGAGGCGCAATTGCAGCCCCTGAATGGCGAGCGGCTCATCGTCGACGATTATGGCTCTGATGGTCATGCGACTTCCTTTGCCTGTTCGAACTGGAGCGGGATTTCTATCTCTACACGAAATCCGCCCTCGTCGTCCGGGGTTATAGCGAAACGGTGATCGTCCCCAAAGGCCTGCACCAGACGATCCTGGATATTGACGAGGCCGACGCCTGTCGAACCCTTCCGCGCCGGAGCCGCTTCCCGCAACCCCGGGCCGGTGTCGGACACGGCGATCAGAACGTTATTTCCGACCTGCTGCGCCGAAATGCGGATTTCCGCGCCCTCCTCTTGCGGTGTTACCGCATATTTTATGGCGTTTTCCACCAGCGGCTGGAGCAGCAGCGAGGGCAGGCGCGCGCGGGCGACACTGGGGTCGATATCGAATATCGGGCGCAATCTGTCTTCGAACCGCATGCGTTCTATTTCGAGATAGAGCTTGAGGGTTTCAACTTCCTGGCTGAGCGGCACCTGCGCCGTCGGCTCGTTCGCCAGCGTATAGCGCAGGAAGGAGGCGAGCCGGGAGAGCATCGCATTGGCGCGCTCGGTCTGCTTCAGCAGCACCAGCGTCGAGATGGAATTGAGCGTATTGAACGGGAAATGCGGATTTAGCTGATACCGCAACATGGCAAGCTGGGCGTTCGAGGATTGCGTTTCCAGCCGCAGCAGCTGATCGTTCTGTTCCTCTATCAATATGTAGAAATTGATGCCGAAATAGAGCCCGGACCAAGCGACAAGCAGTATGAAATCGAGCAGGATGGCACCGAAAAACTGCACGCCCGACGGTATTTCCCCGCTGCGGAAAAAGCCGGTGAACGCCCAGACCTCGATCACCGAGAAAACCGCCGAGGCGGCGAGCACCGTAAGCACCGCTCCGCCCCATGTCACCCGCGGTTTGCGTGTGATCAGAAAACGAACCACCACCGCCATGATCAGCGTCAGGCAATAGCCGGTGGCGGTCGCGATGGCGGT
>JBGTHW010000184.1:0-4764 GCA_041746035.1 Parasphingopyxis sp.
GAATAATCGACCGGGCAATCGATCAGATGGACGCCTTCTCTGCCCAGGCAATTTTCCAGCAACTCGCCCAGATGCGCCGCGCTCTCGACGCGATAGCCATGCGCGCCATAGCTTTCGGCATATTGCACGAAATCCGGATTGCCGAAGGTCAGGCCATAATCCTCGAACCCCATATGCGCCTGTTTCCAGCGGATCATGCCATAGGCATCGTCGCGCAGGACGAGCACGGTGAGATTGAGGCCAAGCCTTACCGCCGTCTCCATCTCCTGGCTGTTCATCATGAAACCGCCATCGCCGCAGATCGCCAGTATCCTGCGCTCCGGATAGACCAGCGCCGATGCCATTGCCGAGGGCAACCCTGCGCCCATCGAAGCGAGGGCGTTGTCGAGCAGCACGGTATTGGGCCGGTGCGCGTGATAATTGCGCGCGAACCAGATTTTATAGATGCCGTTATCGAGCGCGATAACACCGTCGGCGGGCATGGCTTCGCGGACGGCTTTCACGAGATACGGGGGATAGATCGGAAAGCGCGTATCGGTGTCCATCGTGTTTGTATGATGGATCTGTGCCCGATGCGCCTTGGCCATCGGTTCGAAATCCCAGTCGGCTTGCGGCGTAATACCCCCCTTGATCTGCCAGATGGCGTTGGCGATATCGCCGATGACTTCGATTTGCGGAAAATATACCGGCTCTACTTGCGCCGCGTTCATCGATATGTGGATCACCGTAGATCCGCCCGGCACCATGATGAAAGGCGGTTTCTCGACGACGTCATGGCCGATATTGACGATGACATCCGCCGCCTCGATGGCACGATGGACGAAATCGCCGGAGGACAGCGCCGCGCAGCCCAAATACCCGTCGCTGGTCTCGTCGATCACGCCCTTGCCGAGTTGCGTGGTGACGAACGGGATGCCGGTCTTCGCGACAAAATCGGTCAGCATCTTGCTCGTCATCGTGCGATTGGCACCGCCACCGATCACCAGCACCGGCGATCTGGCGGTTTCGATTGTTTCGATGGCGGCCTTTACGGCTTTCTTTTCGGCAATCGGGCGGCGGGCAAGGCTGGCCGGGATCGGGGCCGTCGTGCCGTCCTCCCTGGCAATATCCTCGGGCAGTTCGAGATGCACCGCGCCCGGCTTCTCGGCCTGGGCCAGCCGGAAAGCCTCGCGCACATGGCTGGGAATGTTGTTTGCCGATGCGAGTTGGTGGGTATATTTGGTGACCGGCTCCATGATATCGACGACATCGAGAATCTGGAAACGGCCCTGTCTGGAACTTCGGATCGGTTTTTGGCCGGTGATCATCAGCATCGGCATCCCGCCCAGATTCGCATAGGCGGCAGCGGTGACGAGATTGGTCGCGCCGGGGCCGAGGGTGGCGAGGGCAACGCCGGTCTTCCCTGTATGCCGGCCATAGGTCGCCGCCATGAAACCCGCGCCCTGTTCGTGGCGGGTTAGGATCATTCTGATGCTTGAGCGCGACAGGCTGTCGAGCAAATCGAGATTCTCCTCGCCGGGAACGCCGAAGACATATTCGACGCCCTCTTCTTCAAGGCACTGGACGAAGAGATCGGAAGCTTTGGTCATGGCGTGTTTCCTGTTCGATTACAGCACGATAAAATATAGTTGAATCGTCATTGCGAGGAGCGCAGCGACGAAGCAATCCAGAGCGGCGGGAGACGGCGCTTACGGCTCTGGATTGCTTCGCTACGCTCGCAATGACAACCCCGGCGTGGCCAAAAATCATCGAACTCCAGGCCGGGATCACCTTACACGCGAGAGGACAGGACGTCACCCATTTCCTCTCCCCTCTCCTGAAGGGGAGAGGGGGCTCAATAGCCCAGTTCCAGATTGGCGACGGCGATCATTTCTGCGCCTGCCCGGTATCGCTCCAGATTCTCCACGAACCGTTTCGCCGCGCGTTCGAACATCCGTGTTGTGGAATTGCCGGAGAGGTGCGAGGTGATGAAACAGTCGGGCGCCTGCCAGAGCGTATCGTCCTTCGGCAGGGGTTCGGGATCGAGCGTATCGAGTACCGCGCCCGCTATCGCCTTGCTTCCCAGCGCCGCCAGTAGCGCCCCCTGATCGACCAGCGAGCCGCGCGCGATATTCACCAGCCAGGCGGTATCCTTCATCGCCGCGAGTTCGTCCGCGCCGATCATGTGCTTCGTTTCGTCGGTGGCCGGGGCGGAGAGGATCACCCAGTCGAACTCGCCAAGCCGGCCGCGCCATTCCTCCGTGCCGAGTATGGATGGATCATCGACCGGCGTGCGGCGGACGGCGGTAATGTCCATCTCGAAACCGGACAGCGTTTTCGCGATCTGCTTGCCGATTGCGCCATAACCGACGATCAGCGCCTTGCCTTCGAACAGTTCGACCGTGCCGACGGGGCCGTTCAGCCATTCATGATTGCGCTGCGATTCGAGTATTTTGTCCATCCGCTTGGCCGCAGTGAGCATGCCCATCACCACGAACTCGGCAATCGGGATCGCATTGATACCGACGCCATTGGTGACGGTCGTCCCGCGCTCGCGCAGCGCATCGAGCGGGAAATGCTCAAGGCCGGCATAGATCGAATTCAGCCATTTGAGGCTGGTTGCCGCCGTGATGATTTCGGCCATCTTTGGCTTGTCGTACATATCGAACCAGCCGATTTCGACAGTAGGCGCGACCTCCATCGCCTGTTCGGTGGATTCGAACCAGGTGACATCGAGATCGCCGATATGCGGCTCGACCAGCGGGCGCATGAGGGAGGCAATGGCGGCACGTGGTTGGTCGCTCATCAGACCTCTCCCAGAAACGAACCAGTGCCGTCATTGCGAGCGCAGCGAAGCAATCTAGGGTGTCGTGCGCGACTCTGGCGGCCGTGGATTGCTTCGTCGCCTTCGGCTTCTCGCAATGACGATATTTGGCGATAGACCGCCTGATACACTTGAGCTGGGATTGCCGGTCTCATGCTTCTATCTTCCATTCCCAGCGAAGCGGATCGCCGTCCATGATTTCGACGCCCTTCGCGGTGAACTCTTCGCGAATGGCGTCGGAGGTGGCGAAGTCCTTTGCGGCACGGGCGTCGTCGCGGCGGGTGAGTTGAGCTTCGATTTCATTTTCGGTGATTTCAGCGACGACTGGGCGAATGCGGAAGTCTTCTCTGGCGAGAGAGAGGAGATTCAGACCGAGAACTGCGTCCATCGTCTCGACAGATCGAAGAGCGTGATAAACTGATGCAGGCCGCTTCGTTTCTGTCAGCCCCAAAAACTCTTCAATAACAACAAGTGCGGTCGGCGTATTTAGATCGTCGCTCATTGCGGAAGCAAATTGTCCATCTTTTCCGATATCATCAGGCAACGGACTAATCGCACTCGCGGGAATCACGGTTCCTTGAGGATCAAACGTTCTTTGGGCAATGCGGAGAGATTCCACTCCCATCACCATCCGCTTCAACCGCGTCAGCGCCGCCAGCAAATTCTCCCACGTAAATTCGAGCTCGCTGCGATAATGCGCCTGCAGGCACATCAGCCGATAGGCGAGGGGGTGGATGCCTTTATCGAGCAGCGTCTGGAGAGTCAGGAATTCACCCGACGATTTGGACATTTTGCCGGTCCGGTCGATCAGAAAATTATTGTGCATCCAGATATTGGCGCCGGTGTCAGCCGAACAACTATGCGCCTGGTTCTGGGCGATTTCATTGGGATGGTGAATTTCGCGATGGTCGATGCCGCCGGTATGGATATCGAACTGCTCGCCGAGATATTTCTTGCTCATCATTGAGCACTCAAGATGCCAGCCCGGCGCGCCTTTGCCCCAGGGGGAATCCCATTCCATCTGCCGCGTCTCGCCCTCCGGCGTCTTGCGCCAGATCGCGAAATCGCTCTGATGGCGCTTGCCCTGGACCGGATCGATCCGGCTTTGTTCGTTTTTGGCGCCCTCATCGGTCGCGGCGCGGGCCAGGCGGCCATAATTGGGCACCGTCGAGATATCGAAATAGAGGCCGCTGTCGAGTTCGTAGCAATGTTTGTCGGCGATGCTTTTGGCGAACTCCAGCATCCCTTCGATATGATCGGTGGCGATCGACCATCTGGCGGGCTGACGGATATTGAGGCGCTCGATATCGTGCCAATAGGCCTCGGTGTAGAATTTCGCGATATCCCGGGCCGATTTGCCGGTTTCCGACGCCACCTTCTCCATCTTGTCATCGCCCGCATCGGCGTCCGACGTCAGATGCCCGACATCGGTAATATTGATGATGTGGGTAACATCATAGCCCTTCCAGGAAAGCGTCCGGCTCAGCGTATCGGTGAAAATGTAAGCCCGCATATTGCCGATATGCTGATAATTATAAACCGTCGGCCCGCAGCTATAGATCCGCGCCTCCTGTCCATTCGGGCCGTGATGGATCGGGCGAAACTCTTCCATCTCGCGGGTCAGGCTGTTGAACAGGCGTAGCGGGCTATCGGTCATGGCGGAAGCGATGCAATGCACCGCCCCCGCCGTCAACCGGTCTTGCTACTGGTCGGTCCCGTCGGTCAGCGGATTGAAGATATACAGATCGTCATTGCCCGCGCCGGTGACCGGATCGTCGACGGTCGGGCCGTCTCTGTCGGGCACAATATCGGCGGTCTCGATCAGCGGCGCGACCGGGCGTCCTTCGACGGCGGTGACGTCCTCTTCTTCCTCTTCCTCGATCTGCTCTTCGATAAGCCCTTGGATTGCAATCTCTAATTCCGGCGGCGGCGGCGGCGGAGGCGGCGGAGGTGGCGGCGGC
>JBGTHW010000185.1:0-10662 GCA_041746035.1 Parasphingopyxis sp.
GGCCGCGCTGCTGCGCCAAGAGGGCGCGGACCTTGTGCAGGCGCAGTTCGTGGTCGACCTGCCGGACCTCGGCGGTGCGACCCGGTTGCGCGACAGCGGGCTGTCGGTGCACGCGCTGATCGCGTTCGACGGAGAGTAAAAAGGGGGACACAATACTTATTTCACACCCCGACCGATGAAAAATCTGCGGTAAGGGTCAAATAGGTATTGTGTCCCCCTTTTTACCCCGCTTTCGGATCAGCCCGATACTCTTCATCGTCATCACCGGCTCGTCCTTCTGGTTGAAGACGGTGAGGGTGCTTTTGAACGACCCCATTTCCGGGCGGCTGCGCGACGGCGTTTTCTCGATAATCTCGGTCTCGCAACGCAGCGTATCGCCGGGATAGACCGGGCGCAGCCAGCGCAGTTCGTCGATCCCGGGCGAGCCCAGCCCGGCCTGCTTATTGTCCTTCATATTCTCGACCAGCATCCGCATCGTCATAGCCCCGGTGTGCCAGCCGCTCGCCGAAATCTTGCCGAAATAGGTCTTCGCCGCTTCCTTGTCGGAGAGGTGAAAAGGCTGCGGGTCGTATTTCGACGCAAAGTCGATCACCTCCTCGCGCGTGACCTCGTAATGCCCGAAGGATTGCTTGGCGCCGACCTCGATATCTTCGAAATAGAGCATGCCGCTTGTTTCCCGAGGTTTCGCAGAATAAGCAAGATCCAGAATCAGGGGAGCCATCGAAATCATGTTTCACAAACTCGTACGCCTCAGCAACGCGGCTGTCCTCGGTCTCGGTCTCGGCATGGCCCTTTGCACCGTTCCAGCACTCGCGCAGGAAACGCCCGACATCAACCGAATCATTGATGAGGGCATGAACCGTTCCGAAGTGATGATGACGGCGCATGAATTGATGGACGGTATCGGCGCACGGCTTTCCAACTCCCCGCAGATGCGCCGGGCGGAGGACTGGGCTATCCGCGAGTTCGAAAGCTACGGTCTCTCCAACGTCCATCGGGAAGGCTTCGAGTTCGGGCGGGGATGGGAGATTCTGTCGTCTAGCGTCCGGATGGTGTCGCCGCGTCCGATAGAATTAACAACGATTCCCGTCGCCTGGACGCCGCCGACCGATGGCACGCTGCACGCCGAGATCGTCATGGCACCGATGTCCGAACCCGAGCATTTCGATGCCTATCGCGGGCAATTGCGCGGCAAGATTGTGCTGATCAGTTTGCCCGGCGAAGGCAGCACGCCCGACGAAGCACCATTTCAGCGCCTCTCTGCGGAAAATATCGTCGCGCTCGACGAATATGAGCAGCCCGAATACGATCCCGACGCGCTGCAAGAACGGCTCGAGCGGCTCGAATATACCGACCGTCTCGATGCGTTTCTCGCCGAGGAAGGCGCGCTGGCCTGGGCACGCATTTCCTATCGCGATGGCAAATTGCTGCATGGCGCTGGTTATATGTTTCAGGTGGGCCGGACGCCGCAGCTTCCCGGAATAGAGATCGCCGCCGAAGACTACCGCCGCCTTGCGCGCCTTGCCCGAAACGGTCCCGCGCCGGTGCTGGAAATCGACAGCAATGTTCGCTTCGATGACAGCGACAGCCAAGCCTATAATATCATCGCAGAGATACCGGGGCGGGATCGCAATGCCGGCTATGTGATGGCGGGTGCGCATCTCGATAGCTGGGTGGCGGGCGATGGCGCGGTCGATAATGGCGCGGGCAGCGTCGCCGTGATCGAGGCCGCGCGCATTCTCTCGCAGCTCGGCATCCGCCCCCGCCGGACGATCCGCTTCGCTTTATGGGCTGGCGAGGAGCAGGGTCTGCTCGGCTCGCTCGCCTATACCGAGCGCCATCTGGCAACGCGCCCGCGCGATCCGAACGCGAGCGGCTTGGAAACCTACGCGCGCTGGAGCAGCAGCTATCCGATTACGCAGCGCCCCGGCTATGGCGATCTCAAGGCCTATTTCAATATGGACAATGGCTCGGGTCGGCTGCGCGGCATCTATGCCGAGGGCAATCACGCCGCCGTGCCGCTGCTGCGCGAATGGCTCGCGCCGTTCGCCAATATGGGGGCGGGGACAGTCGTCGCCGCGCCGACGGGCGGGACGGATCATGTCTTCCTGCAATCGGTGGGCGTACCAGGTTTCCAGTTTATCCAGGATCCGCTCGACTATGGCTCACGCCTGCACCACACCAATATCGACACGTTCGATCATATGCAGCCGGAGGACATGCGGCAGGCCTCCGTGGTGATGGCGGGCGTGCTGCTGGCCGCAGCCAATGCCGACCAGACCATCCCGCGCAATCCGCTGCCTGCGCAGCCGCTGCCGACCGATCCGTTCGAATATGAGTATCCCGATACGGCCGAGTGAGGGGGCTTTGCGACGGCCGCCATTTTGGCCGTCTGGTCGCTTTGTAGCAATGCCTGTGAGTTCACGGGGGCCGGACTCGCCAGGCTCCTGGATCCGCGGCTGCCACCAGCGTCTCATCGCCATCGCTAAAGCCAAAATCGAATCGCGTCAACTGGGTCGATGACGAACGCGTTTATGTGGATAGCGCTGCCCATCGCATCGCCCTATCGGCTATACCCGCTCGAGTCTCACTCTCGCACAGGACACACCCTCTATGAAATTCTTCGCCGATACCGCCGATACCGATGCCATTCGCGATCTTGCCGCCACCGGGCTGGTCGATGGCGTCACGACCAACCCCTCGCTGATCCACAAATCGGGCCGCGATATTATCGAGGTGACGAAGGAGATTTGCGGGATTGTCGATGGCCCGGTGTCTGCTGAGGTGGTCGCCACCGATCATCAGGCAATGATGAAAGAGGCCGAAGTCCTCCGCAAGATCGCCGACAATATCGCGATCAAGGTGCCGTTGACCGTCGATGGTCTGAAAACCTGCAAGAAGCTCTCCGGCGATGGCTCGATGGTCAATGTCACGCTTTGCTTCACGGCAAACCAGGCATTGCTGGCGGCTAAGGCCGGGGCGTCGTTCATTTCGCCGTTCGTCGGGCGGCATGACGATATCGGATATGACGGGATGAATCTCATACAGGATATCCGGATCATCTACGATAATTATGATTTCGATACGGAAATTCTCGTCGCCAGCGCGCGCCACCCGGTGCATATTCTGGAAAGCGCCAAGATCGGAGCGGACATCGTGACGATGCCGCCCGACGTGATCCTGAAGCTGTTCAACCATCCGCTAACCGACAGCGGGCTCGCCGCATTTCTCGCCGACTGGGAAAAGACCGGGCAGTCGATCGGGTAGTTCCTTGTCCCCCTTCGGCGGCGCTCAGGACAGGCTTGAGGGTGAAGGATACGAAGCCTTAATGACCCTGAGCTTGTCGAACGGGAATTTAGGCGCAGTTGCCCGCCCTCGCGAAGTCGGGGGGATGAGGGGTCGCGAGCCCTGAGCTTGTCGAAGGGCGAGCTTGACGCAAAGCGGCAAATGGCAGCGCGAGTATCACGCTCGCTTCGCATCGCTCTTTCCCCCTCACCGGCCTTTCGGGCCCCCTCTCCCACGAGGGGAGAGGGGTTAGAGCCATCTTAACCATACCGCCCCTAAACCCCCGGTATGGGCACGGTCATCGATTTCGAGAGCGGCGCGGTGGCGCAGTTCAAACGGCGTGCGGAACAGGCCGAGGAGGACAATCGCGATCTCCTCGCCTTCGCGCGCGGACATTCCGGCGCAGTCTCGGCCATTCACGAGGCCGTCCTGGCGGCGATAGCGGCGGAAAGCCTCGATCGTCTCATTCATATCGTGACACGCGACTGGCCGGGGATGCTTGGCGTCGATGCGGTCAGCCTTGCGCTCTATGTCGACGATGCCGGCGTCCGGGCCGATGGCGCGGGCATGCAATTTGTCGAGCGGCGGCTGATCGAGCGCGCGGCGACGCAGATCGATGGCATTCTTCTGCGCAATACCGAGCGCGGGCATCCGCTGTTCGGTCGGGTGGCGGGTAGCATTCGTGCCGAGGCGTTGATCCGGCTCGATAATGCTTCCCCTTTGCCCTCGGGCCTGCTTGCTTTAGGACAGCGTGAGGGCGAAACGATGGAGACGCAGGATGGCGCGGAAATACTGGATTTTCTCGGCCAGAGCCTTGCGCGATTGATCGGGCGGTGGCTGCTTCCCTGACGTTCGAGAGTCACACGGCGGCTCAACTCGCCGAAGACTGGGCCGCGCATCTGCGGCGCGACAGACGGCGATCGGACCATACGATCCGTGCCTATCTGGCGACCGCGCATCGGCTGATTGCCTTTCTCGGCGTTCATCATGGCGAAATCGTAACGCCCGGGATTTTGCGTGAAATCGATTCCACCGATCTGCGCGCCTTTCTGGCGCGGCGACGGGGCGAGGGGCTGTCCAATCGTTCGACGGCACGGGAATTATCGGCGTTGCGGGCGTTCATGACGTTCGTTGCCGGGCGCGCGGGCGAAAAGGTGGAGCTTCCGAAGGTAAAAGGACCAAAGCTTAAAGCCGGTGTCCCGCGCCCGATCGCGCCCGACGAAGCCCTGTCTTTGGCAGAAGACATAGCCGCACAGGCCGACAAGCCATGGATAGCCGCGCGCGACCTTGCAGTGCTGCTGATCCTTTACGGCGGTGGCCTGCGGGTCGGCGAGGCGCTGGGGCTCACCGGCGCGGTATTGCCGCTCGGCGAAACGCTCGTCGTAACCGGCAAACGCAACAAGACGCGCGTCGTGCCGCTACTCGCCAGGGTGCGCGACGCTATTGAGGACTATGTCGCGCTCTGCCCGTACGATATCGGACGAGGCGATCCGCTGTTTCGCGGCGCGCGGGGTGGCCAACTCGGCAGCGATATTGTGAGACGCGCTGTGCGTGGTGCCCGTGTGAGGCTTGGCCTCTCCGGCAAGACGACGCCCCATGCCCTGCGCCACAGTTTCGCAACGCATCTGCTGGCGCGCGGCGCGGACTTGCGCTCGCTCCAGGAATTGCTCGGCCATGCGAGTTTGAGTTCGACGCAGGTCTATACTGCGGTCGATGCGGCGCACTTGCTGGATGTGTATCGGAACGCGCATCCGCGGGCAGAGTAGGCACAGGCATTTCCGTCGGTTGTTCGAGCCATAACGGCAGCCTTTTGTCATGGCGATAAACCGGGCGAAAGGCAAAACCGGTTATCAGACATGGCAGCGTGATAACAACCTGCCTATAGTCGGGCCATGCCCAAAACGCTCCCTACCGAAAAGCAAATCCTCGATTTTATCGAAACCTCCGACAAACCGGTCGGCAAGCGCGAAATCGCGCGCGCTTTCGGCATCAAGGGACAGGACAAGATCGAACTCAAGGCACTGCTCCGCCGCATGGCCGACAAGGGCCAGATCGACAAGGGCGCGGGCAAGCAGGTTCACCGGGCCGGCGGTCTGCCTAAAGTCACGGTGCTCAAAATCGTCGCGGTCGATGACGATGGCGAGGTTTTCGCCGAACCCGAGCGCTGGGAAAGCGATGCGCCGGTGCCGAGGCTGCGTCTGAAAGAGCACGGCAAACGGCAGCCGCTCGGTATCGGCGACCGTGTGCTGGCGCGCACCGAACAGGCGGGCAGGGGCTGGATCGCCCATCCGATGAAGAAGCTCGCCAAGGACAGCGAAGCGACGATGGGCGTGCTGCATGAGGAAGACGGGCAGCTCTGGCTCAAGAGCCTGGAAAAGAGCAGCCGCTACGATACCCGCGTGACCGAAGCGAAGGCGGCGAGCGCGGGCGATCTGGTGATGGCGGAAACGAGCGGGCGCGGGCCGAAAACGGTGGCGCGCGTCATCGAAACCCTCGGCGACCCGTTCGAGCCGAAGAGCTTTTCGCTGATCGCCATCCACAAGCACGAAATCCCGCATGAGTTTTCCGACGAGCTTCTCGCCGAAGCGGATCGTGTCGCCGGTCTGAAACTCGGCGATCGCGAAGACCTGACCCATCTGCCTATCGTCGCCATCGATCCCGCCGATGCCCGGGACCATGACGATGCGATCTGGGCCGAACCGGATGAAGAGGGCGGCTATCGCGCGATAGTCGCGATTGCCGATGTCAGCTTCTATGTGCGCCCCGATTCTGCGCTCGATAAAGAGGCGCAGAAGCGGGCCAACAGCGTCTATTTCCCCGACCGCGTCGTGCCGATGCTGCCCGAGCGGCTGTCGGCGGATGTCTGTTCGCTAGAGGCGGGCGAGGATCGCGCGGCGATGGCCTGCCACATAGTCATCGACAAGCAGGGCCAGCTCAGAAGCTGGCGATTCTCGCGCGCGAAAGTGCGGCTGGCGGGCAATATCGCCTATGAAAGCGCGCAGGCGGCCATCGAGGGCGAACCGTCGGACGACTGGGATCCGGCGCTCATCAATGCGGCGCTGCAACCCTTGTGGGGCTGCTGGAAACTGCTGCGTCAGGCGCGCGAAAAGCGCGGGCCGCTGGAGCTCGATCTCCCCGAACGGCGTATCGAGCTCGACGAAATGGGCCGCATCCTGTCGGTAGCTCCGCGCGAGCGGCTGGACGCCCACCGGCTGGTCGAGGATTTCATGATCGCCGCCAATGTCGCCGCCGCCAGGGCGCTGGAAGCGAAGGCCGCGCCGGTCATGTATCGCGTCCATGAACCGCCCAGCCGCGAGAAACTCGTCGCGCTGAAGGAATATCTGGCGACGCTCGATATCCCCTTCGCGCTGGGCCAGGTCGTCAAGCCGGAGACCTTCAACCGGCTGATCGAGCGGGTAGGCGACGACGATATGAAGCCGCAGGTCATGGAACAAATACTGCGCAGCCAGACCGCCGCCTATTACACGCCGCGCAATGCCGGACATTTCGGTCTGGCGCTCGGCAGCTATGGCCATTTCACCTCGCCAATCCGGCGCTATGCCGATCTGCTGGTCCATCGCTCGCTGGTCGGTGCCTACAGGCTTACACCCGACACCGCCGAGACCAAGCTCGCTTCGACCGAGATGGAGCGGATGGAGGCGCTCGGCGAGAAAATCAGCAAGCTCGAACGCCGCGCGATGGAGGCCGAGCGCGATACGGTGGACCGCTATGTCGCCGCCTATCTCGCCGAGCGCGTCGGCGAGATCGTCCGCGCGCGGATTACTGGCGTGCAGCCGTTCGGCTTTTTCGCGGCGGTCGAGGAACTGGGCGGCGACGGCCTGCTGCTGGCAAAAGACCTGGGCCGCGAATATTACCGCTATGACGAGGCGAAGCATGCACTGATCGGCGAAGACAGCGGCACCCGTTATACGCTCGGCGACCGCCTCGATCTCAAGCTGATCGAATCCAACCCGGTGAGCGGCGGGCTGCGCTTCGAACTGCCCGAAGGGAAGGGCGGCGGCACGGAGCAGCGCAATCCGCGCGGCAAGCCGCACCGGGGAAAGGGGCGTGGACAGGGCAAGCCCAAAACAGGCGGCCGCCGCCGCAAACGATAGCGCGGGCCGGCGCTATCCTTCTTCCGGTGCAAGTGCAGGGGCAGGCCTGGCTGGCGGTATCCCCCGTGTCGGCAGACGCCCGCCCAGTTGGGTCACCAGAGCCTCGATGTTGCGCCGCAGGAAACCGCGCCGTCCCCAGCTATCCACCCAGCCCGGATAGTTGGTGCGGATTGTCGCGACGCCATCCGCAATTTCGTCTTCGGTCGCGATACTGTCTTCCAGAATCCGGGTGCCGACGAGGTCGCGCATGAAGCCTATATAGGCTGTCTGATTCGCGGCGAGCAGGTTGGTCGGCCCCGGTTCGCCATGCCCCGGATACAGCGTGTAGCCGCTATATTGCCGCGTGATGCGATCGAGCGCGCGCGGCCAGCTGTCGATATCGGCATCGGCGAGATAGGGGTGCATGCCATTGGCAATCAGATCCGATGCGAGAAGCACATTCTGGCCCGGTATCGCCAGCATGGCGATTGGCTCGGCTTCGGATTTCGGGATAATATCGACGGTGACGGTCACGCCGGAAACCGAAAGTTCGTCGCCGGACTCGATGATGCGGGTCGGTTCGGGGAAAGCGATCGTTTCGTCATGCCCGTTGGCGTCCTCGCCACTGTCCTCGCGACCGTCTTCGCTGCTGTTCCGGTTTTCTTTCTGCAAGCGGGCGACATAGTTTCGCGGGTCGGTCGAAATCTGTTCGGCGACCGCTTCGGGCATCGCTATGGCGGCATCGGGAAAAGCCTCGGCAAATATCCGCAGCCCGCCGAAATGATCGGGATGATAATGGCTGATGACAATCGCCATCACCGGTTTTCCGGTCGCCTGAATGGCGGTGACGATGCGCCTGGCGAGATCGGGTCGCAGCTGCGTATCGAATATCAGTATCTCGTCTTGCCCCTCCAGCCAGTAGCTGTTGACCGAACCCGCCCCGGCGACGAACGCCCGATGGACCGTAAGTTCGGGTTGTGCTGCAACCTCCGGATTGGTCGCGGCGGGCTGATTCCCGGAATCGCCGCAGGCAGCGAGCGCGAGCAGGGCGGTGGTGGCAAGGGTGGCGCGCATCGGACTGTCCATCTCCGTCAGGAATCGGGACGACTATATGGGTTCGGCACGAAAGCGCAATTTCCCTGTGCACATTCACACGCACGGAAACCTTGCCGCTCCCGGCGGGACGGTTATCGCCGGACTATCATTACAGTTATGTTACAATACCTTTACAAGAGCGTCTTAAAAGTGTAATAATATCGTCATCCAAGCGTCATGAGAGGAACCTGAATGATGAAAAAACTTGCGATACTGGCACTTTGCGGGCTTCCGGCGGTGGCGCTGGCCGATCCGGGACTCGTCCCCAATCCCACCGGATTCGATCCTTACGCGTCGGAAGCGATCTCCCGGCTCGATTATCAGGCAGCGGAGACGCGCCTTATGCGGCGTCTCGATGCGGACGGGGCGGACGTTTCGGCGATGCTGAATCTTGCCGCCGTGATGCAGGCGACCAATCGTACGCCGCGCGCCTCGCGGCTTTACGAGGAAGTGCTGGCGGCAGACAATGTGCAATTGGCGCTGCCAGACGGTTCGCCGGTCTGGTCGCACGAAATTGCCGAAAATGCGCTGGATTCGCGGGCGACGGTCGCCGGTCGCTAGGGCTTTTCGGTACCGGTTACGCTTCGGCGATCTCGACCGTCCGGGTCAATCGGTTCTTGCAATGCGCCGTTTCGCCGTTGATGACGGCGTACGAGACGTGCATTGGTCAGGAACCGGGCGACCGCCATGAATTACATTTACTGGGTGATTAGCTGGGCCTGTCACCGCCGCTGTCGCCATTGCTATGACGACCGCTTCCGGCCCTATGTCCGCGACGAACTCGACGAGGTTGTCGGCGAAGGAAAGGCAGCGCACGAGCAGATTATCGCGCACCTTCCCGACGATTTCACTTATATGGACACGCGCAAGCCCGATGCGGCAGGCAATCCCCGGCGGGTCAGGGGCACGCTCATTTTCGCCGGCGGCGAACCACTGCTCGATGCGGTGCGCGAGCCGCTTTTCTATCCGATCCTCGAAAAGACCGGCGCGCGCTATGGCGGCTACAATGCGCCCCACGCCCCCCGGCTCGCCTGCCAGACCACCGGCGATATTATGACCGAGACCCATATCGAGGAAATGCTCGAACGTGGCATGTGGAAGATCGCGATCGCCTCGATCGACGATTTCCATGTCGGCCATGAAGGCGACAAAAAGCTGCGGCTGATGGAAAAGGTCCGGCGGATGATGGAAAAATTCGGCGTCGAGGAGGAGGTAATCCCCGCCGGTCCCGATCCGCGCCCCGCGCCAGAGGGCCGCGATTACGAGGCGGACGACGGCCCGTTTTTCATCTTCTTCGGCGCGCAGCCCGAATTATGGATCGGCGAAATCTGGCCGCGCGGGCGGGCCTGGGCCAACGGCCTTTCCAACGCAACTTACGAAACCAATTTCTGCGCGCGCCGTTCGGGCGGTCGCCATTTTCTCGATCACGGGCAGCGCGGTTCCGAGGTGGCGCTGGAGCCGGACGGCTCGGTCTATCCCTGCTGCCTCAAAACGAAAACCCCGCTCGGCAATCTGACCGAGGAACCGCTGATCGCGATGCTCGACAGCCTGCGCGGCCACCCCGCGCTCGATGCGCTCAATCGCGGCGATCCGGAAGCGATGGGCGACTATGTCGGCTGGGACCGCGACACTTTCCGCCGCCATAGCGCCACGACCCAGCCCAATGGCGAAACTTTCGAAAATCTCTGCATCGGCTGCGATGCGTTTTTCGAGGACACGCTCGGCGCTGCCCTCCGCGACATGCGCGCCGAGCGCCTCGCCGCCATCGCCTAGAGCTTGGGCAGCGTCACGCCCTTTTGCCCCATATATTTGCCCGCGCGGTCGGCATAGCTGGTCTCGCACGGTTCGTTGCCCTGCAGGAACAGGAACTGGCAGGCGCCCTCATTCGCATAAACCTTGGCGGGCAGCGGGGTCGTGTTGGAAAATTCCAGCGTCACATGCCCCTCCCAGCCCGGCTCCAGCGGCGTGACATTGACGATAATCCCGCACCGCGCATAGGTCGATTTTCCGAGACAGATCACCAGCACATCGCGCGGTACCCGGAAATACTCGACCGTGCGGGCCAGTGCGAAGCTGTTGGGCGGGACGATGCAGCAATCGGTCTTGCGATCGACGAAGCTGTTTTCGGCGAAATTCTTCGGATCGACGATGGCATTATCGACATTGGTGAAAATCTTGAACTCGTCCG
>JBGTHW010000186.1:0-3782 GCA_041746035.1 Parasphingopyxis sp.
CATGAAATCGCTGAATGACGAGCTGCAGATGCGGTCCGACTGGCTGATCCCGATTTGCGGCGGGGCCGAGCGATTGAAGGATCGTGGCAAAAAAGCTCATCCGACGCAGTAGCCCGAGGCGCTGCTCTATCGTGTGATGCTGGCCAGCACCAAGCCGGGCGATGTTGTGCTCGATCCGTTTTTCGGGACGGGAACGACGGGTGCGGTGGCGCGGCGGCTGGGCCGAAGATGGATCGGGCTGGAGCGCGAGAAGCGCTATTGCCGGATCGCGAAGGAGCGCATTGCCGATGCCCTTCCGCTCGACGAGAGTGCGCTCCAGATGATGCGCGCCAACGAAGCGCAGCCCAAGGTGCCGTTCGGCAGCATTATCGAGACTGGCATGTTGAAGCCGGGCGATGTACTAACCGACACCAAGCGTCGCTGGAAGGCGAAGGTGCGGATCGACGGCACGCTGGCGACAGCGGCGGGCAAGGCCCAGGAAAAAGAAGGCTCGATCCACAAGCTCGGCGCGGTTTTGCAGGGTGCGCCGTCCTGCAATGGCTGGACCTTCTGGCATTATGAGGGTGCGGAGGGGTTGCAGCCGATAGACAGGCTGCGCGAGCAATACCGGTTGGCACATTTTGCGTAACGAGTGAACGTAAATAGCGCCGTCATGCTGAACTCGTTTCAGTATCCACTTCCGTTCTCGTAACTGATACAGGCGATGATAAATTGCCGCTGCGCCGTATCTGCTGCAGAACGGTTTTGTGTTAGTGGACAGTCAGGTGCCAGACCGACAAATGGATGCTGAAACGAGTTCAGCATGACAAATTGTAGTTGCCTGAACGTTTTGCACTCTTTCGTCAGCCTGAGAATGTTGGCTAAGGAAACGTTATGATCCAAATTCCTCCCTCAGCCACCGTCTATCTCCGTCCCACCGCCTTCGTCGATGCGCCGTTCGATCTCGACGGGCAGGTCATGCGCCTTGCGGGCGGGATGCTGTGGTTCAGCGCGTTCGATGCGATCGCTGTCGCTGGCGGGAAGCGGCAGACACCGTGCCATGTCCCGATAGAGCGACTGGAAGAGTTTCTCGAAACGCTAACCGAGGAACAGGCGGAATCGGCCCAGGCCACCATCGCCCGCATCGAAGCGCCGCGTGCGCCGTTCACACTCGGCAAGCGCACCCTGCGTTTCGACGCACCGCTCATCGTCGGGATTCTCAACGCAACGCCAGACAGCTTCTCCGATGGTGGGCAGGATGATGGCGATCCGCAGGTGGCCGCCGATGCCGGGTTCGCGATGTCGGCGGCGGGGGCGGCGCTGATCGATGTCGGCGGGGAGTCTACCCGCCCCGGTGCGGCGGATGTCTGGGAGCAGGACGAAATCGAGCGTGTCGTGCCGGTGATCGAAGGTCTGGCGAAATCGGGCATCGCGGTTTCGGTCGATACGCGCAAGGCGGCGGTGATGGAGGCGGCGCTGGCGGCGGGCGCGGCGATGGTCAACGATATTTCCGCACTGCGCTTCGACGAGCGGGCGATGGGCGTTGTGGCGGACGCTGGTTGCCCGATCATCATCATGCACCATGCGGGCAAGGGGCATGAGCCTCATGCCGATTCGAATTATGCCGATCCATCGATCGAGGTTTATGACTGGCTGGCGGATCGCGTCGCGGCGCTGGAAGAAACGGGCATCGCGCGCGATCGCATCGTGATCGATCCCGGCATCGGCTTCGGCAAAAGCCTCCAGCACAATCTCGCGCTGATCAACGGGCTTGCGCTATTTCACGGCATAGGCTGTTCGGTTATGCTCGGCACGAGCCGCAAACGCATGATTGGCGCGCTGTCCAGGGAAGCACCCGTCGAGGATCGTCTGGGCGGCTCCATCGCGCTTGCCTTGGCCGGCGCGGCACGCGGCGCACAGATGCTTCGCGTTCACGATGTCGAAGAAAGTGTCCAGGCGCTGCACATCTGGCTCGGCCTCAAAGACCAGGCGCTGATGCCTGTAAGCTAAAGCGAATATCCGCCGTCGCTAGTGAGCACCGCACCCGTGATATGGGCGGCATCGTCGGAGAGCAGAAACGCGATGTGCCTCGCGATCTCCCCCGGCGTGGCATAACGACCCATCGGCGTCGCCATCTTGGCCATCGCCTCGAAGGCCGCCTCGCGATTGCCTTTTTCTTCCACCAGATCATCGAAAAACGCCATACCGTCCCAAAGGGGTGTTTTGACGCCGCCCGGCGCGATGGCGTTCACGCGAATATTCTGACCAGCATACTCCTTGGCGGCAACGCGCGTAAGATGGATCAGACCAGCCTTCGACGTGCCATAGGCTGCTGTGCCGGGTTCCGGTTTGATGCCGCCGATGGAAGCCATATTGACGATCGCCCCGTTACGGCCATGTGCCTGCATCGCTCGCAGCGTCGCGCGCAGCGTTAGAAACGCGCCGTCCAGATTGACGGAAAGCGTGCGCCGCCACTCTGCAAAGTCGAGGTCGGCAATCGCCCCCGCCGTTGAAATCCCAGCATTGACCAGCGCAAGATCGACAGCGGCGATATGCTCCGCCGATGTTTCCCAGAGCTGCTCGTCGGCAATGTCCCCGACGAGTTTCACGGCTTCGCAGTCCAGCTCGACGGCCTCCAGCGCATCGCCATCGATATCGACCAGAACGAGCCGCCGCACGCCCAGCATTGCCAATTCTTTCGCCGTCGCCAGACCGATGCCCGATGCGGCTCCTGTGATAAGCGCCGTCTTGCCCTGAAAATCCGTTGTCATGCTGCGCCGCTATCAGGCACGCTTGGGTAAGTCGAGTTAGGCTGCGTTGTCGATCCCCAGCTCCGCCAGCTTGCGATAGAGCGTCGAGCGACCGATCCCCAGACGCCGCGCCACTTCTGTCATCCGCCCCCGATAATGGCCTATCGCCAGCCGGATCACATCGGCTTCTATTTCGGATAGCGGACGCAGATTGCCGTCGGCCTCGTACAGTGTAACGCCGGGACCATCGGCGATGGCGGGGATGAAAACGGCCAGCCCGACCGATCCGGACTCGCCGACGCGAACGGCGGCGGCGATATGCGGAAAATCCGCCGAAGTAAGCGCCGCGCCTGCACATCCGATCGCCGCGCGAAAGAGTGTGTCCTGCAGCTGGCGAACATTGCCCGGCCAGGGGTATCGCATCAACAGGCGGAGCGCATCGTCGGTTATACCGAGGCTCTTCATCCCCGGCTGCGCCGCGATGCGCGTGAGCAGATGGCGAGCAAGGGGCGGGATATCGGCGGAGCGGGCGCGCAAGGGCGGGATCGTGAGCTGGACGATATTGAGGCGATAATAGAGGTCTTCGCGAAAATTCCCGGCTTTCACCTGTTCGACGAGATCGCTGTCGGCGGCGACAATCAGCCGGACATCGACCTCCCTGTCGCGCCGCGCTCCGATCGGGCGGATGGTATGGGTTTCGAGGGTCCGGGCAAGCCTGGCCTGGGTTGCTGGCGGGATGGCCGTGACCTCGTCGAGGAAAACCGTGGCACCGTCGGCTTCGGCGAGTTTGCCGATATGCTTCTCGAACGCGCCCGCAAACGCTCCCTTTTCATGTCCGAACAATTCCGATTCGATCAGGTTCGCGGGCGTTCTGCCGCAATTGAGCGTATAGAGCGGGCGTTTGGCGCGGGGACTCGCGGCGTGAATGGCGCGCGCGACGACTTCCTTGCCGACCCCGGTCTCGCCTTCCAGCAAGACCGGAACGCGCGATCGCGCAGCCTTGGCGGCGATAGCGAGCGCGGCGCGAAATTCGGGCGAGGAGCCGACGATCTC
>JBGTHW010000187.1:0-7052 GCA_041746035.1 Parasphingopyxis sp.
GAAACCGGATCGGCCATGACGGCCCCGGGTGAACCTGGCCCAGAAACCCTGGGAGCCTGAGCGTCCGTTCGCCTTGCAGCCTTTATGGCGGCGGTGTCCGATTCGCTCTGTGACGCGGATCACACGATTTCGAACAATCCCGCCGCGCCCATGCCGCCCGCCGTGCACATCGACACCACGACATATTTGACGCCGCGTCGCCGCCCCTCGATCAGGGCATGGCCGACCAGACGGCTGCCGGTCATGCCGAAGGGATGGCCGATGGCGATCGCGCCACCATCGACATTGAGTTTCTCGGGATCGATGCCGAGCGTATCGCGGCAATAGAGGCACTGGCTGGCGAAGGCCTCGTTGATTTCCCACAGGCCGATATCGGCGACGGCGAGCCCGGCGCGGTCGAGCAGTTTCGGCACGGCGAAGACCGGCCCGATGCCCATTTCGTCCGGGTCGCACCCGGCGACCTGAAATCCGCGATAGAGGCCGAGAATATCCTTGCCCTCGGCTTCGGAGGTGGCGCGGTCCATGAGGATTTGTGCGGAGGCTCCGTCCGAAAGCTGGCTGGCATTGCCCGCCGTGATATGTTTGCCCTCCTTGATAACGGCACCGTCGCTCCAGACGGTTTTAAGGTTCGCCAGTCCCTCCGCAGTTGTCCCGGCGCGCATCCCCTCGTCCTGGCTCAGCGTCACGGTCTCCATGCCCGCTTCGCTGCCGTCCTTTTCGTAAAGCTGTTTCTCGACTGTGATCGGCACGATTTCCTCATCGAGCCGCCCGGCCTCCGCCGCCGCGACTGCGCGCTGCTGGCTTTGCGCGCCATAGGCGTCCTGCGCCTCGCGGCTGATGCCGTAGCGTTCCGCGACGATCTCCGCCGTCTCGATCATTGGCATATAGGCGTGCGGCACCTGCTCGATCACGGAGTCATTGATTTTGCGCGGTGCATCCTTGGTAACGGTATGGCTGATGCTCTCCATTCCGCCGGCCATCGCGACATCCATCTCGTCGCAGATGATCGCGCGCGCCGCCATCGCCACCGCCGTCAGCCCCGATCCGCATTTCCGGTCGAGCGTGCAGGCCGGAATGGAGTTGGGCAGCCCCGCCGCGAAGATCGTCATGCGCCCCAGATTCGCGCCCTGCTCGCCCCACTGGTTGCCCGCGCCAAAAAAGAAATCGCCGATGCGTTCGGGATCGATGCCCGCGCGCTCGATGGCGGCATTCACGACATGCGCGCCCAGCACCGGCGCTTCCGTCGCGTTGAAGGCACCGCGATAGGCCTTGCCGATGGCGGTGCGGGCGGTGGAAACGATGGCGGCTTCGCGGGCTGCGGGCACGGCTAGATTACCCAGTCGTGATTGTCGGCCTTGCGCCGCTTGATCACCATTTCGTCATGCAGCCTGCGCACCATGTCGCTGCCTGTCTTTTCGAACAGGAACGGGAAGATGCTGTGGATGAAGCAGGCAAGGCCGGTCGTCATCATACGGATGCCGAAGCCGGAGGCCGCAATGAAATGCTCGGGATAGCTTTCGCCCACATCTTTCAGGTGCCGGGTAATCGGGTTGCTCATCGAACTGCCTTTGTATCGTATCCTTGCGAATTGCCTTCCTTTACGCGATTGCCAGCAGAATGAAACGGTGCGGGCGAGGCAAAGCAAGATGATAAGTGCAATCGGTCTGATCGGCGCATTGGCGCTGCTGATCTGGATGACCGTGCGCGGGGTGAATATCCTGATCGCCGGGCCGGTGGCAGCGGCGGTGGTCGCGCTGACCAGCGGACTGGCCTGGTTGCCGCCGCTCGCTGCCGCAGGCGCGCCCGATTTCGCGACCAGCTATATGGCGGGCTTTACCGGATTTTTCGCCGACTGGTTTTTCATGTTTCTGCTCGGCGCGATTTTCGGCGAGGTGATGGGCGCGAGCGGGGCGGCGGCGAGCGTCGCCCACTGGATCGTCGAGAAATTCGGGATACGCCATGCAGTGGCTGCCGTCGTCGCGGCTTGCGCGATTTTAACATATGGCGGCGTCAGTGTCTTTATCGTCGCTTTCTCGGTCTATCCGCTGGCCGTCAGCCTCTATCGTGAGGCGAATTTGCCGCGGCGGTTTATCCCGGCGGCGCTGTGTTTTGGCTCGGTAACTTTTACGATGACCAGCGCCGGATCGCCCGAAATCCAGAATCTTATCCCGATGCAGTATCTCGGCACAACGGCCTATGCGGGCTGGCAGGTCAGCCTGGTCGTGGCGGTTCTGATGGCGGTGCTCGGCTTCATCTGGCTGCAATGGATGGTGAGCCGGGCGGTGACGCGGGGCGAGACATTCGCGGGTCGCGATACCGACGATGCGGTGGAGGAGGGCAGGGCGCTGCCCAATCCGCTGCTCTGCCTGTTGCCGCTGGTCGCCGTGCTCGGCGTGTTCATGATTTTCCAGTATCCGCAGCGGCTCGGGCCGATTTCGGCGATCATGCCCGAACAATCGCTCGACAAATGGGCGCTGGTCGCAGCGCTGGGGGCGGGGACGATTATCGCGCTGCTGGTCGGGCTGCGCGACCGGATGAAAATGCCCGCCGCTTTCTCGCGCGGCGCGACCGGGGCCGTTGTCGCGATCACCAACACTTGCGCGGTCGTCGGGTTCGGGGCGGTGGCAGCGCTGTCGCCCGCCTTTCAGCAGGCCCTCGAAATCGTGCAAAATCTCCCCGGCGATCCGCTGATCGGCGCGGCCATCGCCGTTACCGTTATCGCGGGCCTCACCGGTTCGGCCTCGGGCGGGCAGAGCATCGCGCTGCCGCTGATCGCACCGCACTATCTCGATGCCGGGGCCAGCGCCGAAGAACTCCACCGCACCGTCGCCATTGCTTCGGGCGCGCTCGATAGCCTGCCGCATAATGGCTATGTCGTGACGACGATCCGCGCGATCTGCGGCGAGACGCATGCGGATGCGTATGGCCCGGTGGGGGCGCTGACGGTGATTGTGCCGGGGATCGGGCTGGTCGTGGCGCTGGCGCTGTTCGCGATTTTCTAGTGCTGTTGAGAAATTTGCCGTCATTGCGAGCGCAGCGGGCCGAAGGCGGCTGAAAGCCAACCAATCCAGAGCCGCAAGCAATATCGTTAGCCGCTCTGGATTGCCGCGTCGCCTTCGGCTCCTCGCAATGACAAGGTAATATAATTCGGTCACGCATTTAACGACCCTTCCAGCATCGCCGCCCGCTTGCTAAACCATTCCTCCAACAGGAGACGCCCGCCCATGCCCGCTGCCCCGAACCTCGATTTCGCGCTCGGCGAGACCGCCGATATGATCCGCGATACGACCGCGCGCTTTGCCGATGAGCAGATCGCGCCGCTCGCCAAGAAGATCGACGAGGAAGACTGGTTTCCGGCGGAACTCTGGCCGCAGATGGGGGAACTGGGTCTGCATGGCATCACCGTCGAGGAAGAATGGGGCGGGCTGGGGCTTGGCTATCTGGAACATTGCGTGGCGGTCGAGGAAGTGTCGCGGGCGAGTGCGTCGGTGGGACTTTCCTATGGCGCGCATAGCAATCTCTGTGTCAACCAGATCCGCCGCTGGGGGAATGAGGAGCAGAAGCGCAAATATCTGCCCAAGCTGATTTCCGGCGAGCATATCGGGTCGCTCGCCATGTCCGAAGCGGGTGCTGGCTCGGACGTTGTCTCAATGAAGCTCAAGGCCGAGGCGGTGCAGGACGGCTATATCCTCAATGGCACGAAATTCTGGATCACCAATGCGGAATATGCGGACACGCTGGTGGTCTATGCAAAGACCGGCGAAGGCTCCGGCGGCATCACGGCGTTTTTTATCGAGAAGGATATGCCCGGTTTCTCGATTGGCCAGAAGATCGACAAGGTCGGGATGCGCGGTTCGCCGACGGCGGAACTGGTGTTCGACGATTGCGAAGTGCCGGGAGAGAATGTGATGGGGCCGCTGAATGGCGGCGTCGGCATTCTGATGTCCGGACTCGATTATGAGCGAGCGGTGCTGGCGGCGATACAGCTGGGCATCATGCAGGCGTGCCTCGATGTGGTGATTCCGTTCGTCCGCGAGCGCAAACAGTTCGGCCAGCCCATCGGCAGCTTCCAGCTGATGCAGGCCAAGATCGCCGACATGTATGTCGCGCTCAACTCGGCGCGCGCTTATGTCTATGCCGTAGCGCGCGCCTGCGATGCCGGACAGACGACGCGCTTCGATGCGGCGGGATCGATCCTGCTGGCCAGCGAGAATGCGGTCAAGGTGGCGCTCGAAGCGGTGCAGGCGCTCGGCGGCGCGGGTTACACCAAGGACTGGCCGGTGGAGCGCTATATGCGCGACGCAAAGCTTCTCGATATCGGCGCGGGGACGAACGAGATAAGGCGGATGCTGATCGGGCGGGAATTGATCGGGGGTGGGGGGTGATCTTTCTCTGGCTTTCAGCTTCCGTAATGGCGTTTACGGCGCTGGTGCATTCAGTGCTCGGAGAAAGGCGGCTAATCGCGCCGATACTCGCACTCGATACCGGCCCGGTTGCCGTGCCGCTTGGCAGGGGCGTGCTGAGGTTCGCTTGGCATTTCACGAGCGTACTGATGATCATTTCCGCGCTCGTCGTGGCATGGCCTGGAACTCCTGCCATGTTGATCGTTGTGACAGGTTCTCTGTGGCTGGCCGTTGGCCTGTTCGATGCGGTTTACACGAAAGGCAAGCATGTTGGCTGGCCGTTTCTGGCCGGAGCCGGTTTGCTTGCGCTGCTTGGCGTGTATCTGTGAACCAGACCCTCCTCACCATCCTGCAATGGTATGGCGCCGCCGCCGGGGCCATCGCGGCACTGATCGTCGCGCTCAATCTTGGCGCGCAGAAGACCGGCTATGGCTTCGTCATTTTTGTCACATCGTCCATCGCCCTTATTGTCTGGGGCTTTCTCAGCGAAGACGGGGCGGGGATCGGGACGCAGAATATCGCGCTGCTGATCATCAACGCGATTGGTGTGTATCGCTATCTGATCGCGCATGAGGAGCCGGACGCCGGGAAGGCCGAGGCCTGACAAAGGCTTGTTCGCCAGCCGCGCTGCCCCGGTGCATCCTATATCCAGCGACGGACGCGTCGCTTATATTCAAGATAATCGGCACCGAATTTGCTTTCGAGATAGGCTTCTTCCGGCAGGATCACGAGAAAGTGCAGCGCCAGGGCGCATAAGGGCGTCAGAATCAGAACCCATATGTTCGAGAGAAGGATCGCAAACCCGAGACACACCAGCACCATCTGCAAATACATGGGGTTGCGCGTAATCCGGAAAGGGCCGCGTTCGACGATTTCGGTCGTTGGTTTGTAGGGGTTTTCGGACTGACCGGTGCTGCGCATGGTTCGTACCGACCAGAAGCCGAAGAGTGCCACCGCGCCGACGATGATCCCGCCACCGACGAGATAGCGCGCGATTGGCGGAACCTCGAAACCGGAATTGATCGGAATAATCCAGTCGAGAAGGACGCCTGCGATGATCGTGATCAAGGGCACGCCGGGAGGAAATATCCTGACGGCCGCTGCATCCTGGGTTGGTCGATCTGTCATCTCTTGCTCATGTGCGTAGCAGGTTTGGGGCATCGCGTCAGCGGCGTGTCGTTTGCCGTTACGTCTCTGGTCTTTTCATGGCCTGCGCTGCCCGCTAGGCATTCGAAGCAACACGGAGATAAAGACCGCAATGAGCGCGCCTACGCTGAATACCAACATCGACACCAATGGCGAAGTATTCCGCCAGAACACCGCGCATAATCGCGCGCTGGCGGAGAAACTGCGTGCCGATGTGGCAGAGGCCGCGCTGGGCGGTAGCGAAGGCTCGCGCGAACGCCACCTCGCGCGCGGCAAACTGTTGCCGAGGGATCGCGTCGAGCGGCTACTCGATCCGGGCAGTCCGTTTCTCGAAATTGGCCAGCTTGCGGCGAATGGCCTGTATAAGGACGACATTCCGGGCGCGGGGATGATCGCCGGGATCGGCCGCGTGTCGGGGCGGCAGTGCATGATCGTCTGCAACGATGCGACGGTGAAGGGCGGCACATACTATCCGATGACGGTGAAAAAGCATCTGCGCGCGCAGGAGATTGCCGAGCAGAACCGTTTGCCGTGCATCTATCTCGTCGATAGCGGCGGCGCGAACCTGCCGCATCAGGCGGAAGTCTTTCCGGATCGCGACCATTTTGGGCGCATTTTCTTCAACCAGGCCAATATGTCCGCGCTCGGCATCCCGCAGATCGCCTGCGTGATGGGCAGCTGCACGGCGGGCGGCGCGTACGTTCCGGCGATGTCCGACGAGAGCGTCATCGTCCGCAATCAGGGCACTATCTTTCTGGCGGGTCCGCCGCTGGTGAAAGCCGCGACGGGCGAGGAGATCAGCGCCGAGGATCTCGGCGGGGGCGATCTGCATGGGCGCAAATCGGGCGTCGTCGATCATGTTGCCGAGAATGACGAGCATGCGCTGACTATCGTGCGCGATATCGTTTCCACCTTCAACGCACCGCACGATCCCGGCATCAAGATGGTCGAACCGCGCGCGCCCAAATTCGTGGCCGAGGAACTCTATGGCATCATCCCCGAAGATGTCCGCGCGCCATACGATGTGCATGAAGTGATCGCGCGGATCGTCGATGGCAGCGAGTTTCACGAATTCAAATCGCTCTATGGCGCGACTTTGGTCTGCGGCTTTGCGCATATCTGGGGCATGCCGGTCGGGATGATCGCCAATAACGGTGTGCTGTTCAGCGAGAGCGCCGTGAAGGGCGCGCACTTTATCGAGCTATGCTGCCAGAGGCGTATACCGCTGCTGTTCCTGCAAAATATCTCGGGCTTTATGGTCGGCGGGAAGTACGAGGCGGAGGGGATTGCCAAGCATGGCGCGAAGCTGGTGACGGCGGTTGCAACGGCGACGGTGCCCAAGATCACGCTGCTGATCGGCGGCAGCTTCGGCGCGGGCAATTATGGCATGGCGGGGCGGGCCTACTCACCGCGCTTCCTGTTCACCTGGCCGAACAGCCGGATCAGCGTAATGGGCGGCGAACAGGCGGCGAGCGTGCTGGCGACGGTTCATCGCGATGCCGA
>JBGTHW010000188.1:0-6199 GCA_041746035.1 Parasphingopyxis sp.
GCCGAAGCTACCGAAGGCGCGATGCTGCGCGAGGAAGTGACAAGCGAGGATATTGCCTCGATCGTCTCGCGCTGGACCGGTATTCCGGTCGACAGGATGCTGGAGGGCGAGCGGGAAAAACTGCTCGCTATGGAAGAGGCGCTGGCGAAACGCGTGATCGGACAGGCGGATGCGGTGAAAGCCGTATCGACCGCCGTCCGCCGTTCGCGCGCGGGGCTGCAAGACCCCAACCGCCCGCTCGGCAGCTTCCTGTTTCTCGGCCCCACCGGCGTCGGCAAGACCGAGCTCACCAAGGCTTTGGCCGAATTCCTGTTCGACGACCAGAATGCGATGGTCCGCATCGATATGTCCGAATTTATGGAGAAACACAGCGTCGCGCGATTGCTCGGCGCGCCCCCCGGCTATGTCGGTTACGAGGAAGGCGGCGTGCTGACCGAAGCCGTCCGCCGCCGCCCCTATCAGGTGATCCTGTTCGACGAGGTGGAAAAGGCGCACGGCGACGTGTTCAATGTGCTGCTCCAGGTGCTCGACGACGGCCGCCTTACCGACGGGCAGGGCCGCACCGTCGATTTCTCCAACACGCTGATCATCCTGACGAGCAATCTCGGCAGCCAGTATATGTCATCGCTCGGCGACGATCAGAAAGTCAGCGATGTCGAGCCGCAGGTGATGGAGCAGGTGCGCGCGCATTTCCGGCCCGAATTCCTCAATCGCCTCGACGAGATCATCCTGTTCCACCGGCTCAGCCAGGAACATATGGCGCCGATTGTCGATATCCAGGTGGGCCGCGTCCAGAAGCTGCTCGACGATCGCAAAATTACGATCGAACTCACCGGCAAGGCCCGCGAATGGCTGGGGCGCGTCGGTTACGATCCGGTTTACGGCGCGCGGCCGCTGAAACGCGCGGTGCAGAAATATCTGCAGGACCCGCTCGCCGATGCGATATTGCGCGGCGATGTCGTCGATGGCGCAACCGTGAAAATCGACGAGGGCGAGGGTGCGCTGGAGATGAATTTCGGCTAGTCGGATAGCATGCAAGCCGTAACCAATCTTCAGCAGGGTTTCCAGGAGGCGCAGCGAGCGCACCAGTCCGGCGATTTCGACCGGGCTTCGCGGCTGCTTGGCGAACTGATCCAGGCCAAACCGGACGAACCGGCTTTCTACCATCTGTCCGGCGTCGTGCTGAAGAAACAGGGCCATGTGCAACAGGCGCGCGCGGCGTTTGAGAAAGGCATCGAATGCAAGAACGATGTTGCGGTGCTGCACGCCGAATATGCGAGCCTGCTCGACGATCTCGGCGAGGGCGAGGCGGCGGTGGCGGCGTATGACAGGGCGATTAAACTCGCCCCGGCCATGCTGGATGCGCGGATCGACCGGGCGCTGGTGCGGCACCGGCGTGTCGATGCAATGGGTGGCTATCGCGATCTGCAAAAGCTTTCCGATAGTTACCCCGACAATCCGCGTATCTGGCTCAATCTGGCGCTTATGGCGCGCACCCTGGGCTTCCTGGACGAAGCGCAGGAGGCGACGGACAAAACGCTTTCGCTTGCGCCCTCGGCCTTCAAGGCTCTGCGCGTGCGTGCGCAGATCGCTGTCGACCGGGGGCTTCCCGCTATCGAACTGTTCCGGAAAGCGAGAGAGGTTTCGCCGGAGGATCGCGATGCCTTGCGCGGGGAAATATCGGCGCTGGTCGCGGAACGGCAGCATGACGATGCCGTCGCGCTGATATGCGATACGCTGGCGAACGACCCGGTCTGGTATGACGGACACCAGCTGCTGTCGCAGATTCTCTGGCAACGGGGCGACCGGGACGGGTTCACGGAAAGCTACCGCCAGGCACTTGCAGACGCGCCGCGCGATGTCCGGTTGTGGTCCGATTATGCGGTGGCGATAGCGCGCGGGCTCGGTCATGATCGCGCTCTGCCTATCATCGCCGAAGGGCGGAGCAAGGCCGGAGACGATCCGCAATTCGACAATCTGGAAGCCAACTCGCGCGACGAACTTGGCGACCACGACAAAGCGGCGGCGCTCTATGCTAAACTCGGCGATGTCGGGCATCCCAATTTCCAGCTTCCCCAGATTCGCAACCTGATCCGGCGTAGCAAGTTCGAGACGGCGGCGGACAAGGGGATGGCACTTGTCGAGCGGGGTTTCGGGCCCGACGCCTGGCCCTATATTTCGATATGCTGGCGGATGCTCGCCGATCCGCGCTGGGGCTGGCTGGAAGGGGACCGGGACCTGGCGCGCGTTTTCGATATCGGTGGGCTTCAGGCCGAATTGCCTGCCCTGGCCGAACGGCTGCGCTCGCTCCATCGCTGGCAGGTGCATCCGTTCGAACAATCCTTGCGCGGCGGCACGCAGACCGAGAATGTGCTGCTTTCGCGCGATGAGCCGGAGATCCGGTCGCTCGAACGGCATCTTCGCGAAACGATACGCGACTATCTTGACGGGCTGCCGCCACCCGACGCCGATCATCCGGTGCTGTCCAGGCCGCGCGGGGATTTCCGGTTCAGCGGCTCGTGGTCGGTGCGGCTGACCGATAGCGGATTTCATGTGAACCATATCCATACGCAGGGCTGGATCAGTTCGGCGCTGTATGTGGCATTGCCCGAAACACTGGGCCGTGGCGACCCCGCACAGGATGGCTGGCTCGCTCTTGGGGAGCCGCCATCGGAGTTCGGATTCGATCTTCCGGCACTGAAACTCGTCGAACCGAAGCCGGGGCGGCTGGCGCTGTTTCCGTCGATCATGTGGCACGGAACGCGCCCGTTCAGTTCTGGCGAGCGGCTCACTGTGGCTTTCGATGTGGTGCCACGGTAAGCCCAATAGAATTTTTTGTCATTGCGAGCGCAGCGAAGCAATCCAGAGCAGCTGGGGACGCTGCTCATGGCCCTAGATTGCTTCGCTGCGCTCGCAATGACGATGGCCATAAGAAAAGGGCGGGAAGTCTTGCGACGTCCCGCCCCGATCTTTCGCATTCGACCCCGGTCTAGAACTGGATGCGGCCACCGAAGTAAATGTAACGGCCAGCCGGGTCATAGACACCCGGGAAGGTGTTACCGTTACCGGCACCGAAGGAACCACCGATGGTGGGCGGAGGCGTGTCCAGAATGTTGTTCACACCGGCCGAAAGCCGGAGATTGTCCGTGAAATCATAGGACGCACTCAGATCGAACCAATTGTAGGACCTAATGCTGTCATCGACCGTGCCGAGCGAACCTGGATCGTTCAGGTCGGGCTGGCTATCGGAAGCATCGACATCGACACCGCCGAAATAACGCCAGCGCCCCGTCAGACCCCAGCCGGCATCGGCGGTGTAGCCAACGCTGACACGGTGACGATATTCAGGCTGCGGCTGACCGCAGACATTGCCATAGAGTCCGACGCAATCGACGAAATTCGCGGTCGGGTTGGCTTGGGTCGATGATTCGAAATAATAAGTGCCCGTATAGTTGGCGAACGCGCTGCCCGGGCCGATCGGAAAACGATAGCCAACCGCACCATCGATACCGGAGGTCTTCGCGCCGCCGATATTCTGCTGCGTGTTGATCACGAAGCCCCGCTGGCCGATAAACAGCGAACCGGTGCCCGGTGCGCGGTTGACGAGGTTGCAGAACTGGGGATCGCCGGTATCCAGACACTGGTTCAGTGCAAACTGCGCACCGACACCCTGAATGGCATCGGCGATCTCGATATTGAAATAATCGACCGTGGCGGTCAGACCATCGATACCCACCGAGCGGCCATCGATAACTACACCAGCCGTATAGGTGTCGGCCTTCTCGACATCGAGGTTCGGATTACCGCCGCCTAGCTGGTTATATTGGTTGGCGGCGTTGGCCGCGATGTTACCATACTGGGCAGCACTCACACCGGTGTTGGCACAAGCAGCAGCCGACGCGACTGGCGTAGCGCCCGCACACGGGTCGGTACCGCCAAACAAACCGATCGACTGCGGCGAAAAGAGCTCGACCACATTCGGGGCACGAACAGCGCGGGCATAGACGCCGCGAAGCCGGATACCTTCGATCGGGGCTATTTCGACACCGCCCGTATAGGTATGGCTGGTTCCCGAGGTCGTATAGTCCGACAGGCGATAGCCGCCGGTCAGCTCGACCGTGCCGCCATTGCCGAAATCGAAGACCGGCAGACGCAGCTCGGTGAAGACTTCGCGAACCGAGAACTCACCGTTAATCGCCGGCGAAGGGCCACCCTGGCCGGCCAGCGTGCCGAGCGTGAAATTCTCGTCGCCCTGCAGGTCATACTGCTCCTTGCGGTATTCCGCACCGAAAACGACGCTAACCGGTGCGATCGTGCCGAGCGGGTTATCGAGGTTGCCGGAAACGAAGCCCGACGCCACATAGGTTTCGAGATCGGCGTCCTGCAGACCCGGGACGGAGATGAAGTTGAACTGCTCGCGGGTCACGCCGCCTTCGCGGAAAACATTCAGCGGAATACAGCCATTCGACGTATCGCGGCACTGCAGGCCGTTTGGCCCGTTGATAATATCGAGCGCCTGATCGATCCGCGAGACGGAGACATCGTTCAGATACTGCTGGTTATAGATCGTGTTGCCACGCAGCAGGTAAGCGTCGTAATTCCAATCCGGGCTGATTTCGCCGCGAACGCCGAGAACAGCGCGATTCGACGTATGGCGCAGGTCGCTCTGGCGCGGGATGCCCTCGACGAGACGCTTGCCGATATAGACATAGTCGGTCTGCTGGTCGAGCTCCCCGCCGGCAACGACACCGTCGCCGTCGCGATCGCAACCGAACGCAGCCTGCTGTGCCGGACTGAACGCCGCATTGTCGCACTCCAGGAACGGATTGTTCGCGAAGAAGGTGCCGGAGAAAGCGATCTGCGCGACCGAGCGGTCATCCATGAACTGGAATTCGGCATAGGGAACGACAGACGGGCTGATCTCGTAATTGGCGAAGAAGCCTGCCGTATAGCGCTTGTCGGGACGCTGGAAATAACTGGTCGGCGCGAAGTTGTAGGCATCGGCACCGGTATAGTTCCGAAGCCCGCCGGGCGCATCATTGTCGTTTATCAGGCTGCCCCCTCCGCGACCGTCGCCGTCCGCATCGAACAACAGGAAACGACCCGCCGGCACCGTCGTCGAGCCTGTGCAGGCATAGCCGCTCGGGTTGGCATTGTTGAAGTCGAGCGCGCAGGCGCTGTAATCGCGGTTGGCCTGAAGGATCGGATCGATCTGGCGATAGCCGAGATAGCCGGTAACGTGACCGCGGCCATCGTCGAAACCGGCACCCATGACGACGTTGAAGTCATAGGTGAAACCGTCGACCGGATTGCCGCCCGGCGATGCGAAGTTGCGGCTGACCAGAAGATCCTGGATTTCCTGGTTATCGTTATCGTGCTGATAGAAAGCGACCTGGGCGTCGGCCTGGATGCCTTCGAAATTGCGGTTCATGATGAAGTTGACAACACCGGACACAGCATCGGCACCGTAAGTGGACGATGCACCGCCGGTCACCACCTCGATCCGTTCGATCAGGGCGGCCGGGATCTGGTTGATATCGGGCGAAGTCGCGAACGGGTCACCGCCAGGCAGGCGGCGACCATCGATCAGCACCAGGGTGCGGATCGCGCCGAGGCCGCGAAGGTTGACCGTTGCCGTACCCGAAGCGCCGTTCGAAACGAAGGCGGTCTGGCCGGCCACGACCTGCGGCAGGGCGTTCAGAAGGTCTTCCGCGCGGGTCGTGCCCGTCGCGGCGATTTCCTCGGCGCCGACGACGGTCAGCGGCGAAACGCTTTCGAGGTCGGGACGGCTGATGCGCGTACCGGTAACGACGATCGGGCCGCTGCCCGCTTCCTGGTCGAGCGAATCGTCCGTAGCGGCGCCGGTTGCGACCTGCGCATAGGCTGCCGACGGCGCCAGCATGGCCACGCCGAGTGCGATAGGTGCTGCGCCTGCAGCAAGCTTTGCACGAGAGATGAGAGTTGATTTGGTCACTATGTTAGCCCCTTGCCTTTGGGTTGTGGCCGGTTGCCCGGCGCCCGAAAAAGTCCTGCCCGCCTGCTGCAATGACGCAATAATACGCCTCCCGCAGTTCGGGCCTGACACGCCAATGCAATAAAGCGCGGGCCGCTGTAAAGCATGGCGTGGCCCGGAAACGCGGTTCCCCGAAAGCTGTCGCACAAATGCAACAGTGGCGGCGGGCGGCAAAAATGGGCAAAG
>JBGTHW010000189.1:0-19507 GCA_041746035.1 Parasphingopyxis sp.
AGCACCAGCACCCCCGCGCGCGTCATCCGGCTCCCCGCCAGTTCGCGCAGCCGCCGATAGACGCGCGGATGCAGCCCGAGCCGCGCTGCATCGACCCGCAACTGCACCACGCTCGCCACCTTGTTGACATTCTGCCCGCCCGGCCCGGTGCCGGCGAGATGGCGCTCGTCGATCGCATCGGGCGGAACATCGGAAAGATCGAAGCCGGACATGCCACCCCTTATTCCGCCGAAACGAACAAACCGCCAGTGAGTCTTTTGCGCAACACCTTGAAGAGTCATGCGGTTAACCGGCCTTTAACCTTTTGCCTTCATACCTCTCATGGTTAATGAAATGCACTGAGCCGCTCGGGGGAGCTTCCGATCGGTGTTATTTTTGGCAAAGGGGTTGACCTAATGCGCGTATTGCTGATCGAAGACGAGCCGACCACGGCAAAGAGCATCGAAATGATGCTGAGCACCGAAGGTTTCAATGTGTACACCACCGATCTTGGCGAAGAAGGCCTCGATCTCGGCAAGCTTTATGATTACGACATCATATTGCTCGACCTCAATTTGCCGGACATGCACGGCTATGATGTACTGAAAAAGCTGCGTCTTTCCAAAGTGCAGACGCCCGTCCTCATTCTTTCCGGCATCGCCGAAATGGACAGCAAGGTGCGCTCCTTCGGCTTCGGTGCCGACGATTATGTCACCAAGCCCTTCCATCGCGAAGAGCTGGTTGCCCGCATCCAGGCGGTTGTCCGCCGCTCCAAGGGCCATTCGCAGTCGGTCATCACGACCGGCGTGCTTGCAGTCAATCTCGATGCCAAGACGGTCGAAGTCGATGGCAACCGTGTGCATCTGACCGGCAAGGAATATGCGATGCTGGAGCTGCTGTCGTTGCGCAAGGGCACGACACTGACCAAGGAAATGTTCCTCAACCATCTTTACGGCGGGATGGACGAACCCGAACTCAAGATTATCGATGTGTTCATCTGCAAGCTGCGCAAAAAGCTCAGCCTTGCAAGCGGTGGCGAAAACTACATCGAAACCGTGTGGGGACGCGGCTATGTATTGCGCGATCCCGAGGTCGAAGAACAGCAGAAAGTCGCCTGAACGAAAGACCCGTTTTTTGCCAGTTATTGGGGTGGGCGGCGGTATGACAATGCCGCGGCCATTTTCGTTGGGTGGTTTCAGATCGCCGTTTTCACCAGCATCCAGACGCCCATGCCCGTCATCATCAGATTCTCGGTTAGCGAGATGAAGCCGAGCGGTACATTGCTGTCGCCGCCGACGCAGGCGCATTTGAGTTCGCGCTTGTCGATATAGACGGCCTTGAACACGGATATCGCGCCGATTGTTCCGATTAACAGCGCGACGGGAGCCGCGACGGCGCCGAATATACCGCCCGCGATCATCAGCACTCCTGCGAAAGCCTCTCCGAACGGATAGATATATCCATAGCGCACCCAGCGGCGGGCGAGCAGATCGTAATTCAGGAACATCGTCGAGAAGCTGCGAACATCCTGCAATTTCTGGAGCGCCAGCAGGCACATCGAGATGGCGATAAACCATTCGAAAGCGCGCAGCGTAAAGATTTCGCCGAAGGCCGCCCGGCTCGTCGCCAGCGCCATCAGCGCGCCCATCGCGAAGATGGCGATCACGGGCCGATAGCTGGTATCGCTGCGCTCTTCCTCCGCCTTGTCCTTGCCAAGAGCCACGCGCAGATCGTCATAGCCGCCAATCCGCTTGCCATCGATAAAGGTTTGCGGCGTGGTCTCGACATCGTGCTCGGCCTTGAACACATCGGTTTGCTCGCGCGTTTTCAGATGACGATCGTCGACCGTAAAGCCTTCGCGCTCAAGCAGGTCTTTCGATTTCAGACCATAGGGGCAGAGATGATCGGGCATGACCATGCGGTAGAGGGTGGCGTTTCTGCTTGATGTCATGGTGCTTCTCTCTATTGGACCGGATCGGGATCGAGCGGAAAAGCGCGCATAGGTCATGGTTGGATACTCCTAGTTCAATCCAAGATGGTCTGGGCCAAGCGACAGTTCGCCGCCCCAATAGCCCTGGAAAAGCAGGGCGATGGCGGTTACAAAAAGCAACAGCCGGAAGGCCGGGCGGCGTCCCGCCCGCGCAAGCAAGAAGGCCGCGGCAAGCGAGAGCAGCGCAATGGCGGTGCCGTTCCAGCGGTGCCATTGAAGCAATTGCGAACGATCGGTTAGCCGGAAGCCGCCCGCAAACCAGCCCAGTGCCGCAGCAATGGTGGCTCCCGCTGCTCCGCCATAGGTCAGGAAACGAACCGTTGTGGCCAGGCCGAGCCCGGGCCGCAAGATCAGCAAAATCTCGGCGAGCGCGGCGGCGATCAGCAATGCAATCGGAAAATGCACGGCAGCGGGATGAAGCCGCCCGACAAAGTCGACCGGATCGAATCGGCTTTCCGGCGTGACCGGTTCAAGCCCTCCGTCCGGAGTGCTTTCAGCGGCGATTGGCGGCGTAACGGGCTGTTCTACCGCATTCGGTTCATTATTGCGATGCCCCTCATGTGCCAATGACGGCGAAGCGCCGAGCCAGAGGTAAATCAATCCCATTGCGATCGAGGCTTTTAATCTATCGGTGATGCGATATTCTCCATTTTGGCCAGACCGAGCGTAACCAGCGGCACAATGATCCACATAAGTGCCGGGACGAGACCAATTTCGAGGATCGGCACCATCGGCATCGCTTCGTCATACTGCCAGCCAAAAGGCACGCGCAGCGCGATATGCTCGACGATGACGGTGACTGCCAGCCCCGCGGCAAGATAAAACGAGATCGATTTCGCAGTCGGCGAGATCAGCCAGCGACGCGAACCGCAAAACCAGGACGTCACAGCGTAAGCGAATACCATAATCCCGGCATCGCCAAGAGAAGCCAGACTGCATCCTTTCACCATGTCGAACATCGCCATTCCGCTCGTCTCATACAATGGCAATTGCCACATTTCCCAGACGAACGCCGTCAGGAAGCCGAAAATGGCAATGCGAAACTCCGGGAATGTCGTTATCATTGGCCGCATCAGAAGCGGTTTTGCACAAAACCGCCTTGATTACCATACCCGGCATAGGTATATGGGACTGTATGACCGCCCGCCCGAACCATGACCGGAAATTCGATAAGGAAATTGCTCGAATGCGGCGCATAGAAGGTCAGGCCCGTGGTATCGCGAAAATGATGGAAGAAGAGCGCTACTGCATCGACATTCTTCATCAGATGGGTGCCATGGAGTCAGCGGTTCGTGCCGCCAAGGCCAAAATACTTGCCGTCCATGCAGGGCATTGTGTCGAAGATGCGGTACGGAGCGGAAACCCTGCCGATCAACGTGAAAAATTTGCCGAACTTGTCGATTTGTTCGGCAAGGTGGGCCGCTAGCGCGATGCGTTTCCGCGCTCATCCTGTGAAATTGTCAAAACAGCAATTTTGGCGCACGGGCGGGTCTATGTCGCGCACGCGCCTCTTCGGATTGCTGGCCGCAATTTCCGTGATTCTTGCGCCGCTCGCAATGGTCGGCGGCAGTCCGGGCCACGCGATGGCTCCTTCCGAAATGACGACAGAAACGATGATGCCGGGGCATTGTTCGGATCAGTCGGACCCCGTCGAAGAAGGCCGGGCCTGCGGGGCGGTGAATTGCATTTCCGCCTGTATGACTGTTGCAGTCGAATCGCACTCTGTCGCAGAACGTGCAAACCTCCACTCCGCGATAAAACTGACGACCGTCTCTGTTGCGTCGCACGGGCGCGTCGACGATTTCGAGCCGCCTCCACCCCGAAACGCCTGAGAATCTGAAACTGCATTTTCATATTCTTACGGAGTTTTGACCAATGAAATCGTTAATCCCGGCAATCGCCCTGTCGATTGCCCTGCCGTCCGTTGCCCATGCGCAGCAATCGTCCCCGACTCCCGATCGGTCCAATACGCCTCGCTGCGAACATGACGCCGATCCCAATATGGCAGGCTGTCAGCACGCGAGCGATCAACACAGCGCCACGGATCATGGGGCTGATTATCAGGGCATCGATCATCAGAACATGAACCATGGCAATAGGAACCATGGACCCATGAACCCTGAGTCCAGCGCCCCCGAAAGCGAAACCGAACCGCATTCGGGTCACCCGATGGGCGGCTGACACCTAGAGGAGGGGCGGTTTGCGCCGCTCCTGCCCTTGGTTCGAGACAATCATAAAATTGAAGCCAGCAAGGACATCGATAATGACACATATCACCAGCAGGCGCGCGTTGCTCAAAACCGGAATGCTTGGCGCCGCAGGGCTCAGTCTTTCAGGACTCTTTCCCGCCTGGGCGCAATCGGGATCGCCCGGGATCGCGCCGGACATGCCCACGCTTTCGGGCGACAATATTGCGCTCAGCATCGGTCGCACGCCGTTCACCGTCGGTGGCCGCACGGGCCACGCGATAACCGTCAACGGCACCTTGCCGGCACCGCTGATCCGGCTCCAGGAGGGCCAGATCGCGCGGCTCGCGGTTACCAACACGCTCGACGAGGACAGCTCGATCCACTGGCACGGACTGTTATTGCCATTTCAGATGGACGGCGTGCCGGGCGTCAGCTTTCCTGGAATTGCTCCGGGCGAAACCTATAATTACGAGTTCCCGGTGCGTCAGGCGGGAACATACTGGTATCACAGTCATTCCAATCTGCAGGAACAGCTCGGACATTACGGCCCGATTGTCATCGATCCTGCGCGCCCCGATCCGGTCGCCTATGATCGCGAGCACGTCATCGTGCTGTCGGACTGGAGCTTCCTGCATCCGCATCGGATCATGGGTCAGCTCAAGCGCAGCGAGGGCTATTTCAACCGCAACCGGCAGACGCTGTCAGGGCTTCTCGCCGGCGAAGGTCAGAGCGAGGATCAGCGGCTGATGTGGGGCAATATCCGGATGGACCCGACCGACATCGCCGACGTCAACGGCACGACTTACACCTATCTGATCAACGGCCATGGCCCGCAGGAGAACTGGACCGGGCTGTTCAATCCCGGCGAACGCGTGCGCCTCAGGATCATCAACGCCTCGGCGATGAGCATCTTCAACGTCCGCATTCCCGGGCTGCCGATGTCGGTGGTCAACGCCGATGGCGAGAATGTCCGCCCGGTCGAGGTCGATGAACTCCAGATTTCGGTCGCCGAAACCTATGACGTGATTGTCACGCCGCGCGACGACCGCGCCTATACGCTCGTCGGCGAAAGCGTCGATCGATCGGGAATGGCACGCGCGACGCTCGCGCCGCGGCTCGGCATGACCGCCGAGGTGCCGCCGTTGCGCGAGCGCCCGACGCTGACGATGGCCGATATGGGCATGGCCGGCATGATGCACGGCGGCGGCCATGGCGAGATGTCAGGCGGGGCGATGGCCGGCATGGATCATGGCGCAATGGCCGGCATGGCCGGCATGGCCGGTATGGATATGCGCGATGGATCGAAGGTACCGCAGGTCGATATCAATCCCGGCGTCGACATGATCGCGCCGATGCCGATGGACCGCACCGGCGACCGTGGCCTCGGCCTCGAAAACGTCGATCACCGGGTGCTAGTCTATACCGATCTCGTCGCGCTCGAGCCTAACCCCGATCTGCGCCCGCCATCGCGATCGATGGAAATCCACCTGACCGGCAATATGGAGCGTTTCATGTGGTCGTTCGACGGCCGCCGTTTCAGCGAGGTCGTCGAGCCGATCCGGTTCGCGCGCAACGAGCGCGTCCGCGTCAAGCTCGTCAACGATACGATGATGCAGCACCCTATCCATCTGCACGGCCATTTCTTCGAGGTCGTCAACGGCCATTCCGGTCGCCACCCGCGCAAGCATACGGTCAACGTCATGCCGGGCGGCATGGTCAGTTTCGATCTCACTGCGGATGCGCCGGGAGACTGGGCGTTTCACTGCCACCTTTTATACCATATGCATGCCGGGATGTTTAACGTCGTCACGGTGCGTCCGCTGGATAGCGAGGCAGCATGAAGCCGTTGATCTTCGCAGCAACAATGCTGGCGACCACGCCAGCGCTTGCCCAGCATGGCGGCCATACCATGCCGATGCCGCAAGAGCCGCAAGCAAATCCTCATGCGGGCCATGCCATGCCAATGGAAGCCGATACTTCCGCTACCGAGGAGGAGACACCGCAACCCGACGACATGGATATGCCGATGCCTGCGGAAGGCGAGGAGGCACCTCCGGCACCTGACGATCCACACGCCGGGCACCAAATGGGTGCGGTGGGCGGTGAACCCATGCAGGATGGTCATGATATGGGCAGCATGACACGCGAAGGTCAGCATGGCGATCAACAGATGGAAGGCATGGGTGCATCAATGTCTTTACCGAACAGTGGTCCCCCGCCCGAGGCCTTTTCGGGCCCTGCTCATGCCGCCGACACGATCTTTGGTCCGGCGGCCCTGGTTGACGCTCGCGAAAGCCTGCGCGCCGAACAAGGTGGGTTCACCACCCGGGGATTTTTTCTCGACCGCTTTGAAACGCAGATCGGCGAGGGGGCCGACAGCTATCTGTGGGATCTCGATGCCTGGTATGGCGGAGATATCGACAAGTTGTGGATAAAAAGCGAGGGCGAGGGGGCATTTAGCGGTGATCTGGAAGATGCAGAAATTCAGGCGTTGTGGAGCCACGCGATCGGCCCCTTTTTCGACTTCCAGACCGGCCTTCGCTACGATATCCGACCCGAACCCGATCGCGCTCATCTCGCCGTCGGCGTGTTGGGGCTTGCGCCCTATTTCTTCGAGATCGATACTGCGGCCTTTCTGTCCGACCAAGGCGATTTCACCGCGCGCATCGAAGCGGAGTACGATCAGCGCATAACCCAGCGTTTTATCATCCAGCCACGCATCGAGGCCAATTTCGCCGCGCAGGATATTCCGGAGATCGGCATGGGGGCCGGGTTTTCCTCGTTCGATGCCGGAGTACGGTTGCGCTACGAATTCGTTCCTGAATTCGGACCCTATATCGGCGTCGAATGGCAACAACAACTCGGTGATACGGCAGACTTTACCCGCGCCGACGGCGGCGATTCCGGTCGGGTCGTCGCGCTGGCAGGTGTGCGCTTCTGGTTTTAGCCGCCGATGACACGGACGCGCTTCACGGCTTTGGCACCTATGGCGATACCGTTTCTCCGGCGAGGCGCGCGCGACACGCTTCCCGCTCAGCCTCGTCCGGCGCAGGCGTGTAGTTCAGCCGCAGGTATCGTACTGTTTCATCCCCTTCGGGTAGCCATCGCAGGACACGCTCACCTACCTCATCGGCAACGCGCATGACAATCGGTACGCTGGAATCGCCAGGCCGGAAACTCTCGCGGCGGATATAGCGCATATTGGGGCGCAGGCCCGCTCCCCATGCCGGGCTGCCTTCGACAACGCTCGCGAAATAGAGCAGACCATCGCCGCGCGTCTCGGCGCTATAGCCACTCGCATAGACCGGCTGCTCCGTCCAGGACAGCGAACCGCACAGAAAAAACAGCTCCAGTGGAAGCTCGAGCGGTTCTCCCGCCAGCATTTCCTCGAGCGAAAACGCCTCCATGGCGGCGCTTTCGACAAACCGTTCCGCCTGGGTCTTATCTGCCCCGAAAGCCTGAGGCTCCCTCACCATTCGCCGCAATATTCTACGAACATCGCCGCCCTCGCCGACTCCGCTCCAATCCACCACCAGCGCGAACAGATGCCCGCGATCGTAAATATGCTGCTGCGCGTCGGGATTGTCCCAAAAAGCTGCGGCCAGTTCGGTATTGCTCATCCCGTGCGCCGATGACGAGGCATAGCGCAGCAGCACCTCATTGAGACGGGCGATATAGTCTTCCGCCGTCCACACGCCGCTTTGCACCAGCGCCTGCCCTGCGACGAAATCGTCGAAACCCTCGGTAAACCAGTATTCGAGCGCACCATTTTCGGCGACCGGGCCGAGACTGCCGCCGAACCAGCGATGGCCATATTCGTGCGCCAGCAGCCGGAGAAAATCGCCGAGCGACTGGTTGGTGGTCGAGGCGAGCGCGAAGCCGCCCGTCCGCCCGGTGCCGCCAAGGCTAATCGCGCCGGTTTCGCCACCCGTCAGCGGGATAAGCGGGACGAAATAGGGGATCGCCTCGTCGTTGAAATAGGCATTCTCCGCCGCGATGACCCGCGCCAGCGCATCGGCAAACGCATCGTCCGCAAATCCCCATTCGCCGCGCAGCACGACGCGCACAGGCTGCCCGCCAGCCTCTCGCCCGGTCACGCGCAGGTCGGTGCCGCCAATCAGGATGCTGCTTGCGACGCCCGAAACGGTCAGTTCGCTGGTAGCCACGCCATCGAGATCGCTCGCAAAGGTCCAGCCCTCCGGCTCGGCTGCCCAGCGGAAGGCAGCCGGGTTGTCGTCGCGACCGGCGGGCATGACGAAAGCCCCTTCGCCGAGAATATATAGCCAGCCGGGGCGGATAATGGGGTGGGCTTTTTCGAAGCCCGGACCGGGGTCGGCACCGCTCCTGCCCACAACCCGATAGCGGACGATCAGCACCGCGCCCGGACGATGCCGGATTGTGCGCAGTGCGGGTGACGCAACGGGTGCGAAACTGCCATTTTCGACCGATAGATCCTCGATATTCTCATACAGCCTCTCGCTGCCCGCCCAGTGGTCGGGCAACTCGATATCGGTCATCCCGTCGGCCTCGCCTTGAAAACGCAGCTCGACCAGCAACGCGCGCAGCTCGCCATCGACGATTTCGGGCGTACCGGTGTATTCCGAAACGGACGCGCCGAAAGGCGATGCCCCGAGCGGACCTGTTGAAAACAACAGCGCCAGCGCCAGTAAAAGACTGCGAATCACGACGGTTTCTCCGGCACAATTCCTTCCCACATCTATACCAGCCTGTCCTGCAACGCAGCATCCTTTATGCCGCAAGCGTCGCGGCGCCCAAAGATACGATAGCGGTGTCGCGCGACGAGATCATAGAGCGCATCGCGGATCGGGCGGGGGACGATGATCAGTGCCGCTCCCGCCTTCCATGGCCAGGCGAGGCGTTTCGCGATGGCGACGATGGCGGTGGAGCGCTCGAAGACGCGGTTATCCGCGACCACCAGATATGTCGCGAAATTGTCGGTGGAAAGATCGCAGGCGCGATAGAGGCTCCGGCCGAGATCGCCCTGCGCCGGGGTCAGGTGGAACCGCCGAGCCTTATCGAGCTTCACCAGCATCCGCATCGACCGCGAACACAACACACAATCGCCGTCGAACACCACCAGCGGCTGGATGTACGGCCCGACAATCTGCGAAACATCGTCCCCGCCACGATACCGCTTACGCATTCTTGATTGTCAGCCCGCCATCGACGGGGATGACCGCGCCGGTCAGGAAACTCGCGGCGGGCAGGACGCAGGACAGCGTCATGTTCGCGACCTCCTCGGGGATACCATAGCGGCGCAGCGGCACGCGGCGTTTGGCGTAAATTTCCTTATGCTCTTCGGAAATGCCCTCCGTAATGCCGGTGCGGATCGGGCCGGGACAGATACAGTTTACGGTGATGCCCTCTCGACCGAGATCGACGGCAAGCCCGCGCGTCAGACCGATCACGCCGTGTTTCGCGGCAACATAGGGGCTGTTGCCGGGCGTCGCACCGAGACCTTCGGTCGAGGCGATATTGACGATCCGGGGGCTTTCGCTCTCGCGCAGAAAAGGGAGTGCGGCACGGATGACGCGTTGATGCGCGGCGAGCATGACCTCCAGTGTCGGACCCCAGCTATCCTCGTAGCTTTCTTCGGCAACATCGCCCGCGATAGCGAACCCGGCATTGTTGACGACAATGTCGAGGCCGCCAAACGCTGCCGCCGACTCGCCAACCACGCGCCTGATAGCATCGGTATCCGAGACATCGAGCGCCCAGGCCTTGGCGCAGCCGGACACACCCGCCGCCTCGATCTCGGCGACAACGCTGTCGCACGCATCCTGCTTCAAATCGGTCACCGCGACGTTCGCGCCCTCGGCGGCGAACAGATGCGCCGTCGCCCGTCCCATGCCGCTGGCAGCTCCGGTGACGATGGCGGTCTTGCCTGCTATGGAGCGGCTGAGCGGTCGATAGCGTTCCATGCAGCGTCCTCTCCCCGGTTAGCTCGCGCCCATGTGCACCATTGAGAGACGGGCGTCATTCCGTATTTTAGCTAAGCAGCTAGTGCTGCCTCGCCAGCGACCGGACGCTAGATGACGAAGTCGGCGCTCAACAGCCCAATGCCATCGACATGACCCAGCATCGTTTCAGCCGGTTCGGCTGGCGCCGGACCACCGTCCTCGACCGCGAAAAATCCGCCTATGGAAACGCCCTGCCGCCCTTCGCCATTCGGGCCTTCCTCATCCATGTGCGAGGCAACTTCCAGAATATCGGCAATCGATACGGCCGCAACGGGGCGAACATATTCCAGAATCAGGTTTTCGCGAGCACCGGGGGATGCATCGTCGCCCTCCGGGGCAGTGTCCTCGATAGCCGTTTCGGACGGTGCCTCCGGCTCCGGTGCCGCGTCTTCTTCCCCGGCCCCGCCACCACCGGATGCCCTCTCGTGCGCGATCCCGTCCATGCCGTCACTTGCATCGGTGCCCTCGTCCCTGTCGCCCTCTTCCGCCACATCGCTCTCGTTTGCGGCAGCGGTCCCGACGGAAGCGCCGGCCGCAGCCATGTCGCTATCGTCGGTATCGCCCCCGGTTTCCGGCATAGCGAGCGCGGTCGGCGAGAAATTCGGCACATCCCTGCCATTGGCCACCATCATCTCGCTCAGCAGCTGTTCGGTCGTCACGTAAAGATTATGCCCCGGTGCCCCCGGCATGGTCAGGTCTTCAACCGTCTCGCCCGCTTCGGGCGTTTGCAGGTCCCGCCCGAGCACGGCGAATTTCACCGGATCGTCTGTAACCATGCCACTGCCCTCTCCTTCGCGCGGCACAAGCCGCGTCGTCCGAATCAGCATGCCGGTAAATACCGCACGGATCCGATGGCAGATAGCATATTACAAAATCTTGTCGTCGGGCAAGATCAATCGGTCGCTGCATTGCGCATTTACGTTTGAGAATTTGCGGGAAATCGCCCCCGGAACGTTCCCTGTTTCCCGAAAACCTGGTGGACGGGGCTGGATTCGAACCAGCGTACGCTTGCGCGGGCAGATTTACAGTCTGCTGCCTTTAACCACTCGGCCACCCGTCCATCGGGGCTGCCGCAGCCCTGCCATACAGCCCAAAGCGCGGCGAAGGGCGGCTCAATGGCGAAAGGACGCTTGCCTGTCAACGCCAGGTCGTGGAAAGCGGCCCGCATGGCAAAACGGCGAAAAGCAAAACAGCGCGAGGCGCGCGCACCACGCTTCTGGGGCCGTCATGCGGTAATGGCGGCGCTGGCGAATAAGAAACGCACCGTCCGCAAGCTCTGGACCACGCATGAAGCCCTTGCGTCTATCGACCCGCCGATGGGCATCCAGCCCGAACTGGCATCGGCTACCGATCTCGCCCGGCTCGTGCCGCCGGACGCGCCGCATCAAGGGCTGGTCGCCGAGTTCGATCCGCTTGCGGAAGTCGCGATAGAGGATGTGCTGGATCGCGCGGCGGATGGACGCCCGCTGGTTATTCTCGATCAGGTCACCGATCCGCACAATGTCGGCGCGATCATGCGCTCGGCGGTCGCCTTCGGTGCGCTCGCGCTGGTGACGCAGGATCGCCATGCCCCGCCGGAATCGGGCGTGCTCGCCAAGGCGGCTTCGGGCGCGCTGGAAACCCTGCCCTGGTGCCGCGTCGTCAATCTTTCGCGCGCGCTGGAGACGATTGCGGACGCGGACTTCTGGCGGATCGGGCTTGCTGGCGAGGCGGAGATGGTGCTCGCCGATGCCCTCGGCCCCGCGCGGGTGGCTCTGGTTCTCGGCGCGGAAGGTGCGGGAATGCGGCAAAATACTGCCAGCCACTGCGACGCGCTGGCGCGACTGCCGATTGGCGAGGGTATCGAAAGCCTGAATGTTTCCAATGCTGCGGCGGTTGCGCTTTATGCCTGTGCAGCGCGGCAATAGGCGGTCCGCCTAGTCTTCCTGTGCAATGGTTACACGCAACCCGTCCAGTTCGTCTTCGAACGGGATCTGGCAGGACAGGCGGCTATTTTCGTCGCGATGATCGGAACTTTCCAGCAGATCGTCCTCGTCCTCGTCCATTTCCGTCAGCTCGTCCTTGAATTCGGGATCGACATGGACATGACACGTCGCGCATGAGCAGCAGCCGCCGCACAGCGCCAGCAGCTCATCGAAGCCATTATCGCGGATTGCCTCCATCACCGTCAGGCCGTCCTCGACCTCGATGGTGGATTCTTCGCCATCGCGATTGACGACAATGAGTTTCGGCATGGACCTGCTCCCCGGCATTCGATAAATGATCGCGCGCGGGCTATGTGATGGCTTCGGCACTAAATCAAGGGGCGAAAGTGATGGGGTTGTCGGCAGACCAGTTGCGCGCTTCGCTCGATAGTCTTGCCGCCATCGAGCCGGGGCTGGCGCGGACGATCAGGGATTTCGGCTATCCGGCACCGCGCATCCGTCCCCTCGGTTATGCGACACTGTTGCGGACGATTATCGGTCAGCAGGTCAGCGTCAGGGCAGCCGATACGGTGTGGGAGAGACTGGCCAACAGGCTGGGCGATATCGAAGACCCCGCGTCGGTGCTGGCGGCGAGCGACGAGACATTGCGCGGTGCTGGGCTCAGCCGTCAAAAGAACGCCTATGCGCGCAGCCTGGCCGGGCTGATCCGCTCCGGTGCCCTCGATCTCGATGCGCTGTCCGAAGATGATGAGGAAGCCATCGCCGCGCTCACCGCTATCAGGGGCATCGGGCGGTGGTCGGCGGAAATCTATCTGCTATTTGCCGAGGGACGACCCGATATCTGGCCAGCTGGCGATCTCGCGATACGCATAGCGGTCGGGCAAATGCTGGCGATGGACGATCGCCCGAGCGAGCAGGCGGTACGGGATGTGGCGGAACGCTGGAAGCCGCATCGCGGCGCGGCGGCAATTCTCGCCTGGCACCGCTACAACAGCAAGGTCATTTAGCTTTGTCAGCCGCCACGGCGCGCCAGTTCAAGCTGGTCGAGCAGCCTGTCGAGTACGGCAGTGTGCATCGGTGCGTGGAACTCGCACCCGGCGATAAAGCCATCGACCCATTTTACCTGAGCCACCTTCGGCTCGATACCGGGCAAACGCAACCACACGACATTACCGACGCCCGGCGCCAGGGCGGTGTCGACCTTGAAGCCCTTGGCCGAAATATCGAGCAGATCCGCCCGGGCATTTTCATAGCCGCGCTTGCGAAAGCCCGTGCGCATGCCGACCGCCGTGCGACCGGCCTCGCGCTTGCCTTCCGGGTTTGTCGAATGAAGTTCGGCGGCAATGCCCATCGATCATTCCTTGTGACTGTGTTTCCTGTACGCCGCACTTTGCCGCCCAATGGTAAAGATTGTGCTTATGGAAAAGGTTACCGGATGATTGAGCATGCAGCGGACGCCGCAAGGGCGGGCACGATATCGGATCGGCGCCGGACTGGAGGAAGCAGGGTAATTAAATCACCATGCTGTTGAAACACGCCCGAAGTTCGTCGACAAACAGCCCCGGCCTCTCCATCGCCGCGAAATGGCCGCCGCGCTCCGGTTCGCCCCAATAGACGATATTCTTGTAGCGTGTTTCGGCCCAGCGGCGCGAGGCGCGCATGATCTCGCGCGGGAAGCTGCTGATGCCGGTGGGAATTTCGACGGTCGACATATCGGGTTGCCGGAAACTGTGCCAATAGAGCCGCGCCGAGGATGCCCCGGCATTGTTGAGCCAGTAGATCATCACATTATCGAGCAGATGATCCTTGCTGAATTCGGGTTCGGGATGGCCTTCACAGTCAGACCATTCCTGGAATTTCTCGACGATCCATGCCATCTGGCCGACCGGTGAATCGGCGAGCGCATAGCCGATGGTTTGCGGCTTCGACGCCTGCTGCGTCGAATAGCCCGCGCCGGTTTGGCGATATTGCGCGAGCCGTGCGAGCGCACCCTGTTCCTCCTCCGTCGGATGTTCCATGACCTCCTTGGGCGGTGTGGCAACCGTCATATTGACGTGGATACCTTTGACGCCACCCTTGGCTCGCGCGCCGATCATCGTCGTCACCATCGCGCCCCAATCGCCGCCCTGCGCAAACCACGCATCATAGCCGAGCGCCGTCATCAGCTCGTGCCAGACTTCGGCGATCTTCTGCACGGTCCAGCCGGTTTCAATGGGCTTGCCGGAAAAGCCGTATCCGGGCAGCGAGGGAATGACGAGATGGAAGGCCTGCTCGCCGTCCGGCGGATTCGTAAGCGGCTCGATCACGTCGATAAATTCGATCACCGAACCCGGCCAGCCATGCGTCAGGATCAGCGGCTTGGCGTCCTCGTGCGACGAGCGGATATGCAGGAAATGGATATCGACGCTATCGATGGCGATCAGATGGTTGGGATACGCATTCAGCGCCGCCTCGCACCGTCGCCAGTCATATTCGTCGCGCCAGTAATCGGCGAGTTCGCGGACATAGGCAAGCGGGATGCCCTGGCTCCAGTCCTCGACGGTTTCCTTTTCGGGAAAGCGCGCATGGGCAAGGCGGCGGTGGAGATCGTCCAGCGCGCTGTCGTCGATGGCTATTGTGAAGTCACGAATTTCGTCCGTCATGCCATACCTCTCCATGTTCTGTCGTCATTGCGAGCGTAGCGTGCCGAAGGCGACCGAAGGTCAACCAATCCAGAGCCGCGCACGATATCGCCGGCCGCTCTGGATTGCCGCGTCGCCTTCGGCTCCTCGCAATGACGATGCGAAGGCAACGCTCACTACCGCGTCGGCACCGGCTCGTCGCCCGAATAATCGTAAAAGCCCTTGCCGGTCTTGCGGCCCAGCCAGCCCGCTTCGACATATTTGACGAGCAGCGGCGCGGCGCGGAATTTGGGGTCGCCGGTACCCGCATAAAGCACATTGACGATATGCAGGCAGGTATCGAGACCGATAAAGTCCGCCAGTGTCAGCGGCCCCATCGGATGATTAAGACCGAGCTGGCAGGCGGCATCGATGTCCTCGATGCTCGCCACGCCCTCGCCCAGCGCGAAGGCGGCCTCATTGAGCATCGGCATCAGCACGCGATTGACGATAAAGCCCGGTGCGTCATTGGCGTGGACGGTGCGCTTGCCAAGCGCGGTGGCGAAGGTTTCGACCGTCTTCACCGTCTCGTCCGACGTCGCCAGCCCGCGGATCACCTCGATCAACCCCATCAACGGCACGGGATTGAAGAAATGCACGCCGATGAAACGCTTGGGATCGGCCGAACCCTGCGCCAGCTTGGTGATCGAGATCGAGGAGGTGTTGGAGGCCAGCACCGCGTCATGCGCCAGCACCTTGCCCGCTTCCTCGAATATCTGCCGTTTGATGTCCTCGCGCTCGGTCGCCGCTTCGATAATCAGCCCCGCGCTCGACATGCCGCTAAAATCGCCGACCAGCTCGATCCGGTCCAGCGCGACATCGCGCGCCTCCGGTTCCATCTTGTCCTTCTCGACCAGACGATTAAGCTGTTTCTCGATTCCGGCCTTCGCCTTCTCCGCGACCTCCAGCTTCACATCGGACAACAACACGCGATAGCCCGCCTGCGCCGACACCTGCGCGATCCCCGCGCCCATCTGACCCGCGCCGATTACACCCACTGCCTGCATGATTGTCCTTTCCGGTTGGTGCGCATCCCTTAACGCGCCGTGCCGCTTTCGGCTAGATCAGGGGGCGGTGCGTTCCGGCTGCGCCTCGGCGAGGAGCAGCGCGAACTGATCCGCCTCGTCGGTCCATTCTTCGCACACCGTCCAGCCCCCTGCGCGCAGCAGAATGCGGGCGTCGCGGGGGCCGTATTTATGGCTGTTCTCGGTATGGATCGTATCGCCCCCGGCCATCGCGAAGGGCTCGCCCGACACGCTGAATGCGACATCGCGGATCGCCTCGATATGCATTTCGATCCGCGCCAGCATGTCGTTCCAGATGGCGCGGTGGCGAAAGGCGTCGAGCGGTATATCGCCATCGAGCTCGCGATTGATCCGCTCCAGCAGGTTCAGATTGAACGCCGCCGTCACCCCCGCCGCATCGTCATAGGCGGGGATCAGAATATCCTCGCCCTTCACCCGGTCCATGCCGATCAGCAGCATCGCGCCGGTGTCCAGCGTCTCCTTCATCGCGCGGAGGAAATCGACGGCGGAAGGCGGAATGAAATTGCCTATGGTCGAGCCCGGAAAGAAGCCGAGCTTGGGCATGTCGGCCACGGCATCCGGCAGCGGCACCTTACGCATGAAATCGGCCTCGACCGGATAAACCGGCAGGTCGGGGAATTCCCCGGCCAGCGCCTCGGCGGACTGGCGCAGGAATTCGCCCGATATATCTATCGGCACATAGGCGGCGGGGTCGATCCGGCCGAGCAGCAACGGCGTTTTCAGCGAGGAACCGGAGCCGAATTCGATTACCGCCCGCCCCGCGCCAATAGCCTCGCCGACCTCGCCGGAATAGCGGTCGAGCAGCCCGCGCTCCGTCCGCGTCGGATAATATTCGGGAAGGTCGGTGATCTGCTCGAACAGTTCCGAGCCTTTCAGATCGTAGAGCCAGCGCGCCGGGATGGCGCGCGGATCGGATTTGAGACCGTTCAGCACATCGGCGCGAAAAGCGGGGTCGACGCCCGTGTCCGGTTCGCTATCGGCCATTCAGAGGTCTCTTGCGAGACGGAGTCCCGCAAATTGCCAGCGCATATGCGGATAGAAGAAATTGCGGTAGCTCGCCCGGCTGTGGCCGCGCGGCGTGGCGCAGCTGGCACCTTTCAGCACATACTGGCCGACCATGAATTTGCCGTTATATTCGCCGACCGCGCCTTCGGCGGCGCGGAAGCCCGGGTGCGGGCCGTAGGCCGTGCCCGTCCATTCCCAGACATCGCCGAACATCTGTTGGAGGCCATCGCCGACCTCTCCCGGCCTGCTGCGCACATCGCTGGCCCGATCCAGCTGGTTCCCCGCCGCCGGATCGCAATCGCGCGCGGCATCTTCCCATTCGGCCTCGGTCGGCAGCCGAAAGCCCGTCCGGTTGGCATAAGCGACCGCCTCGTAATAACTGATATGGCAAACCGGTGCGGCGGGATCGAGCGGGCGCGCGCCGGCAAGGCCGAAGCGATACCATTTGCCGTCCTCGCCCTTGCGCCAGTAAGCAGGCGCTTCGATGCTGTTATCCTGCACCCAGGCCCAGCCTTCCATCAGCCAGTGCTCGTGGGTTTCATATCCGCCAGCCTCGATAAATTCGATCCATTCGCCATTGGTAATCGGGCGGGCGGCGAGCGCGTGGGGATTGAGATAGACTTTGTGGCGCGGTCCTTCGCAATCGAAGGTAAAACCGTTCCCGTCGCAGCCGACCTCGACCTCGCCGGTGCTGCCCTCGATCCAGTCTAGCGCGTCCGGCACCTCGCTCGGTCCGCACCGCACGGGTTCGAACAGGGTCGGCTCCAGCGGATTTTGCGCAAACAGATGCTGGATGTCCATCAGCAGCAATTCCTGATGCTGCTGCTCATGATGGATGCCGAGTTCGACCAGCTCGCGCGCTTCATCGTTCATCTCCGGCAACACCCCGATCAGCGCATCGTCGACATGGCGGCGATAGGACCGCACTTCATCGAGCGTCGGTCGCGTAATCATCCCGCGCCGCGCCCGTGTGTGGCGTTCGCCCTCGGCCTCATAATAGCTGTTGAAAAGAAACGGCCAGTCATCGCTGAAGAGGTCGTAATCCTCGACATGATCGCGCAATATGAAGGTTTCGAAGAACCACGCCGTATGCGCAAGATGCCATTTTGCGGGTGACGCATCCTCCATGGATTGAACGGTGGCGTCGGCATCGGACAGCTGCGAGGCCAGCGATGTCGTAAGGTCACGTGTTTCGGCAAAACGCGCGGCCAGCGTATCGGCTTCGATCAAGGGGTCTGCGCGGGTTGCCATTATGGTCTCCTGATTTCCGGCGCAAGCATCCGGACAAGAGCGGCAATCGTCAACCGCTCACCGAACAAGAACGCTATAACAATTAAATGTTTCAATTCCGGGTGAAATAAATTCACCACTGCGGAATATTATCGCGTCACACCCGGCGCCCACAGCACATCGCCGCCCGCACTGGCATTGATCGCACGGCCCAGCACGAAAAGATGATCGGACAGCCGGTTGATATAGGCCATCGCCTGCGGGTTGAGGGATGTTTTTTCCGACGTGGCGACCGCCATTCGCTCGGCCCGCCGGACGACGGCGCGGGCGAGCAATATATGCGCCGCACCCGGATGGCCGCCGGGCAGGATAAAGCTGGTCAGCGGTTCGACGATTTCGTTCATCTTGTCGATTTCGGTTTCCAGCCGCGCGACCTGTTCCGCCGTGATGCGCAGCACCGTCTCGGACGGCGCGAAATCATCGCCGGGCGTCGCAAGATCGGCACCGAGATCGAACATTTCGTTCTGAATGCGGGAGAGCATCGCGCGCTGCTCCCCGCCCTCGATATGGCGCAGCGCCACACCGATCGCGCTGTTGGCTTCATCGACGTCACCAATCGCCGCCATCCGCAAATCGGCTTTTGAAACACGCGACCCATCGACAAGGCCCGTGGTGCCTTGATCGCCGGTGCGTGTGTAGATTTTGTTGAGCTTGACCATCGAAGCTACCTATCCGTTCGGACCGGGCTTGTCGAAGTCCGATCCTTACCCGATCGCCGGAAAGAGCAACCCTTCCACAGGCTCAAAGCAAACGGGTGGGCGCGCCTTGTCAGCGCCCCATCAACAGCAGCAGCAACACGACGATCACCACCGCAACCGCCTGCATCAGGATTCGCCCCTGCATCGCCTTGTTCTGGCGATGGCCGGACATATTGGGGGCGGTGCCGGTCAGATCGGCCTCGGTGGTCTTGAGGAAGGAGATGATCCCTTTCACGAGAAAGAAAACCGTCGCCGCCATTGCCGCGACCAGAAGGATGATGAGGAGTGTTTGCATGAAGGCTATTTAGGCGCTGGCCAGCAGATTGCCAATATCCGGAGGATTGCAGCGCAATGCGGCAAGGATTGCGTCCGGCGCAACCCCAGCCTCCCGCAGCGACGCCAGCGATCGCGCATCGTCGCGCTTGGCGAGGCGGTTGCCGTCCGCGTCCTCGATCAGCGCATGATGATGATAGCGCGGGACCGGCAGTTTCAGCAGATGCTGGAGCAGGCGATGGACGTGCGTCGCCGGGAAAAGATCGCTGCCCCGCACCACATCGGTCACGCCCTGCGCCGCATCGTCGACCGTAACGGCCAGATGGTAGGATGTCGGCGCATCCTTGCGGGCCAGCACGACATCGCCATGAATCCGTGGCTGTGCCTCGACGCGGCCCGCCTCGTCATCATCCCAGTAAAGCGCGCCCGCCAGCGAAGCGGCCCGCGCCATATCGATCCGCCAGGCGTGCT
>JBGTHW010000190.1:0-4823 GCA_041746035.1 Parasphingopyxis sp.
TCGCGCCATGCGGGCGGGCAGGCGTCGCTGATCGGGGCGGACGAACTGAAATTCGTGAAACCCGTGATCGTCGGCGACGAATTCTCCGTCTGGGCGAGTTTCGATAAAATCGGCCGCTCCTCGATGCGTATTTTCACCGAAGCCTGGCGACGCGACCGCGACAGCGAGTTCGCCGAGCGCGTTGCCGAAGGCTATTTTACAATGGTCGCGGTGGGCGAAGACAAGCGGCCACGCGACGTGCCGCCGGCCCCGGAGGGGGAACGCCAAACCCCTCTCCCATCTAGGGAGAGGGAGGGGCCCGCCGCGAAGCGGTGGGAGGGTGAGGGCCTGTGACTGGGTATGAATCCAACACTCTGAACCAGGCAAAATCGTTGAGACGAACGTCTACGGAGATGGAAAAGAAACTCTGGAGCAGACTGAGGGGCAGGCGTTTGGGTGATGCAAAGTTTCGTCGGCAACAACCCATCGGCCCTTACATTGTCGATTTCGTTTGTCAGGAACGGCGGCTGATTGTCGAAGCGGATGGCTCCCAGCACGCGGATAACGATCATGACCGGCGTCGGGATGTCTGGCTGCAAGATAAGGGCTATCGCGTGTTGCGCTTCTGGAATAGCGATATTGCCAACAATTTTGAGGGAGTGCTGACGGCGATACTAGCCGCGCTTGGCGACGGGCCCTCACCAACTTCGACTAGGCAGTCCTTCGACAAGCTCAGGACTGCCAAGTCTTCGTATCCTCTCCCTCAAGGGGAGAGGAGGGAGAACCGAACATGACTGAACAATATGACCTGATCGTCCTCGGCTCCGGACCCGGCGGCTATGTCTCCGCGATCCGCGCGGCGCAGCTTGGCATGAAGGTGGCGATTGTCGAGCGGGAGAAACTCGGCGGTATTTGCCTTAATTGGGGGTGTATCCCGACCAAGGCCTTGCTGCGCACGGCGGAGATTTATCATTATCTGGAGAATGCCAGCGATTACGGGCTGGTGGCGGAGAAGCCCGGCTTCGATCTGGAGAAGGTGGTGAAACGCTCGCGTACCGTGGCGGGGCAGCTCAATAGCGGCGTCACCCATCTGATGAAGAAGAACAAGATTACGGTGCATGAAGGGTTCGGCAAGCTGCTCGGCAAAGGCAAGCTGGCGGTCGAGAAGGACGGCAAGACGACCGAACTTTCCGCGAAATCGATCATGATCGCCACTGGTGCCCGCGCGCGCAACCTGCCTTTCGCGCAGGCAGACGGCAAACGCATCTGGACCTATCGCCACGCTATGGTGCCGGAGGAAATGCCGACGAAGCTGCTGGTCATCGGGTCCGGTGCCATCGGCATCGAATTCGCCAGTTTCTACAGCGATCTCGGCGCGGAGGTTACGGTGGTCGAGATGCTGGACCGGGTGCTGCCGGTCGAGGATGCGGACATTTCCGCGCATATGGAAAAAACGCTGAAAAAACAGGGCATGACGGTGATGACCGGCGCGGCAGTCGAGAAGCTGGAGACCGGCAAATCCGGCGTCAAATCCACGATCAAGAATACCAAGGGCAAGACCGAAACCCATGAATTCAGCCACGCTATCGTCGCCATCGGCATCGTCCCGAATACCGGGGATATCGGTCTGGAAGACCTTGGCGTAAAGACCGCCAAGAACGGCCATATCGCGGTCGATGGCTTCGGCCGGACGAATGTCGAGGGCATTCTCGCGATCGGCGATGTCACCGGCCCGCCCTGGCTGGCGCACAAGGCGAGCCATGAGGGCGTTACCGCAGTTGAAAAGCTCGCCGGCAATACTCCGCACGCCTTCGAGACCGGCAACATCCCCGGCTGCACCTATTCGCGCCCGCAGGTCGCCAGTGTCGGCCTGACCGAGGCGGCGGCGAAAGAGGCCGGGCATGAGGTCAAGACCGGCAACTTTCCCTTTATCGGCAATGGCAAGGCGATTGCGCTGGGCGAGGCGGACGGCTTTATCAAGACGGTGTTCGACAAGAAAACCGGCGAGCTGCTCGGCGCGCATATGATCGGCGCGGAAGTGACGGAGCTGATCCAGGGCTATGCCATCGCGCGGCAACTGGAAACGACCGAAGCCGAACTGATGCACACTGTCTTCCCGCACCCGACACTGAGCGAGATGATGCATGAGAGCGTGCTCGATGCCTACGGGAGGGCGGTGCATTATTGATGATGTCCGAGAATATAAACCATTGTCATTGCGAGCGCAGCGAAGCAATCCAGAGTGTCGCGCAAAGCCGTGGATTGGTTGACCCTCGGTCGCCTGCGGCCCGCTGCGCTCGCAATGACAGTATTTATTGAAAAAGGATTGCCGTCACTCAAACCCGGAGTGACCAATCGGGGAAGCACTATGGTCAAATCACTCACCACCGCCATCGCACTGTTCATCACAACTGCCGCCTCCGCCGAAACCCTCGTCGTTACCGCCGATGCGATGATCGACGTCACCAATGGCCGCACCATCGAACGCCCGACCATCGTCATCACCGACGAGCGTATCGTTGCCATCGCCGCCAATGGCGAAACGCCGGATATTCCCGAAGACGCCGAACAGCTCGATCTGTCCGGCATGACGCTGCTCCCCGGTCTGATCGACATGCATGTTCATCTCGATTCCTCGCCGCTGATCGGCGGCTATCGCAGCCTCGAATATACCGACGCCTTCTGGACGACGCTCGGCGTCGTCAATGCGCGGGCGATGGTCGAGGCGGGGTTCACGACCGTGCGCAATCTCGGCAGCGACAATTATGCCGATGTCGCGCTGCGGCAAGGGATCGAGAGCGGTTTCTATCCCGGCCCGCGGATCGTTGCCGCGACCTATGCGTTCGGGCCGACCGGCGGCCATTGCGACAGCAACGGCTTTCCGCCCTCCATTATCAGCCGAGATGGCGAGCGCGGGATCAACGGGGTCGAGGCGGTGCGTCTGCGGGTGCGGCAAAACCGGCGCTATGGCGCGGATGTCATCAAAATCTGCGCGACCGGCGGCGTGTTCTCGCGCGGCACCGAGGTCGGGATGCAGCAGATGACGGAGGAAGAGATCCGTGCCGCTGTAGAGGAAGCGCACATGCTGGGGATGAGGGTAGCCGCCCACGCCCATGGCAATTCGGGTATTCGCGCTGCGATCCGTGCGGGTGTCGATACGGTCGAACATGCGAGCTATCTCGACGACGAGACGATCCGCATGGCCAATGCGGCGGGCACGGTGTTCTCGATGGATATTTACAACACCGAATATACGCTGAGCGAGGGCGAGGCGAACGGGGTGCTGGAGGAAAATCTCGCCAAGGAACGACAGGTCGGCACGATCCAGCGGGAGAGTTTCCGCCGTGCCGTCGCGCTGGGCGCGACGCATGTGTTCGGCTCGGACGCGGGCGTTTATCCGCATGGCACGGGCGGGCGGCAGTTCGGTGTGATGGTGCGCTATGGCATGACGCCGCTCCAGGCGATCCAGGCGGCGACGGTCAATGCGGCGGAAGCGCTGGGCCGTTCGGACGATGTCGGCGCGATTGCGGTGGGCCGCTATGGCGATATCATTGCCGTCGGTGGCGATCCGCTCGCCGATATCGGCGAGCTGGAGACTGTCGATCTGGTGATTCAGGGCGGCGAACTGGTCAGCGACCGGCGCTGAAACAGGCTTACCCCTATAGCACGCTCGCCTGTTTGCTCTCTGTCTTCGGCGCTTCATCCACCAGCGTCAGCGCAGCGTCCTTCTGCGCGGATTGCGGCATATCTTTCTTTGGCTCCGTCGCCCTTGGCGCTTCCTTCTTCAGCGTACCCGCCGTTTTATACCGGAAGCTGCCTTCGACATGGCCACCCGGCTCGATGCTCAGTTTCTCATAGACGACATCGCCGGTAACCTTGGCACCAGACTCAATGATAAGTTCGGTCGCCATGATCGATCCTTCGACGGAACCCGAAATCCGGGCCTTGTCGGCGCTTACTGCGCCGTTGATCTCGCTGTCGGTTCCCTGAACAAGCGTCTGGCAGCGGATATCGCCATCGACCTTGCCGTCGACATGCAGGTCGACGCTTGCATCGATATCGCCGGTAACGGTGACGTCCTGGCCGATGACCGAGAACGTCGAATTTTTAGCTGCGCTGGTTGGCATTTCGGTCATTTTCACCTCTTCTCGCTGCGATTGTGTCGGCTGTGGATTGGATTTCGAGAACATTGCGGTCTGCCTCCAATAAAGGCCGCGGATTTACCGCGCGGCCGTTGATACGCACTTCATAGTGCAGATGGGTGGCGGTCGAGCGGCCGGTGCTGCCCATCCGCCCGATTCGCTGTCCCCGCCTTATAGCCTGTCCGGGCCGCACGTCGATTCCGGAAAGATGGGCATAGCGGGTGATAACGCCGGCCCCGTGATCGATCTCGATCGCATTGCCATAACCGCCCTTGCTTCCGGTAAAGCTGACGCGGCCCGGCCCGGTGGCGAGAATGCCCTGGCCATGGTGCCCGCGAAAATCGAGTCCGCTATGCATCGCGGGTTCGCCGGTGAAGGGATCGCTGCGATAGCCGAACGGGCTGGAGAGCGCGACCCGCGCGGTCGGCTGGGCCGAGGGAATGGCCCGAAGCGAAAGTTCCATCACCGCAAGGCGGTTGAGAGACATCTCGAGCTCGGCGAGTTCGCCCTCCATCGTCCCGCGCAGTGCATCGGAAATCCGCACCGGGGTTAGCGGACCGCCCTGCGCCTGACGGCTCATGCTGCGTGGATCGAAGCCGAATTCGCGGATCGCCTCGGCGGTTTCCCGGGTGCGGGCATCGACGGCGGCGCGCAGGGCGCGGGCGAAGGCGAACTGGCGGCGCTCGATCCCGGCCAGCGCGG
>JBGTHW010000191.1:0-5625 GCA_041746035.1 Parasphingopyxis sp.
TCCCCGATTAGTATTTCGCGCCCGGTGCGATACCGCGCCTCCACCCAAGGCTGCACTTCCTGGCTTAGGAAATCGCGAAATTATTGGCTGCGACCTGGCACTGCGCCGAGATCGGCATATTGCTCGGGATCCCTGACCGGCGGGCTGATCTCGGCACGGCGATCAACCGTTTCCACGCCAACCAGAAAAAATTCATCGAACGCGTAGTTGGTATCGTGCAGCTGAGCGATGCCGGCTAAATGAGGGTAATCCTGTTCCGGCCCGCCATCAATCAGATAGACAACAGTGTAGGTCCGTTCGGCATTGTTTTCCTCGCCATAGCCATAAGGCAACCGCACTGTGATCCGCCGGTCCATTCCCATCACTTCGGACGCGATTATGTAGGTCGTGCCAATTGTCACGGGGATACCTTCGGAGGTCCCGGGAGTTTGCGCGATCGACATGGCACCAAAACCCAGCGAAACTGCAAACAGTGCCGAACGAAAAAGAGTGGTAATCAACGCGAGCATCCTTTTGCAAAAGAATAAATTTCGGCGATTATGGTTGGCCGAACGGCCTTGTGTCAATGATGGCTATGGTCGACACTATTGCCCCTCCACCCCATCCCCCCTAAAGCACCCCTTTAATGCCAGACGCCGCGCCTCGTCCCTCTGCCACGCCCGAAGGCGCGCATCCTTTTCCGCATCGCCATCTGACCGGCATCGACGGGCTTCAGCCGTGGGAGATCACCTTCCTGCTCGATGAGGCCGAGCAATGGGTGGCGATGAACCGGGCGGCGTCCAAGCATGACGACCGGCTGGCGGGGCTCACGCAGATCAATGCGTTTTTCGAAAATTCCACGCGCACGCTGCTGTCGTTCGAGATTGCGGGCAAGCGGCTCGGTGCCGATGTCGTCAATATGCACGCTGCGCAATCGAGCGTGAAAAAGGGCGAGACGCTGATCGATACGGCGGTGACGCTGAACGCGATGCGCGCCGATGTGATCGTGATCCGGCATCAGGCCTCCGGCGCGGTGCAGCTGATCGCCGACAAGGTCGATTGCCCGGTGCTGAACGCCGGCGATGGCTGGCACGAACACCCGACGCAAGCCTTGTTAGATGCGCTGACCATCCGCCGCCGCAAGGGCGCTCTGGAGAAGCAGCGCGTGGCGATTTGCGGCGATATATTACATTCGCGCGTGGCGCGCTCCAATATCCTTGCACTCACGGCGCTTGGCGCAGAGGTCCGCGTTGTTGCGCCGCCGACGCTGATGCCGCGCGCTATCGAGCGGCTGGGCGTCACGGCTTTCACCGATTTCGATGCGGGGCTGGAGGGTTGCGATGTCGTGATGATGCTGCGTTTGCAAAACGAACGCATGCAGGGCGGATTCATCCCCTCGCCGCGCGAGTATCACGCGCTTTACGGACTGACGCGGGAGCGGCTGGCGAAGGCGGCCGACGATGCGCTCGTCATGCATCCTGGTCCGATGAATCGCGGCGTCGAGATTTCCAGCGATGTCGCCGACGATATCGCGCGCTCCGCGATCACCGAGCAGGTTGAGATGGGCGTGGCGGTGCGGATGGGGTGCCTCGATGTGCTGACGCGCAAGCAGCGCGGCGTGGAGGGGTGGGGATGATGATTGACACTCTCCCGCTGGTTTTGTGAGTGACTTGACTATCACCGGCGGAACGCTGATCGATCCGGCGACCGGCACGAAAACCGGCGATCTCTATATCGCCGATGGCACGATTGCCGCGCGACCCTCGCCGGACGCAGAAACCCTCGATTCCAGCGGCCATCATATCGCCCCCGGTATCGTCGATCTCGGTGTGTTCGCGACGGATATCCCGGCGTTCGTTGCGGGTGGGATTACGCGGGCGGTGCTGATGCCGGATCAGTCGCCGGTGCTCGACGAAGCGTCGATCGTCCAGCGCGCGGCGGCAGCCGGCAAGCCGGAGGTCTGGGTGCATCCGCTGGCGGCTGCGACGCAGGGTCTGGACGGCACGGAGCTCGCCGAAATCGGGCTGATGAAAGAGGCCGGGGCTGTCGCGGTTTCGACCGGGCGCGAGCGCATCGCCGATAGCGGCGTCATGCACAAGGTGCTGAGCTATGCGGCGGCGCTCGATCTGATCGTCATAACGCATGCCGAGGACGAGGGGCTGGCTGCCGGGGCCGTATCGACGGCGGGCGAGACCGCGCTGCGCCTTGGCCTGTCCGGCGCGCCCGCCATCGCCGAAGCCCTCGCCATCGCCCGCGACCTGATGCTGGCCGAAGACACCGGCGCACATATCCATTTCCATCAGGTGACGACGGCGCGCGGCTTCGCGCTGATCCGCGAAGCCAGGCAGCGCGGCGCAAAGGTAAGCTGCGGGATCACCCCCGCCCATCTGCTTCTCTGCGATGTCGATATCGGGCCGTTCCGCACTTTCGCGAAACTCTCCCCGCCCCTGCGCAGCGCCGAGGACCGCGATGCCGCGCTGACGGCGCTGGCCGACGGCACTATCGATGTCCTTTGTTCGGGCCACGATCCGCAGGGACCGGAAGCAAAGCGCCTGCCCTATGCCGACGCGGAAACCGGGATGTCGGGCGCAGAAACGCTGCTGACGCTGTCGCTCGGCCTTGTGCGCGAGGGGTATATCGATATGGCGCGGCTGTTCGCGCTGCTCTCCGCCAATCCGGCGAGAATGCTCGGCATCCCCGGCGGCTCGCTGGCGGAGGGGTCGCCCGGCGATGTTATCGTCTTCGACCCCGACAAACCGTGGCGCATCGACAGCGAGAAAATGGCGGGAAGCGCCGGCAATACGCCGTTCGACGGCATCCCGGTGCAAGGCCAGGTGCTACACACGATAAAGGGCGGTCGCCCCCTCGAACGACCGCCCTTCTGATGCGCCCCCATAAAACAGGTTAGCGCAGCGCGGCGAGCCCCGAACCGCTGCGCGCGGCGATACGCAGGGGCGCGTCCCCTGCTCGCGCGCGGACGAAACAATCGACACCGCGACCCTTCAGGGTCCGGCACATGCGATCGGCATCGCCGCGTGTATGGAAACCGCCAAAGGACAGACGATACAGGGTGCGGCTGCGCTCCAGCGTTGTACGCGATGGTTCGTAGCTGGCCAGCTCGCCATAACGGCGGACCGCACGGTTCCAGGCGACATCGACATTGGACTGGCGTGCGAAAGCACCGATCTGAACCATGAAACGACCGTCGCTGGACCGGCGCACGGGTTCGGGATCGGCCGATTCTGGTGCCGTCATCGCAACCGGCGCAGCGACGGGTGCAGGCGCGGGAGGCGGCGCTGGCGGAAAGGCTACCGGAGCCGTGCTCGCCATCTCGATGGCTTCATTCTCTTCCTCGACAATAAACGCGATCTCGCGCGGTGGCGCGTAATCGCCGGCAACCCGAGGGGGTGTCGGCGCGATACGAACCGGAGTCGGATCGGCGGGAATAAAGGCTGGAACATCGACCTCGCTCACAATCGGTGTTGCCGCTGCAACGGTGACGCCGGTTTCGGCGGGCGCCGTAAACGCCACGACCGGATCGGTCTCGACCGGGGCAAACGCCTCGGCGGGCTGATATTCGGCGGTCATCGTTTCGGCCTGTATCGGTGCCAGTGCAAGACGTTGCGGCTGCCCCGGATCGCTCGTTTCGGCTTCCACGCCGAGGAGCGAAGAAATCTGGTCCCAGCTGTTTTCCGGCTGAGCGAACCGGATCCATTCCTGCATCCGCTGATCGAGCTGCGCCATGCTGACGTCTTGCGCGGCGGTGATGCGCGCTTCGGCCCAGCGCCCGTCCAGGGCATAGGCAAGCGCAAGATTCTGGCGGGCTTTTGGATCGCCGCCATTGGCCCGTGCGGCCTGCTGGAGAATTTCGATTGCACGCTCGCGATTCCCGGCAAGCGCAATAGCAAGGCCGAGATCGGAGGCACCCATGCGCCCCTCAAGATCAGTCAGTTCGGCGAGCGCATCGGCGCTATTGCCCTGCGCGATCTGGGCGAGCGCAAGATTGAAGGCCGTGCGGGTGAGATCGGGATCGATGGTCAGCGCATCCTGAAAGCTGGTCTCCGCCGAGTCGAACCGTCCGTCAGCCAGATAGGCGCGACCTAGCAAATGGCGGTATTCGGCGCTGCGCGGCATTTTTTCGACGGCACGTTCTGCATGGCGGACGGCGCGTTCGGCGCGGTCTTTGGACAGCGCCTCGCGCGCTTCGGCGGCATCGCGCGCGGCGTCCCGCTCGTCGCGGCTATCGGATTCAGCGACCGTGCTTGAATTGGCGACCGGCGAATAACCCACCATCGCAAAGCCCATGGCCAGCGAAGAGGCTGCAATCTTGATTAGCGTCGGCTTCATCGGTTTCACTCCTGGTCTTCTGCCCTGTTCAGTCGTTTCGGTTGTGCCGTCCGAGCGGGGCGTGCTCGGCGAGCGTGCTAAGGCCCGACATTGTGTCGAGAAAATTATCGAGCGCTTCGGTCACGATCTGCTGCGCGGATCGGTTGCTGACCGCCGAAGCAAGGCGCAGCTTCAGATGCCGGTCCTTGTCGAGCCGCAAAGTGAAGGCGATCTTGTCCCGCGCAAGTATTTTCCTGGATCCGGGTTCAGCTCTTTTCGGCTCAGCAGGCTGCGCCGAAACAGCGGCGTGAGCGATGACAGGCATCGGCTTCGATTCAATGGTTTCGAAATTGCTGTTCTCTCTTCTATTTTCGAGATTTTCCGAGAGTTGATCGAGCTGCTTGCGGACTTCGGGTTCCGGAGCATCGAACGGCGTTTCGGCGTCGGCCTCCACCGGCTGTACCGGAACGCCGAACGGATTGGTGACGTCATGTCCCATATCGTTCCAACCCAGATCCTCGTCGCTGGCAACATCGCCCTGCGGATTGATGAAGGCCTGACGGCGCATGGCCGGCTTTGCCGCGCCTTTGCGGGCCAGCAATCCGGATGAAAGAGATGCAAATTTTTCCTCGGCCATCGAATTGCTCCTATTGACCCGTGACCCGGCGACCGAAGCCACCAGTAGCAGATCGCTGAGGAACGCCGCGTGGCGTCAGGCCGGTATTGGTGCTGAACACCGTGCGCCGGAAGTTCTTTTCGAGCCGGTCGGACATGTAATTCCAGAGCGTTTCGACCTCGGCAGCCGACTTTCCCCGGGGATCGACTTCCATTACAGTGCGGCCGTCGATCATCGAGGCCGCGAAATCGGTACGGTGATGGATGGTTACGGGAGCAACCGTGCCGTGCTGCGAAAGCGCGACGGCAGCTTCATAGGTAATCTTGGCTTTGGGCGTCGCCGCATTGACGACAAAGATGAGCGGCTTTCCGGCCCGCTCGCACAGATCGACGGTAGCGCCCACCGCGCGCAAATCGTGCGGACTGGGGCGGGTGGGAATAACGATCAGTTCGGCGACCTGGATAACGCTCTGGATTGCCATCGTGATCGCCGGCGGCGTATCGAGCACCGCCAGCTTGAAACCCTGCTGCCGCAAAACCTCAAGATCGGCCGCGAGTCGCGCCACGGTCGTCTGCGCAAAGGCAGGCATGTCGTCCTCGCGCTCGTTCCACCAGTCGGCCAGCGACCCTTGCGGATCGATATCGATAAGCACGACGGGTCCTGCCCCCGCGCGCTGCGCCTGAACGGCCAGATGCCCGGAAAGA
>JBGTHW010000192.1:0-18904 GCA_041746035.1 Parasphingopyxis sp.
TGAACAGGCACTCTTGCCATTGGCGGCAGGGCTGGACGACATCCCGGCTCTTTCCGTCGCTCCCGATCAGGCAAGGCGGCTCCGCATGGGGCAGCGGGCGATCGGGGTTTCCGCCACTGCCGGGCTTTATCTTGCGACCGACCGGTCTGTTCCGGTTGCGCTCGTCGAATACGACGGGATCGAGCTGAAAGTGGTGCGCGGCTTTAACCTGTAACCAAAGACGCGTGAGCGTCTGCATCGAAAGGAAATACCACGATGTCGATTACTGCCGAACGCAAGCAGGAAGTCATCAAGGACCACGCCCGTGAAAACGGCGATACCGGTTCCCCCGAAGTCCAGGTCGCGATCCTCACCGAGCGCATCAACAACCTGACCGGGCATTTCAAGGACAATCACAAGGATCACCATTCGCGCCGCGGGCTGCTGATGATGGTCAATAAACGCCGCAATTTGCTCAGCTATCTGCGCAATGTGGATGAGGCCCGCTATCAGGATCTCATCAAGAAGCTCGGCCTTCGCAAATAACAAACGAAATCGGGAACGGCTCCGCTACGGGGCCGTTTCCATATTGGACTGTGCGCAATAAGGCGCGCGGCCAAGCAAGGGGAGCGCGAAAGCTCCCAGACCGTACGGGACGGTTCTTTTCCCGCATAAGAGCGGCCCTCGCATGGGGTGAGCGCCGCGAAGAAAGTGAAAATACAAAATGTTTGACGTAAAGAAAGTCGAAACCCAGTGGGGCGGCGAAACGCTGACCCTCGAAACGGGCCGTGTGGCTCGTCAGGCCGATGGCGCGGTGCTTGCTCAGCTCGGCGATACGGTCGTGCTGTGCGCAGTGACCGCCGCCAAATCGGTGCGCGAAGGGCAGGATTTCTTCCCGCTGACCGTACATTATCAGGAAAAATACTCCGCCGCCGGACGTATTCCGGGCGGCTTCTTCAAGCGCGAAGGCCGCGCGACCGACAAGGAAACGCTGACCAGCCGTCTGATTGACCGCCCGGTCCGCCCGCTTTTCCCCGAAGGCTTTTACAACGAGATCAATGTTATCGCGCAGGTGCTGTCCTATGATGGCGTCAACGAGCCGGACATCCTTGCGATGGTCGCCGCGTCCGCCGCGCTGACCCTCTCCGGCCTGCCCTTCATGGGTCCGATCGCCGCCGCGCGCGTCGGCTACAAGGATGGCGAATACCAACTCAATCCGAGCATGGACGATGTCGCCGAGGGCGAACTCGATCTCGTCGTCGCCGGCACCCACGATGCCGTGCTGATGGTGGAATCGGAAGCGCAGGAGCTTCCCGAAGATGTCATGCTGGGCGCGGTGATGTTCGCGCATGAGCACAGCAAACCGGTAATCGACGCGATCATCAAGCTGGCCGAGCAGGCTGCGAAGGAGCCATGGGAACTGGAGCAGGACATCGACCGGTCGAAGGTCAAGGACAAGCTCAAAAAGCTGATCGGCAAGGATCTCGAAGCCGCCTACAAGCTCACCGACAAGCAGGAGCGGCAGACCGCGATCAACGAAGCCCGTGCCAAGGCGCGCGAGGCGTTCGATGAGGCAGCCGATCCCGAAGCCTATCTTGCTTCGCTAAAGCTCGTCAAAAAGCTCGAGGCCGAAATCGTCCGCGGTGCGATCATCAAGGACAAGAAGCGCATCGACGGGCGCAAGCTCGACGAGGTTCGCCCGATCGAGGCGATGGTCCACTTCCTGCCCCGCACACACGGCTCCGCGCTGTTCACGCGTGGCGAGACACAGGCGATCGTCACCACGACGCTGGGTACCAAAGACGCCGAGCAGATGATCGACGGTCTGAACGGGCTGAATTTCTCGCCCTTCATGCTGCACTATAACTTCCCGCCCTATTCGGTCGGCGAAGTGGGCCGCTTCGGCTTTACCAGCCGCCGCGAAACCGGCCATGGCAAGCTCGCCTGGCGCGCTCTCCATCCTGTGCTGCCGACGGCGGAAGAGTTCCCGTATACGATCCGTGTTCTGTCCGACATCACCGAGTCCAACGGCTCGTCCTCGATGGCGACGGTCTGCGGGGGCAGCCTTGCAATGATGGATGCCGGTGTTCCGCTCAAGCGTCCGGTTTCCGGTATTGCGATGGGCCTCATTCTGGAGGGCGACGATTTTGCCATTCTGTCCGATATTCTCGGTGACGAGGATCATCTCGGCGATATGGACTTCAAGGTTGCCGGTACCGAAAAGGGCATCACCAGCCTTCAGATGGATATCAAGATCGCCGGTATCACCGAAGAGATCATGAAGTCCGCTCTCGAACAGGCCAATGGCGGTCGCGCGCATATCCTGGGCGAAATGGCCAGGGCGCTCGACACCACCCGCACCGAGCTTTCGGACTTCGCGCCGCGTATCGAAACGATGCAGATCGACAAGGAAAAGATCCGCGACGTTATCGGAACGGGCGGCAAGGTGATTCGCGAGATCGTCGCCGAAACCGGTGCCAAGGTCGATATCGATGATGAGGGCATTATCAAGCTGTCGTCGTCCGACGTCAACGAGATCGCCGCCGCGCGCAAATGGATCGAGGGCATTGTCGAGGAAGCCGAAGCCGGCAAAATCTATGACGGCAAGGTCGTCAATATCGTCGATTTCGGCGCCTTTGTGAATTTCATGGGACAGAAGGACGGCCTCGTCCATGTCAGTGAGATTAAAAACGAGCGCGTCGAGAAAGTGACCGACGAACTGTCCGAAGGGCAGGAAGTGAAGGTCAAGGTGCTCGAAGTCGATCAGCGCGGCAAGGTCCGCCTGTCGATGCGCGTCGTCGATCAGGAAACCGGCGAAGAGCTGGAAGACACCCGTCCGCCCAGAGAGAATAGGGGCGAGAACAAGGGCGGCGGCGGTGGTCGCGGCGGAGACCGTGGCCCGCGTGGCGGAGGCGGTCGAGGCCGTGGTCCCCGTCGCGATCGCGGCGACACGTCCGATGGTGGCAGCGAGAAGGAAGGCGGCGATCTGCCCGAATTCATCACCAAGGATTGACGTATCTTCAATACGTCACCCCCGCGCAGGCGGGGGTCCAGTCCAAACGGTAGCGAATATCCGCGATGGCTGGACTGGATTCCCGCCTTCGCGGGAATGACAACGGAACAAGGAAGGGCTCGCCAGCAATGGCGGGTTCTTTTTTGATGAGAAACTACGGCTTGCCGAAACCATTTAGGATAGATAGCATAATATAATGAGACACGTTAGCATCCTCGCTGCCATCATGTTTCTCGTTTTCGGCACAGCTTGCGATCTTCAGAGTGAAACAGAGCCATCGGAAAATGAGCCGATTGATCTGTCAGAATTGACTGTATCCAGCCCAGATTGTGATATTTTCAGTTTACCTTGGATGACGGTCGATACCGGATCTCCAGATATCGCAGGTCCAGTATTCAATGTTGTCGATATTGGCCCGGACGGTAACATTTATTGGAACGATAGTCCAATAGATGACGATACTTTCGCAGAGTATGTAGAAATCACGACGTCCATGCTTTCCCCGCCAAGCACGGAGCTGATATTAGAAGCAGATGATAACTGCCAGCGCGTTGCGGGGACAATTACTGAACTCGAAAAAATTGGTTACCACACTGCAATATACGATACCGGAAGCTGGGTTTTTGAGCCAACGGCACGACGAATACGACCTAACGAAACTGGATTGCAAAATTCTCGAGCAAGAACTGCCGCCGAGAACAATTAGCCGTCGATACTTTCAAATCGATCACTCCTGACACCACGCTGTCAGGAGGGGTGTGCGACAAACCTCTTGGTCCCAACGTAAACCAAGGAGCAAATCATGACCGACCAACCCGAAAACCGCCTTGTCTGGACGGAAATCCCCGCCACCGATCTCGCCCGCGCCAGGGGGTTTTACGAAACCCTGCTTGAAGCGCCCCTGACAGAACAGACCGATGGGCCGCAGCCTATCCTCGTCCTGCCGTATGCGGGCGGCGCAGGCGCGTCCGGCCATGTCTATGAGGGCAAGCCCGCGACGGGCGGTGACGGCGTTACCGTGCATCTCGCGGTCGATGGCGAACTCAGCGCGGCGAAGGATCGCGTCGAGAAAGCCGGCGGCGAGGTTGTGTCGAACGACATCGCTATCCCGTCCGGCTCCTTCTTCTATGCCAGCAGGCCTTCTCCAAACTCAAGGCACTGCTACGGCGGATGGCTCCCCGGTCCTTCGACGCCCTATGCGACGCGCTGAAAATCATTCCGGAAAAGTTCAGCCCGAACGAATGCGCCAACTGTATCCGCCTTTCGGGATATGGGCAAACATGATCGAATCCGCAGCGCAGCTATCGGCATTGGGCACGGTCACGTCGAAGGGCAGCCGCTTTTCCTCGGCCACACGGCGGAGCATCATGCGGATGGCATCGGACACAGTCAGGCCCATCGCGGCTAGCGCATTGCTCGCGGCCACTTTGGTTCTACCGTCTATGCGCACACGGACATTTTCGTTAGCAGACATGGTACTGCTCCTTTTGTGGTTCTATGTAGCTACAATCGTTAATATTGTAACCTTGCAGGATTGAAACGGAAGAGCGATGACCGACTCCGGGGACGCGACCATTTATTCGATTGCCGAAGCCACCCATTTGCTCGATGAAATCGTTGATTGGGTTAGTGCGGTCGAGAGAATTCTTCTCGCGGACGACGAAGGAAAAATGATATGGCTGGCTCCCGTGACGGCGGGCAATAATCAAGATAATCGCACCCCATGAAAGTAAAATACCGCGTCATCCATCAGTCAAAACCCATGTGGCAGGCGCTGCTGAGCGGGCGGACATGGACCGAGTGGTATCTGGCGCAACACAAGGGCTGGTTCGGCTGGAAGACGATCGGGACATTCCGGACAATCGCGGAGGCCGAGCAATGCTGTGCGGATCATACGAAGGGCGAATTGCTCGATTGCGGCTCCAGGATCGTTTCGGAATTCGCCGAGCGCGAGGACTGAGGGGCGGATTGTGGCCTCCGAGTTGACCGGCCTCCAGACCAAGGGCCGGATCGCGATGACCGAGAATATCGCGATATTGCAGGATGCGATGGCGTTCGAACTGATCGATACGCCTGCGGAAACGTGGCGCGTGATGCAGGAAATGCCCGACATTCATCGCGACCCTGGGACCGGATCCTAATCGCAAGCGCCATCCTTTATGGCATGACGCTGGTCACCGCCGACAGGACCATAAAACGCTGTGACGGAAAAATGCTTTCTCCCGCCCGCCGATGTCGCCGAAAAGATCGCCGAGCCCTCGGCTATTGCGCTGGAAGAGCGTGCCGCGGATTAGGCGTTTCGCGACGGCCATTTCTGGCTGATTCAGTGCGGCAAGCGGATATGCGTCAGCCGAAGCCTGAAATGCAATGTCTGCCCGGTCAGCGAGCTTTGCCTGTATTATACAGCCAGGCAGGATTGAAATGGTGCGCTCCTTACTATATGTAAGGAGATGGAGATCGAGTCATGATACATGCGAAAATTACAAGCAAGGGCCAGATTACGCTCCCCGTGGAGATGCGGGAAAAGCTCGCCTTGATGACCGGCGATCAGGTCATTTTCGAACAGCTCGACAATGGCGATTTCGTCCTGCGCAAAAAAACGCGCGACATCCGCGAGTTGCGGGGCACGTTGAAATCCCCGGCTGGCAAGCCGGTATCGCTTAAGGACATGGATCGCGATGTCGGCGAGTATCTTGGCCGGAAGCACGGGATCGCGGGTTCTTGATTGCTCTGGATACCAACCTCCTGCTGCGCTATTTCGATAATAGCGACAGCGCCGAAAGCCTTGCCGCGAAGGGCTTTGTCGATGGCGATCTCAGCCGGTCTCAGACCGGATTTGTTTCCGTTATAGTGCTGGCCGAGCTTCACTGGGTGATGCGCAGCAGCTACGGAATGGCGTCGGCGGATATTGCCGACTATATCCGGCTTTTGCTCGAATCGCCGAAATTTTCGGTGGAGCAGCCCGCGAGCGTTGCGGCGTCACTTGCCCATACCGGTCAGGATTTCGCCGATACCCTTTTGCATGAAATCGGCCAGCGAAGCGGCTGCTACAAAACCGTAACCTTCGACAGGAAATTTGCCCGTCTCGAAAAAGTGGAGTTACTGACCTCATGAACCCGACCCTTTATGGCATCGCCAATTGCGACAGCATCAAGAAAGCGCGTAAATGGCTGGAGCGCCGCACCGTCAATTATGCGTTTCATGACTACAAGAAGGCCGGCATCACCGAGGAGAAGCTGAAGGAATGGTCCGGCGAGGTTGGCTGGGAAACGCTGCTGAACAAGCGCGGCACGACCTATCGCGAACTGCCCGAGGAGAGCAAGGCGCATATCGACGAGGATCTGGCGATCACGCTGATGGTCAATCATCCCTCGATGATCAAGCGCCCGGTGCTCGAGAGCGAGGGGCCGCTGATCGTCGGTTTCAGGGGCGGCGAATATCAGACTGCGCTCGGGCTGGAAGACGAATGATGGTCACGGCGCGCTGGAATGGCGAGATCGTCGCACAGAGCGATGCGACGATTATCGTCGAGAATAACCACTATTTCCCGCGCGTTGCGGTGAATGAGGATTTTCTTGTCGAAAGCAACGCGACGACCCATTGCCCTTGGAAGGGCGACGCGTCCTATTACACGCTTAATGTCAAGGGCGAGTCCAACGCAGACGCCGCCTGGTATTATCCCGATCCGAAGGAAAAGGCGGCGTCGATCAAGGATCACATTGCTTTCTGGAAGGGTGTAGAGGTCGGCTGACCGAAACTATTCCGCGCCCGTCTGCCGCTCCTCTATCTGGTCTTCGCGATAGGCTTCCATGACTTCCTTTACATCGTGCAGATCGTCGCTTTCGGCTTCAGCGGGGTTGTTTCGTGTTTCGCTGTCATCGGGAACAAGGCAAATCTCGGCGCGCACGGGCAGGTGATCGGAACCGACATCGGTCCCTGTCCCCAGGCTGTAGATGGCAAAATCCTCGGTGAAAAACACGTGATCGAGCGGCCAGCGGAAGGCCGGAATTCCGGCTGGAAATGTTGCGTAGAAACCCCGGCCGACCCGGGGATCGATATAGCCGCCAAGTCGCCTGAACAGCTGCGACGTTTCCGACCAGCCGACATCGTTAAAGTCGCCCATCGTCAAAGTGGGCATGCCGATTCGCCGCGTCATCATCGCGGCGATGGCAATCTCCGCATCGCGTTCTTCGGTATCCTGTCCGGGGTGGGGCGGACGAGGATGCAAGGCGACAAAGCGGAACCGCTGACCGCCTCGTGTGGTGATTTGCGCGTGTATCGATGGCGTGCCCGCCTCGGTCAGGTTGAGAATACGCCCCTTTTCAGTCGCCAGCCGGGTGGCGAATATCATGCCGTATGTATTCGACAGCGGCGCGTCGAAGCGGTGCGGATAGGTGGCGAGCACCGGTTCCATGGCGCCCTGCCACTGCCCATCGGTTTCCATCAAAAGGAGAAGATCCGGATCTTCGCGCTCGATGAGATCGAGCGTGCGCTGATAATCGCGATTTGTTTGCAGAACATTGAGGCTCAGGGCCGTAAAGCAGTGCGTCTCGCGCTCGGTGCCTGCTATCTCGATCTTGCGAGCCTCCACCGGCCTCAGTATCGTGTAGGGAATAATATGGAATGTCTGGTAAATAAGCGCGGCAGCCAGCATTGTGCTGACTGCCCACCACCAGCGAAACCGCAGATAGACGAACGCTGCCAGAATGAACCCGCCTGCGGTAAGGATGATCAGCCGGGGAAAGTCCCAGACACGGATCCACCATTGGTTGGACGGGATGGCGCTCGCCAGTGTTACGAGAATTATCGTCGCTGCAAGAACCAGCAGGATCCACAAGGCTATTCGTTTTAACCAAGGGGTGGCTTCGCCGCGCTCCATAGGGCGCTCATCGCCTAAACCAGCTAGCCGGGCAAGCTAATCCTCTTCCCAGCGAAAGACCTCTTCCAGCGGCTTGCCGAACACCTGCGCGATGCGGAAGGCGGCTTCAAGGGAGGGCGAGTATTTGCCCTGCTCGATGGCGGCGATGGTCTGCCGCGTAACGCCGATCCTGTCGCCAAGCTCGCCTTGGGTCATTTCCCCGGCGAGAAAGCGCAGGGTGCGGATATCGTTGGTGAAAGGGAGTTTCGCCATCGTCTAGACCAATCCACGGCGATAGGCGGCGATTTCGATGATGTAACGCACGGACTCGGCCAGAATGAAGGCGAACAGCACGCCGTTCAGGACGATGAACGTGTTCCAGTAAAAAAGACTCGCACCGATAACGATGACGAGACCGAAGTTCAGCAATTCATAGGCTCGTGCGCTCGCCCGATTGCGGATCGCCCGCTCGCGTTCGTCCATCGGGCTGTTTGCTTCCCCCGGTTTCATGATCGCGACGACGGTATGGCCAACGACATGGATGACCGTGAGGCCGATAATGACAGGGATCAGCATCCCCAGAAGATAGGGTACGTCGGGAAAGCCGGACCGCGCCAGGCCGATGACACTGACGAAATACCAGCCCCAGACAAGCAGATTCGCGAAGAGCGCAATCCAGCGGCTTTTGTCATAAAAGGACATGATCGTTTCCTTGATTGGAGGCGTCTATGTGCCCCTGCGATAAAGATAGAGCTGCGTGCCGATACGGATGGACTCCGCCACGACGATGATGGCAAGCATCGCGTTGAGCATGAAAAACAGGCTGTAGCCGAAATGCAGGGACAGCCCTGTCGCCCACATCCCGACGACAAGAATATAATAGGCGGCGTGAGTGCCGCGCATATGGATCAGCCTGTCGCGCTCGTCCCAGGCGTATTTGGCGTCTTTGGGTTTGAAGATGGCGATGAGGGCGGCACCGATTATCATTACCGTCAATATCCCGACGATCGTCGCGATCAGCAGCCCGAAATAATATTTTTCGCCGGTATCGCCGGGGCTGTGGCCATAGCCGACCAGATGCAGTGTGCCGAAATACCAGCCGAAACCGCCAAGGATGGCGATCAGGCTGACCCAATGCATTTTCTCCCTGAAAGACATGCGTCAACTCCTGTTAGATGATTCGCACACAATGTTATGAATAACTAACATAGAGTCAAGAATATTATGCAATATGTGCGCGACCCCGCCGTTTCCCTTTCGGATGCGCCGCCGACCCGCTAAAGCCTGCGTCCATGTCCACGACCTTCACTCTCGATACCAGGACGGACCGCGCCCATCCGACGCCCAAGCCGATGAAGCGGCTGACCGTGCCTGCCATCCGTTCCCGAAAGACCGATGGCAAGTCGGGCGAACCGCTGGTGATGCTGACCGCCTACACCGTGCGCATGGCGCAAATTTGCGATCCGCATTGCGATATGCTGCTGGTCGGCGATTCGCTGGGGCAGGTGATTTACGGGCTCGATTCCACGATCCCCGTCAGCCTCGATATCATGATCGCGCATGGCGCGGCAGTGGTGCGGGGTAGCTACCACTCGGTCGTTATAGTCGACATGCCGTTCGGTTCCTATGAGGAAAGCCCGGAGCATGCGATCCGCTCCGCGACCCGCGTGATGAAGGAAACCGGCGCGGCGGCGATCAAGATGGAGGGCGGCGAGGCGATGGCGCAAACGGTCGCGTTTCTGACGCAGCGCGGCATCCCGGTGATGGGCCATGTCGGGCTGACGCCGCAGGCGGTGAATGTGCTGGGCGGGCACAAGGTGCAGGGCAGGGATGACGCGACGGCAGCCAAGGTTCTTGCCGATGCCAGGGCCATCGATGAGGCGGGGGCTTTCGCGCTGGTTATCGAAGGTGTGCTCGAACCCATTGCCGTCGATGCCACCCGCGCTGTGTCCTGCCCGACCATCGGTATCGGAGCCTCCGCACAGTGCGACGGGCAGGTGCTGGTCGCCGAAGACATGCTCGGCATGTTCGAGCGCGTGCCGCGTTTCGTGAAGAAATTCGATGACATGGCAGGCCATATCGAAAAGGCTGTGGCTGAATATGCCGATGGCGTGCGTAGCCGCACCTTTCCAACCGACAAGCAGACATACCGGCCTTCCCAATAGCGACTGTTCAACAGGCGCTTTCCCTTGCCGCGCCGCGCCGCTAAGGTCCGCCGCTTAATCCATGATGGAGACTGACATTGGCCGTCAAGCCACAAGACAATTCGGCTTTCCTGCGCGAAGTGGACGAGGAGGTTCGCAAGGACCAGGCCGCCGATTTCTGGAAGAAATGGGGCAAATGGATTGCCGGTACGGTGATTCTCGGTCTCGCGGCTTTAGGCGGCTGGCTCTATTGGCAGAATCAGCAGACGGCGGCTGCCGAGCGCGAAGCGGAGGAATTGAGCCAGATTCTCCAGGATATCGCAGCGGGCCAGCCCGGGGATGCCGAGGCGCAACTGGCGACGCTGGCGACATCGTCCCGATCCGGGATCCGCGCGGCGGCGTTGCTGACCCAGGCCGATTACGCGCTGGAAAATGGCGATACCGAGGCGGCGATTGCCGGTTTCGCGGCGGTTGCGGGCGATGAGGGGATCCCCCGGCAATATCGCGATCTCGCGCTGATCCGGCAAACGGCCATCGAGTTCGAGGATATGCAACCGCAAGCAGTGGTCGACCGGCTGGCCGGTCTCGCCCAACCCGGCAATCCGTGGTTCGGCAGTGCGGCCGAAATGACGGCGGTCGCGCTGATGGCGCAGAACAAGAATGACGAGGCGGGCGCGCTCTTCGCGCAAATCGCTCAAGCCGAAGGCGTGCCCGAAACGCTCAAGACACGTGCCGTTCAGATGGCGGGCGTATTGGGCGTGGATGCGGTTCCCGACGAACCGGTCGATATGGACGAAGGATTGCCCGCACCGAACTCCGGGGCGGCCCAACCAGCGGAAGCAAATCAATGACGCGTATTGTATTGACGATCTGTGTGGCCTTTGCGCTTACCGGCTGTGGCCTGTTTCGCGGCGGCGGTGGCGATGCGACGCCGACCGTCGGCAACCGGACGCCGATCCTGGCGTCGGAAAACGATGTGGCGGCAGACCCGGAAATCGCGTCGGTTCCGGTAGTCATACCCGAGGCGACGACGAATGCGAGCTGGGTACAGCCCGGCGGCAGCTCCAGCAATGCGATCGGCCATCTTGCATTGAGCGGCTCGCCGGGACGGGCCTGGTCGGTCTCCATCGGCGACGCCGGTGGCAGTCGCGCGCGTCTTGCAGCGGCTCCGGTGATCGGCAACGGACGGGTTTACACGATCGATACTGACGCCAATGTCCGCGCCTTCGATGCGCAGACCGGCGCGCAAATCTGGACGACACGCTTTGGCACCGAGATCGACGGGCGCAGCGCGCTTTTCGGGGGCGGCGTCAGCCTGTCGGGAGACCGGCTCTATGTCACGAACGGCGTCGGCTATGCGGGCGCGCTTAATGCCGCCGATGGCAGCCAGATATGGAAAGTGCGCCCCGGCGGTCCGCTGCGCGGTGCCCCGACGATTGCCAATGACAACATCTATGTCCTGACGCAGGACAACCAGATTTTTGCGCTCGATCTGGAGAATGGCGAGACACAATGGAGCGTTTCGGGTACGCTCGAAACATCGGGCGTGTTCGGCGTCGCCGCACCGGCCTCCGCGCAGGGCACGCTGGTCGCCGGTTTCTCTTCGGGCGAGCTGATCGCCTATCGCTATGAAAACGGGCGCATTCTCTGGCAGGACGCGCTGACCCGGACCAGCATCTCGACCTCTGTTTCCTCACTTTCGGATATCGATGCGAGTCCGGTGATCGATGGCGAGAATGTCTATGCGGTGGGGCAGGGCGGACGTATCGTGTCGCTGTTGCTGCGCACCGGTCAGCGCCAGTGGGAAATCAATGCCGGCGGGCTTTCGACCCCGGCGATCGCGGGCGACTGGATGTTCGTCGTCACCGACGACGCCAAGGTGCTCGCGATTGCACGTGGCGGCGGACGCATCCGCTGGATCGGCCAGCTACCGCGCTATCGCAACGAGGAGAAGCGCAAAGGCCCGATTTTCTGGCGCGGTCCGGTGCTCGCGGGCGGCAATCTGATCCTCGTCTCCTCGCGCGGCCATCTCGCCTTTGTCGATCCGGCGACGGGCACGGTCAACCGGATGGACGAGAATGCGGGCGACGGCTTCGACCTGCCTCCGGTGGTCGCCAACAACACGCTCTATCTGCTCGATAATGACGGTCGGCTGAGCGCCTGGCGTTAGACTATGACATCGCGGCTGCCCGTCATCGCGATTGTCGGTCGCCCGAATGTCGGCAAATCGACGCTGTTCAATCGGCTGGTTGGCAAGAAACTGGCGCTGGTCGACAATCGGCCCGGCGTGACGCGGGACCGGCGGGAAGGCGACGCGCATCTTTTCGGTCTTGATTTCCGGGTCATCGACACGGCGGGCTATGAGGACGAAGACCCCAAAAGCCTGCCCGGCCGGATGCGCGAACAGACCGAGCGCGCGGTCGCCGATGCCGATGCCGCGCTGTTTCTGTTCGATGTCCGCGAAGGCTTGACTCCGCTCGACGAGGAAATCGGGCGCTGGCTGCGCGCGTCCGAAACCCCTGTAATCGTCGTCGGGAACAAGGCGGAGGGGCGGGCCTCCGAGGATGTGTATGAGAGCTACGCGCTCGGGCTGGGCGATCCGATTGCGATCAGCGCCGAACATGGCGAGGGCACCGTCGACATCTTCGATAAACTGCGCCCGATTATCGAAAAGCATGAAGAGGACAGGGCTCAGGACAGCGAGGCTGACGATGCTGAAGACCATCCGCTCAAACTCGCCATCGTCGGTCGTCCCAATGCCGGAAAATCGACTCTGATCAACACGATGCTGGGCCATGATCGGCTGATTACCGGGCCGGAAGCCGGTATCACGCGCGACTCGATCTCCGTGCCGTGGGAATGGCAGGGGCGTTCGCTCGAACTCATCGACACGGCGGGGATGCGCAAACGCGCCAAGATACAGGACAAGCTCGAAAAGCTCTCGGTTGCCGACGGTTTGCGCGCGGTCGATTTTGCCGAGGTTGTGGTGCTGATGCTCGACGGCACGCTGGGGCTGGAGGCGCAGGATTTGCGCATTGCCGACAAGGTGATTCAGGAAGGCCGCGCCTTGGTCATCGCTATCAACAAATGGGACATCGCCGAGGATTTGAAGGAACTCTATGACGGCATCGAACATGCACTGTCGGAGAGCCTGGCCCAGATTCACGGTATTCCGCTGATCGCGATTTCGGCGAAGACCGGGAAGGGGATCGACACGCTGCTCGAGGCCGCCTTTGCGGCGCGCGAAGCCTGGTCGCGCCGGGTGACGACCGGCGAACTCAATCGCTGGTTTCGCGATGCCATCGAACGCAACCCGCCGCCGGCCCCCAAGGGCAAGCGGATCAAACTGCGCTACGTGACCCAGGCGCGCACCCGCCCGCCGAGTTTCGTGCTGTTCGGCACCCGTACCGATCAGCTGCCGGAAAGCTATCGGCGCTATCTGCTGAATGGCATCCGCCGTGATCTCGGCTTCGGGGCGGTGCCGGTGCGGCTCAATATCCGTTCGCCGAAAAATCCGTTCGACGCGAAAGGCGAACGGTGAGCGCCTTGCCCGAACCCGATATCGACGCGCGCGGGATGAAATGCCCGTGGCCCGCGCTAGGGCTGGCGCGGGCGATGCGTGAAGCGGAGAATGCGACCATCGTCGCCGACGACCCTCAGGCATTCGCCGAGATTTCCGCGCTGGCAAAGGAACATGGCTGGTCGCTCGACGCTTTTGAAACCGCGTTTGGTGCCGGTTTCAAAGCAGCAAAAAAGTAAACGGGTTTTTTACGCTCTCTCCTTACAAGTCTACCGGTACCTGGTCGCGCAAGGAACGCTATTGTGTCGGAAAACGAAGAAAATCTCGTCGAATGGCTGGAATTCGAAACGTCGCGCGAGCAGCTTGGCGCGCATTTCGCCCGCATTTTGCAGTATTTTCGCGAAGACGGCACAAAGTCCGTCGATAAAATAGAATGGGCGATGCGTCAGCGTAATTCGTCAGGTCTCGTCGATCCCGCGCATACGCTGAAGGGCGAGGCGCTGCAATTCGGTGCCAAGCCGCTCAGCGAACTGGCCGAAAAAATAGAACTGGCCGCGCGACACTTTGTCGAGACGCAAGATACCCCGGAAGAACTGGTGCCGGATGCAGCCAAGCTGCGCCCGCTGTTCGAAAGAACACTCGCGCTGTTTGAAAATGCGACGAATCCCATTGTCGAACGCCGGAGCGGGACCGGCGATCGGCGGATTAACGACAGGCGTGCTTCCAACCAGACATTCGGGCGGCTTTAGGCCAGGCGTCAGTCGCCTTCTTTGGCCGGCTCCGACTGCAACTGGACGTAATTTTCGATCCCCATCCGTTCGATCAGATCGAACTGCTTGTCCAGCGTATCGACATGGTCTTCCTCATTATCGAGGATTTCGGCGAACAGCTCGCGGCTGACATAATCGCGCACCTTCTCGCAATGTTCGATGGCATCGCGGAGATGGGGGATCGCTTCGTGTTCCAGATCGAGATCGGCCTTGAGGATTTCCTCGACGGTTTCGCCGATACGCAGGCGTCCGAGGAGCTGGAAGTTCGGCAGGCCATCGAGAAACAGGATGCGTTCGGACAATTTATCGGCATGCTTCATCTCGTCGATCGACTCATGCCGTTCGAATTCCGCGAGCTTCGCCAGCCCCCAATTATCGAGCATCCGGTAATGCAGCCAATACTGGTTGACCGCCGTGAGCTCGTTTTTGAGCGCTTCATTGAGAAATTCGATGACTTTTTCGTCGCCCTGCATAGCGGCCTCCATCCGTGTCGAGAACCGCCATCATAGCGCGATCGGCGCGACAAGGAAACCCCAAAAATCGCAGTTTTCTGCGGGCTTCGGCTGCTTATGCTAGGCAGTCGCAGTTTCGGACTGGATGATCTCGCGTGCGAATGAAACGCATTGGCCGCAGCGTGTGCGGCAGCCCATTCTGGCATAGACCGTGCCGGGCGTCTGCGCGCCCTCGCGGACGGCGGCGCGAATATCCTTTTCGCGAATCGCATTGCAGATGCAAACAACCATGGAGGGGCTTATGCCGCTATTGAGACTAATTCGCAATAGGTATTATGATGGCCCGGCGATTTTTTGCATCGGCTGAATTTCACGTCTCGCCAATGTCCTCCACAGCCATTCGAACGGGCCGTACCGGAAGCGGTCCAGCCAGGGCTTTGACCAGAGCAGCATCAGAAGCCAGATCAACGGGACGATCAGGTAAATCGTCGCGCGGCTCCATTCGCCATAATAGCCGAAGCCGTAGCCATAGAATATCGTCGTGCAGACGAGGCTGGTGCCGATATAGTTCGAAAACGCCGCACGTCCGGCGGCGGCGGTGCGATCGATCAGCCAGTTGCCGTCACCGCTCGATTTCAACCACAATATAATCAATGCTGCATAGCCAAGAATCATCAACGGGTTGACGAGCGCCTGCAGGGCAAAGCCGAAAGCGAATATCGCGGTTACGCTAAACCCGCTGGCCATCGTGAGTAGGGCCAGCGCTGCCAGTGCGGGTATACCGATGACGAAACCGAGCCGCACCATTCGCATATAGGCAGGCCGTTCCCATTGCCCGGTCAGAAACCCGCTTTTCAGCCCCGCCATGCCGCACAGCATCAGGCCGAGTGTTTCGACGGAAGCATAGCCGTTATTGGCTATCGGGTCCCAAAAGTGCGGACCGAGCCGGTCGCGCAGGATATCGGTGTAACTGCCTTGATAAATCGCCAGTGTCCGGGCAACCTCATCCGGCGAGAGAACGGCAAACGCCGCCTGCGCTTCGGTCCATTGCCGTACCAGTTCGGCATCCGCGCCCGGAGCGGTCGCGGCGTTATACAGGGTCCACATGGCGTAAGCCCCCATGCCGTAAAACATGGCCTGCGCGAAGATCAGCACCAGGCCGAGGACCAGCAACCGGTGCGCCTCCATGGAGCGGAAGAAAAAGGCGATGCAGCCAACGACGGCATAGAGCATCAAGATATCGCCATACCAGATTCCCCAGGCATGGATCGCGCCGAAAAACAGCAGCCAGGTCATCCGCGAATAATGGGTGAGGGCCGGGCTGTCGCCCTTGGCCTCGGCGCGCTCGATCACCAGCAGCATCGAGGCTCCGAACAGGACGGAGAACAGCCCGCGCATCTTGCCGTCGGCGATGACGAAATTGGTCGCCCACACCGCCATATCGAGTGGCGTACTGCCACCATAGGGTATCGGGGTGAGATAGGCCTCGGCCGGCATGGCGAAACCGACGATGTTCATCAGAAATATGCCCATCACCGCTATCCCGCGAGTAAGGTCGAGCGCGATAAAGCGTGTGCCGGGTTCGGTGGTGGCGGTCATAGCCAGCTGGTTATCTGATCCAGCGGCTTCTTTTGGAGGGCGTGGACGGGCACGGTGGCGTTGTCCGCAGGTTTGCCGACCACCAGCACCATCATCGGTTTCTCGTTAGCAGGGCGTTCGCAGACCTCGTTGAGGAATTTCATCGGATTGGGCGTGTGGGTCAGGGTGGCCAATCCCGCATCGTGCAGCGCGGCGATTAAAAAGCCTGATGCGATACCGACGGATTCGGTGACATAGTAATTCTGTTTGTCATCGCGCGGTTCCGGCCCGCCACGGCGCTGCCCGAAAATCACGATCAGCCACGGCGCGGTTTCGAGATAGGGCTTGTCCTCGTCGGTGCCGAGCGGCGCGAGGGCATCCAGCCATTCCTCGCTCGCCTTGCCTTCATAGAAAGCACGCTCTTCTTCCTCTGCGGCCTCGCGGATCGCCTTCTTCCTGTCGGGCGAGGAGACGACGGCGAAATGCCAGGGCTGGTGGTTTGCCCCATTCGGCGCGGTGCCGGCGGCAAGGATGGCCTGCTCGATAACCTCGCGCGGGACGGGCGCGCCGGAGAATTGCCGACAGGTGCGGCGGGTCTTGATGGCGTCGTAAAAGGCCTTGGCCCGCGCGATCCGCTCCTCGTCAGAATAGTCGGGGAGTTCGGAGTAAGGGACGGTGTCGTGGGGTTTCACAGGAAACCTCCTTCAGCGAGGTTCTTTTTCAATTCTTGATTGAAACGATCTGATGTGAAAATTTCCGGAGTTTGAGTTCGGAGAAACTCATCCACTATGCGGCTGTTAATCTCAAAGCCATTGTCAGCGATAGCTTCCAATTTTTTAGAAATTTTTTGTCTCAAATCGACATCCACACGAAAACCGGCACTCATATCTTCCTGAAGTCTGTGAATTACATACCTTCTATCTTCGTTGAAACTTTGAAGAAGCGTGATGATATTTTTCGAAAACAGTTGGTTTTTTATTGCTGTGGAGATTAGGCGACCAAGGGTCATACCACGAAATTTCTCCAAAATTTCTGCGGCTTCGTTTGGTGTGGGGGGATTGCTTTTGAAGTGAATCTCGACGGCGAGGACTTTATGCAAGGTTCCTTCTAAACTCTGTGCCGAATGCACCGCCTGCCCCAACAAAGCGTAAAATTCGTAGAGTTCATCGCTATCAATTATTGTCATCGTTCCATCAACTCAGGGAAGAAGCGTTCGTTGGTAGTGCGGAGATCGGCTAAGGGAATGTTGGTATCGTTCACCTGGATCGCATCGCCGCCCACGGTTCCGATTTTTTCGAAAGGAACTTTTTCGCGATCCAGCGGCTTATCCGCCGGGTAGGTCACAAGATAGCGAGCCTGGCTTTCGTTAAAGGCGAAGGCCGCATCCATGGCATCGAGTTCGACGCCGATATTTCCTGATAGCGCCATTTCCGCGACAGCAACGAGCAGCCCGCCGTCCGAAATATCATGAACCGCCGTTACTGAATCATCCGCGATCAACCGGCGGACTATATCGCCGTTGAGCTTCTCATCCTTAAGATCGACGCGTGGTGGCGCGCCTTCCTCGCTTCCGTGAATTTCGCGAAGCCATAGCGACTGGCCTATCTCGGGATAGCTGGGGCCGATAACGGCGAGGCAATCGCCCTCGGCCTTGAACGCCACCGTCGCCATCTTCTCGATATCGTCGAGCAGCCCGATTCCGCCAATCGCGGGCGTCGGCAGCACGGGCGTCGCCTTGCCATCGGCATCGGTCGTCTCGTTATAGAGCGACACATTGCCGCTCACGATCGGCATATCGAGCGCGGCGCAGGCTTCGGCCATGCCTTCGATACAGCCGACGAATTGCCCCATGATTTCGGGCTTTTCAGGATTGCCGAAATTCAGGCAATCGGTGGTGGCGAGCGGCCGCGCGCCGACGGCGGTCAGGTTACGATAGCATTCGGCGATGGCCTGCTTGCCGCCTTCATAGGGATCGGCCTTGCAATAGCGCGGCGTGCAATCGGTGCTGATCGCCAGGCCTTTATTGGTGCCATGCACCCGCACCACCGCCGCATCGCCGCCGGGGCGCTGGATCGTGTCGGCCATGACCATGTGATCATATTGCTCCCAGATCCAGCGGCGCGAGGCGAGGTCGGGGCAGGCCATCAGCGTGAGCAAATCCGCAGCTATATCGGTGCTCTCCGGAATATCGGTGAGCGGAGCAGGCGGCTCGGTCTTGACGTAGGGCCGGTCGAAATTCGGCGCATCGGCGGCGAGCGGGCCGAGCGGGATGTCGCAAACCGTCTCGCCCTCGAAGATCAGCACCATATGGCGTGTATCGGTCACCTCGCCGATCACCGCGAAATCCAGCTCCCATTTCTCGAAGATCGCGCGCGCCATGTCTTCGCGCCCCGGTTTAAGCACCATTAGCATGCGCTCCTGGGACTCGCTCAGCATCATCTCATAGGGTGTCATGCCCTCTTCGCGGCACGGCACGGCATCCATGTTCAGGATAATGCCTACTTCGCCATTGGTCGCCATCTCGACCGAGGAGGATGTCAGCCCCGCCGCGCCCATATCCTGGATCGCGACAATCGCATCCGAGGCCATC
>JBGTHW010000193.1:0-6535 GCA_041746035.1 Parasphingopyxis sp.
CGATCTGTTTGCCGGTATCGACATGAAGGCGGTTGCCGCAAAATCGGCCTCACTCTTCAATTTGTTCGCCGCCCGGATCGAAGAACGATGCGGCGATCGTGGCCTCGAACTTATTACACCGCGCAACCCCGACCAGCGCGGTAGCCACATTTCCTACCGCCATCCCGATGGCTGGCCGATCATGCAGGCGCTGATCGAGCGCGATGTCATCGGCGATTTCCGCGCGCCCGACATCCTGCGCTTCGGGCTGACACCGCTCTATACCAGCCATGAAGACATCTGGAATGCGGTCGAAATACTGGCAGATATACTGGACAGCGGCATCTGGCGCGAAAAGCGCTTTGCCGCAGCCAAAGCCGTCACATAGGATTTTCTAAACGCCCCATATCCCGCGCGAGGGGCGGTATTCGAAGGCCATATCCTGCAACACAAAATCCCCGCAGCCCGTCAACCCCGCCGCACCACCAGCCTCCGCAGCGGCCATCCTATATTTACCTCTCCCGGCCCGTCCACTGCGCCGAGCCGGTCGAGCGCGGCCTGCGCCACCTCCGCCTCGCTCGCCCGTTCCGCACCGAACAGGCCACGCAGGAAGCCGCCCATTTCCACCTCGCTCGCAAACGCCCAGGGCAGCGTCTCCAGCCGGTCCTCGATCGGCTCCAGACCGGCGAGCTCCATCTGGCGCGCGGTTTTCAGGCCGAGAAACACGCCTTCGTGACCCATCGGATTATGGGCATCGACAAAGCCGTTGAGGAAGTCCGCACTTGCCGTGTCCTCCGCGACATCGGCAATAACGAGCGTGCCGCCGGGCTTCAGCACACGCCGCATTTCGCGGAAGATCGCGACCAGGTCCGGCTCATGATGGAGGCCGGCGAGGCTCACCGCATGGTCGAGCGCGCCATCGGGCAGCGCCAGCGCATCGAGCGGGCAGCACAGCGCGGCGGCCCGGATATCCTCCGCGCAGCAATCGAGAAACTCGCGTGACGGTTCGACCGCGCGATAGTCCGCCCCCGCCGCGCGGATGCGGTCCGCCAGATAGCCGCCACCCGCCGGCAGGTCTCCCACGATATCGCCCGGCACCAGCGCCAGCGGCTCCAGCACATAGCCGAATTCCGCCGCCCGCGCTTCCGGACACCGCGCCATCGCCGCATGATAGGAGAGCGCGCGCTCGGTAAAAATCTCGGTATAGGTTTTGAACATGCAGGTTCCTTGTGTTTCTCCTTCTCCCCTTGAGGGGGTTTCGGGTCGGCTATGCCCCCGGCATGGCTTGAACAGCGCGGGGCGCTGTTCACCCGAAACCGGTGGCCCGCAGGGCCGGATGAGGGGCCGGTGGCGTCTGCGACCGAATAGAATCTAGCGCCATTCGTCGCTTCGCGCCAAGCTCGGCTTCGCCTCGCGACCCCTCATCCAACTTCGTCTCCCTATCCCCTTATCAACCCGTCGAACGCCGCCTGCGCCGGGGCAAGGCAGCTCTTCGAATAGGCAAACCGCTCGTCATCGGGAAACGGAAAGAAATTCATCGTCGCATTCGCCTCGAACAGCAGCGCGCGCCCCTCCCCGTCCAGCGCAAAATCCATGCCGAAGAAGTCCAGCCCGAGCGCCCTGCGTAGCGCCGCGATCCCCTCACGCACCTGTTCCGGCAGCCCCGCCGCGCCCGCCGCCATCCGCTCGCGCTCCTCGGCGATCAGCGCCGACCTGTCCGCCATGAAGCCCGTCCGCGCCGAGGCATGGACGTTCCAGCTGTCCGAAATCAGCATATGGCGCAGTATCGTCGCCTCGCCGATACAGAAGACGCGGAATTTGCGGTAGAGCCCGTCCCCCGAGGCGAAATCCCGAAACTCGGTGACATAATGGTCGCCCCCCGGCTCCAGCGCCGCAAGCAGCGCCTCCGCCGTCCCGAACAGCCCGGCAAACTGTCCGGTATGCGTCCCCGCCCGGCGCAGCATCGCCGGAAAGACAATCCCTTCGCGCGCCAGGATGCCGGCGGCGATGTTCGGCTTGGCGGTGGCGAGCCGAATGGTTTTGGGCATTGCGAGCCCCGGCAGCTTCGGTGCCAGCCGCGCTATCGCGTCGCGCCCGGTTTTCAGCACCGCCGCGGGCCGGTTGATAACGCGGCTCTCCTGTTTTTTAAGAAGCGTCTTCAGCACCTTCAAAACCCCCGGATTTTCGTCGGCATCGGTGACGAGATTCAGGAACAGGCGATAGCCGCTCAAATCGTGTCGCCGCTTCTGGCGAAAATAATTCTTCGGAATATGGATGCGGGTATAATCGCGCGGGTTCGCCGTGCGCAGGCCGTAAATATCGGTACTGCCCTCGCTGTCGATCCGCCCCTCGCGATTGAGCGTTACGCCCCGATGCGCATCCGATCCGATCAGATAGGCAATTTCGCTTTTCACCATGCCTGCGCCCGGCCCCGTCCCGTCCCGTCCCCTGGATTATCCATATGGGAGAAACCGTCCTTTCACAGCCATGCGGTCGGCGCAAGACGGCGATTTGGGCATCTCCCTTGCGGACTTCGATTTCCAGCCTCCACAGCAAAAAGGGGACCGGCCATGTGGCCGATCCCCTTCATAGTTTGTTGCTATGCGTCAGGACGCACGCGATCAGATAAGCACATCGCTCGCCATCAGCGGCATGTCCGAAGTCACATTGATCGCGACATCGGCAACCGAATCGCCATCGAGATCGATCAGCGTCTGGCCATTGTCGAAGATCACCTCTCCGGCAGTGCCGGTGAAGCCGAAAGTCGTCGATCCGGAAACCGTCGTGCCCTCATCCGTCAGGATGTTTTCGACGATCGGGCCATTCTCGCCCGGCATTCCATTGTGGAAATGGCCAGCGGCCAGATCGTCCATATCGAAATTCGAGATATCGACCTGGAGATCGTAGCTGACCGTGCCCGCGCTGACCGTGAAGGTGACGGTGGCCGATCCCGATGCATCGGTCGCTACCGGCGGCACTTCGTTCGCGCCGCTGAGGGTCGTCGAGAAGACCACCGTGCCAAGGCCGTTGGCATCGCGATTATCTTCCACGAGAACCAGCTGGCCGCGCACTTCGCCGCCGGGATTGGCCACCGTGTGGAAATTGAGATAGCTGTTGCCATCGACCGCATTGGCCAGAACGTCCGCCGTCGTCGTGCCACCCGTCGTCGTGATCGAGGTGTTTTCGGTTTCGGCACCGCCGAAGCTCAGCGATCCGCCACCGGCGACCTCGTTATTCAGCCCGCGCAGATCGATCCTGTCGCCTTCGGCGCTCGAAAAATCGAGGATCGTGTCTTCGCTGCCGACGGCGCTTTCATTGGCATTGGACACGAAGAAGCGATCGGCCCCCGATCCGCCTGTAACCATATCGGCCCCGGTGCCGCCGCGCAGCGCATCGTCGCCAGCGCCGCCATCGAGATTGTCGTTGCCGGCACCGCCGAGCATCGTGTCGTTGCCCGCGCCGCCATTGAGGACATCGTCGCCATTATTGCCGAACAGCCGGTCCTCGCCCGCGCCGCCATTGATATTGTCATTGCCTGCGCCGCCGACCGCTGTGTCGTTGCCCGCGCCACCAACGATTACATCGTCGCCGGCGTTGGAGAAAATCACATCGTCGCCATTATTGCCGCCGAGCGTATCGTTGCCGACCGCGCCATTGATCGAATCATTGCCGTTGCCGCCGACCACGAAATCGTTGCCGGTGCCGCCAAAGATACCGTCATTGCCATCGCGTCCGAACAGCATGTCGTCGCCGCCAAAGCCGCTGATCCTGTCATCCATCGGCGTGCCCGACAGCGTATCGGCGCCCGATCCGCCGGTCACCGTCGCATTCGGCGCTTCCTCGGCAAGGTCCGGACCGGAAACCGCCGGGGCGTCCTGCTGCGGCGCGAGGCTGGCCGGAAGCTCGACGCCGGCGAGCGCGAACATCGTCGCCACATCGACCCGGCCGCGGCCCGTGCTATTTATCGAACTTGCCGGACGATGCTGAAAATCCGTGGTGCCGAGATTGATGCTGTCGCGCGAGGCCATGACCTTTAACTCCTGATGTTATCGAAACGAATCTTTGTTTCAGTTTTGTTGCCGTGGAGTCATAGAATAATTTCAAGCACGATTGCAACAAGCGACCGTCGTTTTTTCATTTATTTCGGAAGCACGGAATCCGGCACCGGGAGCGATGAAAGCCGCAACCGCCGGACGATAATTCGCTACAGCACAAAATCCGTCGGCATCCCGCGCGTCCCGATCCTGACCGCCCCCGCAGCAAAGCGCCCGCTCTATCCCCATAAAGCGTGTCTTCGCCACCCGTTAAGCCGTCTGGCATCCCTCATAATGCCGCACCAGCAAGTTTCTCCAGGCCATCGTGCCGCTGGACGTTCCCGCCAGTCTGATCGTTTCCTCGACTCCACCGTCCATGGACCAGCGCCCGGCGACCAAATGGCCGGTCCCGGCGTCGATTGCGATCGAGCCTTCGGTCGCGCCGCCCAATGCAAAATGCATCGCATCTTCGTCGCCACGAGAGAAACGCGCCACGATCCGCTCGCCATCCTGCAGGCCGTTTTCCGCAAGCATCGGCAAGGTAAAGGCGAACCCGTCGTGCGGATGATCGAGCGCAGCCATCTGCGCCGACAGCGTTGCGATCTCGGTCCCCCGCCAGTGCCAGTTCGGTGCGTCGATAGAGACCCACCCTTCGGCCATGCCATCGGCACGGGCGACTTCCGCACTCAGCATCGCGTTGGTGCTGTCATAGCGCACGGTCGTATAAATCTCTTGCCGTCCGCCGCGCATCAGGCGGCCTTCGGATAGCTGCGAGACGGTTCCCCGAACGGGGTTGATCCATGCCGTCGCAAAACGCGCCGGGCCGCAGCGTGCGGCGGTGCGATAGATTTCGAGCCGGTTTTCCGCAGCGCGATGCACCCAGACATGCTCGCGCAAGCCGCCCTGTTCATGGACATAATGATATGTCCGCTCGGGCGGGACAGCGGCGTAGGTGTTCTGCGGATTTTCGGACTGGACAAGCGTCCAGCCGGTGAGCGCGGACAGCGAAGCCGCGCCCAGAAGAGCGATTTTTTCAAACATTCCTGAACCTCACAGTTTTCTGTGTTATTGGCTCAGTGTATTATAACGGCGATACGGTGTCAAGGGTCTTCTGAAACCCTCTCCCTTGGAAGAGGGTTTGGTCATTACCGCTCCACGCACATCGCGATGCCCATGCCGCCGCCGATGCACAGCGTCGCGAGTCCCTTGTGTGCGCCGCGCTTTTCCATCTCGTAAAGCAACGTTGTCAGGATGCGTGCGCCGCTGGCGCCGATCGGATGGCCGATGGCGATGGCGCCGCCATTGACATTGACCTTGTCCGCATCCCAGCCGAGTTCCTTGCCGATGGACAGCGCCTGGCTGGCGAAAGCCTCATTGGCTTCGATCAGATCGAGATCGCCGATGCTCCATCCGGCTTTTTCCAGCGCGCGTTTGGACGCCGGGACCGGGCCGATGCCCATGATCGAGGGATCGACGCCCGCCGACGCCCAGCTCGCAATCCGCGCCAATACCGGCGTGCCGCGTCGTTCGGCCTCGTCCGCACTCATCACCACCAAAGCCGCCGCGCCGTCGTTAAGGCCGCTGGCATTGGCGGCGGTCACCGTGCCGTCCTTCCTGAAAGCGGGCCGCATACCGGACACGCCCTCCAGCGTCGCGCCGTTGCGGATATATTCGTCATCCTCGACGATCGTGTCGCCCTTGCGACCGCTGACTTTAACGGGCACGATCTCGTCCCTGAACCGACCGGAAGAGCGCGCCTTCTCGGCATTATTTTGCGAGCGCACGGCGAAGGTATCCTGATCCTGACGCGTGATCTGATACTGTTCGGCGAGATTTTCCGCCGTTATGCCCATATGATAATCGTTGAACACATCCGTCAGGCCATCAACGATCATTGTATCGACCAGGCTGACCGGACCCATTTTCGTGCCGCCCCGCATATTCTGGCAGTGCGGCGACATCGACATATTCTCCTGGCCGCCGGCGACGACGATTTGCGCGTCGCCAGTCGCGACCTGCTGAGCGGCAATGGCAACGGCGCGCAGGCCCGAGCCGCAGACCTGGTTGACGCCCCAGGCCGGGATTTCCTTCGGCACACCCGCCGCCATTGCCGCCTGCCGCGCCGGATTCTGCCCCGCCCCCGCCGTCAGCACCTGGCCGAGCACGATTTCGGAAACGTCCTCTGGGGCTACGTCGGCCTGGGCGAGCGCGGCCTCGATAACGGCGCGGCCCAGTTGATGGGCGGGGGTGGTGGCGAAAGCGCCGAGAAAGCTGCCCACGGGGGTACGTTTGGCGGCAGTGATGACAATATCGGACATGAGGACGATTCCTTGGTTAGAGATACGGTTTAATTTACCCGTCATTCCCGCGAAAGCGGGAATCCCGCTTTCTTTTTACGCTCCACGCTTTCGAGGTTGGCGTTAATAGAGTAGAAAAGCGCGATTCCCGCGTGCGCGGGAATGACGAACTGTTGGCATACACTATCACTTATGCTGCACCCGCGAAAGCCATTGCGCGAGCGG
>JBGTHW010000194.1:0-13733 GCA_041746035.1 Parasphingopyxis sp.
CCGGTATCGATCAGGTTGCGGTTGCCGCCGGTCCAGGCCGGGTGCGATTTCGGATCGACATCGAGCGACAGCGTATCGCCCTCCGCGCCCCAGGTGGAGCGGGTCTGGAATTCGGTGCCATCGGTCATCTTGACCGTGATGACATGATAATCGGGGTGAATTTCGGATTTCATCGAACGGGCTTTCTCTGGCAGCTGGTTTCCGACCAGCCTGTGAAGCGAAGGCGCGCATTTAGCGGGTGCAGCATGGCTTGACAAGGGCGGTATGGGAGGCCTAGCCGCACGGTCAAGCAAAGGTGTCGCCCCTGACCGGGCGGTGAAAAGGGAAGCCGGTGAAAAACCGGCGCTGTGCCCGCAACTGTAAGCGGTAGCCCCTCCCCCATATGCCACTGGACGACAGTTCGGGAAGGCGGGGAACGGGCGACGAGCCGTGAGCCAGGAAACCTGCCTTCGCTGTCGTCCATGCCCGGCCGGGACCAGCCGTTCGCATGGGAAGCCGCCGCGCTTCCTTCGTGACGACATGACGTCGTTTGCGAAGGAGAACATTAGGTATGAGCATTTTTCTGTTACTGGCAGCCGAGGCGGTTCCGCTTTCGGCGGAGCAGCCGATACTGGTCACCGCGTCGCGTACGCCCATCGTTGCGGAAGCGAGCGGCGTATCGGCCACGATTATCGATGCGGAGCGGATCGAAGCACTGGGCGAAGTCCAGGCGATCGATCTGTTGCGCACGACACCGGGGCTTTCGGTCTCGGTCAGCGGGTCGCGCGGAACGCAGGCGCAGGTGCGGATACGCGGCGCGGAAGCCAATCACTCGCTGCTGTTTATCGACGGCATCGTCTTTAACGATCCGGCGTCTGGCAACGAGCCGCGTTTCGAAACGCTGTCGGCCGATGGCCTCGGGCGGATCGAGATCGTCCGGGGTCCGCAATCCGCCTTGTGGGGGTCCGAAGCGCTGGGCGGGGTCATTGCCCTCGACAGCCCCGACCCGCTGGCCGGAACGCGCCTGAGTGGCCTTGCCGAATATGGATCGCGGGAGAGCCTGCGCGGTGCCTTTGCGGGCACATTCGGGGATGACCGGCGCGGCGTCACGGTGACTGCCAACCATGCCGAGAGCGACGGCATCGACATCCTCGGCGGCGGTGCGGGCGACCGCGACGGTTATGAGAATACGACGCTGGGATTGCTGGCCATCGCGCGGCCCGGCAGCAATGGCGAGTTCGGGATAGCCGCACGCTATATCGACGCGCAATCCTCATTCGACGGGCTCGATCCGATCTTTTTCACGCGCGCCGATACGCTCGACAGCGCCGATAGCGAGACGGCGGCGGTGCGCGCATGGGCGGGTCTGGGTATCGAGCCGGCCCTGCCCTGGGCGCTGCGCATCGAAGGGCAATATCTCGCCAGCGACAATAATAATTTCAATACAGGTGCGCCGCTGAACCGGACGGAAGGCGAGCGTTTTCGCGTGTCGGGGCAGCTGGAACATCGCCTGCGACTTGGCCGGAGCGAGCACAGCCTGATCGCGGCCATCGACCGCGAGGACGAGGCTTTCACCGCGCGCGACCAGCAGTTTTTCGGCGCAACCGATCAGGACCGGACGCGCGGTCGGACCGCCTGGATCGGCGAGTGGCGGGCGCAATGGTCGGATCGTCTGGCAACCGACATCGCCGTCCGCCACGACGATTTTAGCCGGTTCGAAGATGCGACGACGGTTCGCGCATCGGCTGTCTTTCGGCTTTCCGAACGCTTGGCCGTCACCGGCTCTTATGGCGAAGGCATCGCCCAGCCGACATTTTTCGATCTGTTCGGATTCTTCCCCGGCAGTTTCGTCGGCAACCCCGATTTGCGCCCGGAAAACGCGCGCGGGTTCGAGATCGGCGCGGAATGGCGCGGAGACCGGTTTGCGCTATCGGCGACCGTTTTCGACAGCGAACTGGAAGACGAAATCGTCTCGGTGTTCGACCGCACAACATTCCTCTCTTCGACGGCCAACGCCACGGGAACCAGCGACCGGCGCGGAATCGAGATTGCGGCGACCCTGCAACCGCTGAATGGCCTGCGTATCGATGCCAATTACACCTTTCTCGATGCCAAGGATCAGCAGGTCGCCAATGGCGCGCAGCTTCGCGAGGTCCGCCGCCCCCGGCACAGCGCCAATCTGGTGTTCGATTACCGGGCCGGGCCGCTGACGCTGGGCGGTTCGGTGGCCTATATCGGGAAACGGGACGATACCGATTTCGATGTTTTTCCCGCCGCGACGGTGAAGCTCGACGAGTATTTTCTCGCCTCCGCGCGGATCGGTTATCGGGTGACGGAGAATATCGAGCTGTTCGGGCGGGTCAGCAATCTTTTCGATGAGGAGTATCGGGATGTGGTCGGCTTCGAGACGCCGGGTATCGCCGCTTATGCGGGCCTGCGTCTTCGCCTTGGCAATTAGCGCCGCGCTGTCCGGAGCGAATGCCGCGCCGGAGCGTGTGGTGTCGCTCAATCTGTGCGCGGACGAACTGGTGCTGTTGCTCGCCGCACCGGAGCAGGTGGCGTCGGTGACGCATCTGGCGCGCGACCGGCACGAGTTTCCGTTCTGGCGTACCGCACGGCGCTATCCGGCCAATGACGGCAGCCTTGTCTCGGTTGCCGGAATGCGACCCGACCTGATCGTGACGATGGGCGGCCTGGCGCGCGACCGGGAATGGCTGGCCGGGCGGATCGGTACCGAAATACTCTCGCTGCCCTATCTGCAAAGCCTCGACGATGTCGAGGCGGCGATGGCGCGGGTGGCCCGGGCGCTGGGGCGGGAGGAGCGCGGTGCCAAGTTTATACGCGCGCTGCGGTATCTCCGGCGAACACCTCCTCGCCGTTCCGTCGATGGCCTGTTTCTGAGCGGTGGCGGGCAGACGCACCGAGCGGGAAGTCTTGGCGCGCAATGGCTGGCACTGGCCGGAGTCCGGCAGCCTGCCGACAGTGGCGGGCGCGTCTCGGCGGAACAATTGCTGACCGATCCGCCGTCTTTCGTCGTCCGCAGCGACTATCGCATGACGCAAGTCTCACGCGGAAATTTCTGGCCGGGCTTCAGGCTGATCCGGCGCGCGCGGGATATCGTGACGGTTTATACGGATGGGCGACGCTGGACATGTATGGGGCCATCCCTGATGCCGGAGATCCTGCGACTGCGGCGGGCGGTGGCGGGGTGAGCGTGCGGCTCTATCTCCTGTTCGCCATCTCGCTGCTGGCGCTGGGTATCGCCTCGCTGCTCATTCCGGCCCAGTCGCTGCCGGCCACTGACCCTAACCTCGCCGCCACGATCCTTGTCGAGCTGCGCCTGCCGCGAGTGGTGCTGGCCATTATCTATGGTGCGGTGCTGGGCGCGAGCGGGGCGGCGATCCAGGCGCTGTTCGCCAACCCTCTCGCCTCGCCCGATATCACCGGCGCCACAGGCGGCGCGGCGCTGGGGGCGGTGTTTACTGCCTATATTATCGGCTTCGCTTCGCCTTTCGGGATTGCCATCGGGGGCATTTCGGGAGCGGCCTTCGCGCTCGCCTTTCTGCTGATACTGGCGGGTCCGCGCGCCGAAACCGCGACCCTGTTGCTCGCCGGTATCGCGATCAGCGCCATCACCGGGGCCGCCACGGCGCTGGCGCTCGCGCTGGCTCCCTCCCCCTTCGCCTTTTACGATGCCTATGACTGGCTGATGGGTTCGCTGGTCGATCGCAGCCTGCCGCAACTAGCCTTTGCTGCGATACCGGCACTGGTTGCGATGGTCTATCTCGTGAGTCGGATGCGGGCGCTCGACACGCTGGCGCTGGGCGAGGATACGGCGCAGGCTATGGGCATCGATACGCTCGCACTGCGCCGCAATGTGATACTGGCGACGGCGCTTGGTGTCGGTGCGGTTGTGAGCGTGTGCGGTGCGGTCGGATTTATCGGGCTGGTCGGGCCGGTCTTGGCGCGGCGGCTGACGCGCGGGCATCCCGGGCGCGCCATCCTGCCGGCCGCCCTGATCGGTGCAATGCTGTTGCTGGCCGCCGATATCGCCGTTCGCTTTGCCCCGCCCGACCGCGCGCTCCCGGTCGGCGTTATCACCGCCCTGCTTGGCGCGCCTTTCTTCCTGACGCTGGTCGCGCGGATGCGCTGGAGCCTGCGATGACTATCCTACTGGAAGCGAGAGGCCTGGCCATTCCCGGACGGCTCGAAGCGACCGATCTCGATTTGCGCGGCGGGGAGCTGACGATGCTGGTCGGGCCGAATGGCGCGGGCAAGACCAGCCTGCTGCGCGCGATTGCCGGTATCGGTGATACACCAAGCGACAGCATGGTCGCCATTGGCGGTCAGCCGCTTGCCGGTGCGCCCGTGGCGATTCTATCCAGGCTATTGTCTTATATGGGTTCTTCGCGCGATGTGACTTGGCCGCTCAGTTCCCGCGATTTCGTCGCGCTCGGTCTGGCAAACCGCGTGGATAGTGTCGCCACCGATGTCGCCCTGGCCGCAGTCGAGGCCACTGAATTTGCCAACAGGCGCATCGACCGGCTGTCGACCGGCGAGCGTTCCCGCGTCATGCTGGCCCGCGCACTGGTCGCGCAGGCGAAGCTCCTGCTGCTCGACGAACCCTGCGCCAATCTCGATCCGCAATGGCTGCTGGCGATCCTCGATTGCCTGCGCAGGGAGGCGGAGCGCGGCGCGGCGCTGCTGGTGTCTATTCACGATCTCGATCTCGCCCGCCGCCATGCCGACCGCGTCATCGTGATGGAAGGCGGCAAAATAGTTGCCGACGCCGAACCGGGGATTGCACTGGATGCCGAGATCGTCCAGCGCGTTTTCGGTGTGAGGCAGGAAGCGGGCCGCTGGATACGCGGCTGAGAATTATTCGTCCGGCGGATCGGCGATCATCGCGGTGAATACGCATTCCGCCGCCAGCTTGTCGCCGATGAACGCCTGCCCCGCGAACTTGCAGACCGGGAAGCGCTTCTTCGTGTAGCGCACCTTGAAAGTCAGCAGACAGCCGGGCTCGACCGGCGCGCGAAACTTCGCGCCGTCGATGGCCATGAAATAGACGAGCTTGCCGCTTTCCAGCAGCTCCAGATCGATGACTGCCATGACTGCGGCGGTCTGCGCCATCGCCTCGACGATCAGCACGCCGGGCATGATCGGGCGACCGGGAAAATGCCCCTGAAAGAACGGCTCGTTCATCGTCACGCCCTTGATGGCCGTGATCGATTCGCCGGGGACAATTTCCTCGACCCGGTCGATAAGCAGCATCGGATAGCGATGCGGGATTGCCGCCATCACTTGCCGGATATCCAGCGGGCCGATGGCGGCGGTCTCAGTGTTGGTACTCTCGCTCAATGTTTTTCGCTTACCGGCCTTCGGTCGGCGGTGTTGCAGCAGGCTGCTGCGTCGGCGGCGGTGCGGTGGTGCTCACCGAAGGCAGCGCGGCATTCAGCGCGGTCATCACACCATCGGTGATTTCGATAGCCTGAGCATGGGCAAATGTCGCGCCGGTATCGACCGCGAGATTGGCACCACGCTGCTGCATGACCTGTTCGACGACCGGACTTAACCGCTGCAGAATCTGTTGACGAACGAAGGCGACATTGCGCTGGAAAGTTTCCTGTTGCGGTTGCAGTTCGCGCGTAGCGTTTTGCTGGTTGGTCTGGAACGTCTGGATGCGCTGCTGGAGCGCGGCGTCAGGATTACCCCCGGCGGCCTGAAGCGCGGTCTGGATGGCCTGTGCTTCGGTCTGAAGCGGTGCATTCAGTTGTTCCGCACGCGTCTGGATCTGCTGACGCTGCGCCTGAAGCTGCGCATTGGCGGCGACGCAAGCCGTACACTCGCTCAGGATACGGTCGCTATTCACGACGGCAATAATTGCACCTGGAAGAGTCTGGGCGACAACCGCATTGGGGGCCACCGCAGCGGCGGTCATCAGACCCAAGGTTAGTACCGGGGCTAGAATGGATTTTTTCATCAGAATTGTGTTCCTATGTTGAATGTGAAGATTTTTTCGTCATCGCTGTCCTCTTTCAAAAGGGCGTAAGCGAAGTCGATGCGGAACGGCCCGAATGGCGAGTTCCAGGATACGCCGGCCCCGACCGTGATACGCGGCGAAGGAGTGTCGCCGGAGAACTGCTCGAGGAAAGGTGCTATTGTTTGCGCGGCGAGAGTATTGTTCATGCCGTTGGTCATCGCGTCGGTGGTAAGCTGACCATTCGGACCGATAAACAGCTGATTGCCGTTTGCGTCCTGAATGGGAATGACTTCCGGTCCGGGAATATCGCCGCCGGAGCACGGTGTTCTGCCACTCGGATTTCCGGCCGCATCGAAGCACGGGAAAGTCTGCAATTGCGGGCGGGTCACATCAAAAACGGCACCGATATCGGCGAAAATCGAAGGCCTGAAGCCAAGTTCGCGCCCGCCGCTGCCAAGCGGTATTTCAAGTTCCGCGCGGCCAAGATAAAAGGCCCGCCCGCCAATGGCATCGTCGGATATCTGGTTGCGATCCGTGATCAGATCGTTGGTGCCGAGTATGAAAGGTGTGCGTGTCACGCGCGGCCCGACACCGCGAATAGAGAACCCGCGAATCTGCCCCTCCCCGAGGAAGAACCGGTCTGTCAGACGGACATCGTCGACACCCGCGCCGCCGCGATCCTCGAACGGGAAAATGTAACCCGCTTCGCCGCTGAGACCGAAAATAAAGCCCGACCCCAGATCGAAAAACTGGTCGGCGTCGATCCGCGAACGAAGATAGCGGACATCGCCACCCAGTCCTGCGACATCCTGGGTTAAAATCACCCGCCGTCCGCGCGATGGCCGGATATTATTATCGAGATTGCTGAAGACCAGCGAGTAACCGGCGGTAGAGACGATCCGCTCGCCAATTGCGTCGCACAGGAACCGTCCGGCGAGCAATGGGCTGCACTGGCCATTCAGAAAAAATGTCTGCTCGTCGAGCGATACATCGTCGAGGGTGAGGCCGTAACGCAGGGCAAGCGTCCAGAATTCCGTCAGCGGTACGCCCGTGCGAACCTGGAACCCGGTCGTAACCTGCTCATACGTCGTATTGCGCTCATTGCCGATAAAGTTGAAGGAATTGAGATCGCGGCGGAAGAGATCGACGCCCAGCGCGATATTCCTGTCGAACAGATAGGGCTCGGTAAAGCCCAGTTCAATGGAATTGGAGAAGCTCGAATAATTGATCCCGGCGCGAAGCTCCTGCCCGCGTCCCAGGAAATTACGCTGCCGGATCGACAGATTGAGAATGAAGTTTTCAAGGCTGGAGAAGCCGGCCGAGACCTGAAGCTCGCCGGTTGCGCGTTCTTCGAGATTGGTGACCAGAACGATCCGGTCGGGCGACGATCCCGGCTGTTGCTCGATTTCCAGGTCTTCCTGGAAGAAGCCCAGCGAGCGAATGCGGTTTTGCGAGCGGCGGATCGCGAAGCCGTTAAAGGCATCGCCTTCCTGAATACGGAGTTCGCGCCGGATAACCTTGTCGCGCGTCACGGTGTTGCCGTTCACATCGATTCGCTCGATATAGACGCGCGGCGCTTCCTCGATCCGGAAGCTGACATCCATCGTCAATGTTTCGCGGTTGAGATTGAACTGCGGGCGCGCCTCGGCAAAGGCATAACCGAGCAGTCCGGCCGTTTCGTTCAGGCTGTCGACCGTGTCCTCGATTTGCTGGGCGTTATACCAGTCGCCGGTTTCAATCGGGATGAAACCGGAAAATTGCTCGGAACTGAAATCGCGCAGATCGCTATCGAGTTCGATATCGCCGAATTTATAACGTTCACCTTCCTCGACAACATAGGTGATGATAAAATCGCGCCGATCCGGCGTCAGTTCCGCGACCGCGGACAATACACGGAAGTCCGCATAGCCTTCGGTCAGATAGAACTGGCGCAATCTTTGCTGGTCAAAGGCCAGCCGGTCGGGATCGTATGTGTCGCTCGACGAGAAGAAACGGAAAAATCGGGACTGTTTCGTCGCCATTTCCGAGCGCAGATCGCCATCGCTGAAGACCTCGTTGCCGATGACATTGATCTGCTGAACGCGCGATTTCGGGCCTTCGCTGATCTCGAACACGATATCGACACGGTTCTGGTCGAGCGCAACGCTTTGCGGCTCGACGGAAGCGGCGAACCGCCCCCGGCGGCGATACAGCTCGATTATCCGCGAGACATCCGCGCGGGCACGCGAACGGGTAAATATCTGGCGCGGGGCAAGGCGAATTTCCTGCCGCAGATCGTCGTCATCGATCCGCCGGTTTCCTTCGATCAGGATACGGTTGATAACCGGGTTCTCCTGGACGACTATCGTCAGATTGCCCTGATTATCGCGGATTTCCACATCGGCGAACAGCTCGGTCTCGAACAGATCGCGCAGGGCTTCGTCCAGTGCCTCGCGGCTATAAGCCTGGCCGGGTGCCAGTTGAATATAGGAACGAACGGTATCGGGTTCGATACGCTGGGAACCTTCGACAGCGATCGACCGGATGGTGCCGATTTCGACCGAGGGGGGCGTTACTGCAACGTCAGGCGTTTCGGTTGCCACAGGTTCTGTTGTCTGCGTTTCTTCGGCTTCTGCCGGCACAGCAGGGGCATCGACGGGCGCCGTCCGGATTTCTTCGGCCTCTGTCGGCACAGCGGGGGCATCGACGGGCGTCGTCTGTGCCATGGCGGGTATGGCGAACCCGCCCATAATCGTCCCCAGCAATAGGCCCGAGACCAGCTTTTGCCGGGAAATTCGTTTGTTACTCAGATGCACGCGTTGCTGCCTTATTCTGTTTGATATCGACATAGACGAATCCGAAGGGAAAAGAAGGATCGCCCTGCCCGATGGCTGTTAGCTGATCAAGCCGTTCAGGCGATCCCATAGACCAAATGACCCTAAATCGATGACGGTTACCATCGCCATGAAACCCAGTAGGACGACGAGACCCATGCGAAACGCCCATTCCTGTGCCTCCGGCCCTACAGGTTTCCGGCGAACCGCCTCGGCCGCATAGAAAACCAGATGGCCGCCGTCGAGCATGGGAATTGGCAAGAGGTTGATGAATCCGAGGTTAATCGAGATCACCGCGAGGAAAAACAGGAACGACAAAAAACCGAGACTGGCCTGCTGGCCGGAAATCTGGGCAATCTTGAGAGGCCCGCCAAGTTCCTGCACCGAACGGCGACCGGTAACGATCTGCCCGAGCGTGAGCGTGATCATTTTGACCATGTCCGCAGTACGGGACACCGCCGCACCCGGAATTTCAAGAACCGGAAGAGGGCGCATCTCCGAACCGGTGGCCATCACGCCCAAACGACCGATGCGTGCTTCATTGCCAAAATCGTCCTGGACGCGTTCGGCGGCAGGCGATGCTTCGATGATCAGATTTTCGCTATCCCGCAGCACACCGAAACGCATCGCCTGTCCGGGCCGGAGCATGACGGTTTCGGCAAGTTGTTCGAAACGGTCGATTTCGTACCCGTCGACGGACGTAATCCGGTCGCCAAGTTCGAATCCTGCCTGTTCCGCCACCGAATTTTCGACCAACTGGGTAATCACGGGCGGGGTTTCGGGTTGTCCGTACGCCGCGAAAATACCCATGAAAATGACGATGGCGAGCAGGAAATTGATCAGCGGTCCGGCGGCAACAATAAAGAATCGTTGCCAGACTGGCTGGAACTGGAAGAGCTCCGCGCGCTGTTCGGCAGAAAAGCTGGCGGCGTCGGGATCGGGCATGCTTGCCGCATTCATGTCGCCGGCGAATTTGACATAACCGCCGAGCGGCATCCAGCCGATTTTCCAGCGGGTGCCGCGCTTGTCAGTCCAACCCGCAATCTCGCGGCCAAAGCCGATGGAAAAGGTATCGGACTTCACTCCGCAGGCGCGCGCAGCCAGATAATGGCCCATTTCATGAATGAAGACGAGCGGCCCGATCACCAGCAGAAACGCCAGAATCGTGAACACGAGGCCCGGACTTTCCATCATGCGATCTGTTTCTCCATCAGCGAGCGCGCCCGGACACGCGCTTCTTCGTCGATAGCGAAGACATCGTCGAGCGTGGAAGGTGCGGGTGGATCATAACATTGCAGCGTATTGGCGACGATTGTGGCAATATCGAGAAAACCGATCCGTTTGTCGAGGAAAGCGGCGACGGCCTCCTCGTTGGCGGCATTCAGTATTGCAGGTTTTGCGCCGCCTGTTTCGACAGCTTCGCGCGCGAGCGATATGGCCGGAAAGCGTTCGGTATCCGGTTCCTCGAAATCGAGTCGACCTATTCCGGCGAAATCGAGCGGTTCCATGGGCGTTTCCATCCGGTCTGGCCAGGCGAGCGTATGGGCGATGGGCACTCGCATATCGGACGGCCCCAGCTGCGCCAGTATCGAGCCGTCGACATATTCGACCATGGAATGAATAACGGACTGGCGGTGCATGATGATCTCGATACTTTGCGAAGGGACCGGAAACAGCCGGTCCGCTTCGATCAGTTCGAGTCCCTTGTTCATCAGCGTGGCCGAATCGACGGATATCTTCGCGCCCATCGACCAGTTCGGATGCGCAACCGCCTGCTCTGGCGTCACCCGGCGCATTGTTTCGCTGTCGAAATCGCGAAACGGCCCGCCACTGACGGTCAAGATGATTCGCCGGACACGCTGGGGCCGGTCGAAATCGAAGCACTGGAATATCGCATTATGTTCGGAATCTGCCGGAAGGATCGTGGTGTTATATGCCAACGCCGCCTGAAGAATTATGTCGCCCGCCGATACCAGCGGTTCCTTGTTAGCCAGTACGACCGTTCCGCCACGTTCGATAGCCGCCATAACAGGCTTCAGGCCGGCACAGCCGACGATCGCCGCCATCACCCAGTCCGCATCCATCGCCGCCGCTTCGCAAATCGCCTCCGCACCGGCGCTGCTCGCGATACCGGTTCCCGAAAGCGCATCGGAGAGATCATTGGCGAGATCGGGACGACCGATCGCCGCATAGTGCGCTCCGGTCGCGCGCGCGGCTTTGGCAAGGCCCGCAACATCCTGATAAGCAGTAAGCGCGATCACCTCGAAAGCTTCGGGATTGCGCTGCACCAGATCGAGCGTCGACTGGCCGACCGAACCGGTCGCTCCCAATATGCTGATACGCTTGCGAATATGCATCAAATCCACCCGGCTGCGGAAAGGCCCGCCACGCATATCGCGACCGGCAACAGCCCGTCCAGCCGGTCGAGCGCACCGCCATGACCGGGGAAGAGCTGGGATGCGTCTTTCACCCCCGCCCGCCTTTTGAGCCAGCTTTCATAAAGATCGCCGATCTGGGCGATGACGGCCAAAAGGCCGGCCAGCGGCACGAGCCATGGAGGCAACGCGCTGTTCGCAACAAAGGCGGCACTCACCAGCATCGCTCCTGCAACCCCGCCAATAAGGCCCGCCCAGGTCTTGTTGGGGCTGAAGCTCGGGGCGAGCTTCGGCCCGCCAATCGACTTGCCGGAGAAATAAGCAGAGACGTCCGTCGCCCAGACTGTCGAAAGCGTCCAGAGCGTCAGCAAAATGCCGCTTTCTTCGCGTAAAAACATGATCGCGGCCGTGGCAAGGCCGATATAGAACAGACCTACACCCAGCCGGAAACTCATCCCGATGACTGCAACCGATATTGCAATAGCTCCGAGCAGCATCAGCGTTACATTGTCGATCGGACGGACCAGCGGATGCATCGACAACATCAGTGCGCCGATCAGCCCGCAAGCGAGCACCGTTTTCCAGCGCGTAACGCCCATAAGCTTCGCCCATTCGGCGACCATTGCCAGGGCAAGCAGCGTTACCAGAAGCCAGAAGGCGGATTTTCCGGCCAGTAACGCCGCAACCGCTACACCGGCCAGAACAAGCCCTGTGACAGTCCGTTTGGCGAGGTTACGGAATTTCGAAGGCTTGGCGATCTCCGTCACAGGCCGCCATAGCGGCGGTCGCGCCGCTTGAAATCGGTAATCGCGGATTGCAGTGCTTCTGCACCGAAATCGGGCCACAGGGTATCTACAAACAGCAATTCCGCATAGGCCGCCTGCCACAAAAGGAAATTCGATAACCGCTTTTCTCCGGATGTCCGGATCAGCAAGTCAAGAGGCGGCAGCCCGTGCGTATCGAGCCGCTCTTCGATCATTGCCTCGTCGATGTTGCCCGGCACCAGTGTTCCGCATTTTGCCGCACTTGCAAGTGCGCGGGCTGCGCTTATCAATTCCGACTGCGAGCCGTAGTTCAGCGCCACAACGAGCGTTGCCCTGCTGTTGCCGGCTGTCCGTTCGATAGCGCCATCTATCATTTCGACCACATCGGTTTCGAACGCACGATAATTGCCGATTACCCGTATCCGAATTCCCGCATCTGCGAGCTCGTGCAATTCGGTACGAATGAACCTTCGCAACAGATTCATAAGATCGGATATTTCGGAAGCTGGACGCCGCCAGTTTTCCGATGAAAATGCGTAAAGCGTCAGCACCTCGATGCCTATGTCACCGGCCGCGCGGACGACGTTCTGCGCCGCTTCGATACCTTTGCGATGTCCGGCAATTCTGGGCAGCCCGCGCGCCTGCGCCCAGCGGCCATTGCCGTCCATGATGATCGCGACATGGCGTGGTGGTCTCACACCTCCATCGCCCAGCGGTCCAGCCTCCAGAACCGTTCGGACCGGTTTGGCTGTCACAGTTCGAGGATTTCCTTTTCCTTGTCCGCCGTGACCTTGTCGATCTCGGTGATCTTCTCGTCGGTCAGCTTCTGAACGTCCGTTTCCGATCGTTTCCGATCGTCCTCGCCGATTTCCTTTTTATTCTCATCGGTTTTGAGATCGTCCATGCCATCGCGCCTGACATTGCGTATCGCGATTTTCGCTTTTTCGGCATATTGGCCCGCGAGTTTCGCCAGTTCCTTGCGGCGTTCTTCTGTCAAATCGGGAATAGGCAGACGGATGGTCGTTCCGTCGAGTTGTGGATTAAGTCCGAGGCCCGCCGCACGAATGGCCTTTTCAACGGGTTGCACATTCGCGCCATCCCACACCTGTACCGATAACATGCGCGGTTCCGGCGCGCTGACCGTTGCCACCTGGTTCAGCGGCATGTTGGATCCGTAGACCTCGACCTGAACCGGATCGAGCAGGGATGTGCTCGCCCGCCCGGTGCGAAGACCGCCCAGATCGCTTTTCAGAGCGTCGATCGAACTGTTCATCCGGCGCTCGAGGCCGCCCTTGTCATATTGCGCCATCAGACTTCTCCTTGCTGTTCAACTATCGTCGCGACACCGTTTCCGGCAAGTACCATGGCGAGATTGCCCCGCTCGCGTATGTTGAAGACGACGATGGGAATATCGTTATCGCGGCACAAGGCGATCGCGCTTGCATCCATGACTTTCAAATTGTCGGACAGTACCTGGTGGTAGCCCAGTCTGTCATAACGCGTCGCACTTTCGACCTGTTTCGGATCGGCGTCATATACGCCATCGACGCTGGTGCCCTTGAACAGCGCATCGCAGCCCATTTCGGCGGCGCGCAGCGCGGCTGCCGTATCTGTGGTGAAATACGGATTGCCCGTACCCGCTGCGAAGATGACGATACGACCGCGTTCCATATGGCGGACCGCGCGGCGCCGTATGTAAGGTTCGCAGACCGTATCCATCGGGATTGCCGAAAGAACGCGCGTATCGTGACCGATCTGTTCGAGCGCATTCTGGACGGCGAGCGCGTTCATCACGGTCGCCAGCATCCCCATATAATCG
>JBGTHW010000195.1:0-11606 GCA_041746035.1 Parasphingopyxis sp.
GGAGATCAACCCCGCGCTCTCGGCAATCGGAATGAATACCGCCGGGCTGACTTCGCCGAGTTCGTGATGGTTCCAGCGCAGCAACGCCTCGCAAATTTTTGTCTTGCCCGTGTCCAGATCGACGATCGGCTGGAAAAGCAGCTCGAATTGCTCCATGACAAGGGCTTCGGCCAGACCGGATTCGATCTGCCGGTGCAGCAGAAAATCCTCGTGCATGAACGGTTCGAAACAGCGCACGCATTTTCCGCCGTCGCCTTTTGCATGATAAAGGGCGATATCGGCGTTTTTGAGCATGATTTCGCTCTGACAGCCATGATCGGGTGCGACCGCGATTCCGAGCGACGCGGCAATTTCTACGCTATTGTCATTAATCGTCACCGGCTGCGAAATGGATTCGAGGATTTCTTCTCCGATCGCGATCGCTTCTTCCTTGCTGGTTACCTCGGCCAATATGACGAATTCATCGCCGCCGAAACGGGCCAGCGAACTCCGCTCATCGAGAACCGCTTTCACCCGCTGCGCGGTGACGATTAGAACCTTGTCGCCCGCGAGATGGCCGAACGTATCGTTGATGGTCTTGAAATGATCGAGGTCCATCCAGATTACCGCGAGTTTGCGGTCTTCTGTTCCATCGATCGCATTCAGCAATTCAGTCAGCCCCATCTGCATGGCGAGCCGATTGTCGAGGCCGGTCAGCATATCGCTCTGCGCCATTTTCTCGAACCGGTCGGCGACCATTTTCTGGTCTTCCCTGCCCGACAGGGCGGAATAAACCACGTCGTAGGTCTGCAGGCTGATGTCGATCATACCGATAATAAAGAACAGATTCAGGGCGGCGAACAACCAGTAAAGCGGATCGGCATGAAACATCAGACCGATCGAAAATGGCAGGGCGGCGAGGCAAAGCTGCCCGATCGCGATGATCGGTCGGCCGGCATTGCGCACGGCGACGCCGGCGGCATAGCCCGTCGTCAGCGAACACGCCATGATCTGAAGAATAGGGGCGGTGTCGCTGGTTAGCGTCAAAAATATCAGCGCACCGAGAAGAAACGCATAGAGCCAGGCGCCGATCTGATAAAGCTTTTCCCAGTAAGCGCGCTCCTTTTCAGCCGATCGTTTCTCCAGCCGCGCATAAACGACCGCGCTGACTATGCGCAGCAGGCCGACACCGTGAATGCCGATCGAGCACAGCAACAGCGCAGGGCTGCCGGACTGCCAGGCGATAATTCCCGCGACGACGCTCCCGACCGCCGCGCCGATAAACAGCGAAGCAGGCGACGCGAATAGCGTACCGACAAGCACTGCGCGCACCTGCTTGCCAAGTGAGTCTTCGGACGCAGCGAGATACCTCAATTTGCTACCAACAAAGGGCATTTATCGCTCCACCCGGTTACAGACTTAAGCCGAAGACAGCGGGTCCGTGACGCTCGCAAAGGCATGTGGATTCCGGAAGCCCGGTCGATAATGATACGAAATTATCCGACAAGCCGGTGTTCCCATTTGCTGCCGACAATATCGAGAGTCTGCTCGAACGGCATGGGCCGACCGAACAGATAGCCCTGAAGCTGGTGACAGCCGAGTTCGCGCATCCGCGTGAAATCTTCGGGTGTCTCGATGCCTTCGGCAGTGATCGTCATCCGGAAGCTTCCGGCGAGCATGACAATCGCCTTGATGATCGAGACGGTTTCATCGCGCGACGAGGCTTCGCGAACAAAACTGCTGTCGATTTTCAGTTTGTGAAAAACTGCCTTGTTCAGATAACCGAGCGAAGAATAACCGGTGCCGAAATCGTCGAGCGCGACGCCGACACCCAGGCCGCGCAGACGTTTCAATACATCGATGGAATGCCCCGACCCGCTCATGAAGACCGACTCGGTCACTTCCAGTTCGAGTTTGCTGGCGGAAATTCTCGCCGATTTGAGCGCGTTGGAAACGGCATTGGGCAGGGCCGATGTAGTCAGCTGCAAAGGCGAAACATTGACTGCGACGGTGATATCCTCGGGCCAGTTCGCCGCGTCCAGGCAGGCCGTACGCAAAACCCATTCGCCAAGTTCGCCGATCAGCCCGCTTTCTTCCGCTATCGGTATGAACACCACCGGCGATATCGGCCCGCGCTCGGGATGCTGCCAGCGGAGCAGTGCTTCGAAGCCGGTGACACGCTGGGATTTGGCGTTGACGAGCGGCTGGTAGAGCAACGAGAATTGCGATGTGCCGATGGCCTGGCGCATGTCATGCTCCAGCCTCACCCGTTCTTCCGCCTCAAGCTGCATCTGCGGTTCGAAATTGCAGAAAGTGCCACGCCCCTGCGATTTGGCATGATAGAGAGCGAGATCGGCCTTGCGGACAAGATCGTCGACAGCCTGACCGTCGATCGGCGCATAGGCGCAGCCGATGCTGAGGCCGATCCGGATCTGGACATTGTCGATCGAATAGGGCGCGCTGACCGTTGCGATCAGCTTGTTGGCGAGGGCCTCGACGCCGCGTCGGCTTTGAGCGTTGTTGATGACGACGGCGAATTCATCGCCGCCAATCCGACCGACCGTTCCCATATTGCCCACCGCATCGATCAACCTTCGTCCGACAGTCTTGAGAACCGCATCGCCCTTGGCATGGCCGAACGTATCGTTGACCGGCTTGAACCCGTCGAGATCGAGGAACAGGATCGCGCATGGGATATTGCGCTTGGCGGCCTGCTCCATAACCTCTTCGAGCAGACCCTGAACGTGTGAACGGTTGGGCAGGCTGGTGAGAACATCGACGTTTGCCAGATGCGCGAGACGCTCATGCGAATTTTTCGATTCGGTAATATCGAGGCCGACGCCGCGATACCCTTCGAAGCTGTCATGCTGATCGAAAATCGGGCTGCCGGACAAGGTCATCCAGAATTTGCGCTGATCCGTCTCCAGCGCCAGTTCGAATTTATCGAAGCGCTCATGCTTGCAGAGCAGATCGCCGATACTGGTTTTGCCGCCCAGAGCTTCGGTAAGCGGCTGGCCGAGAAGCTGGAAGGTGCCGTAGCCAAGCAGCTCGCCCATCTGCGGAGAAACATATGTCAATCGAAGTTCGCTATCGATCTGCCAGAGCCAGCCGGCACCGCGGTCTTCATATTCCTGCAGGAGGTACTGGATATTGGCGCGTTGGGAGGCAAGCACGGCGGCGCGATTGATCTGTTTCAGCCATGACCGGGAAAGCAGCAGAAATCCGACGATGGTGGTTGCCGCTACGATACCCAGAATGGCTGTCTGCATTGGCGCGGTCTCGCCTCCGGTATGCCAGATGGCGTAGCCGAAACCGGCGGTCAGTATGGTAATCCAGGCGAAGACTGCACCGGGGATGACCGCTACGGAAATCCCGCTGACGATCATCACGACCACAATCAGCCCGTTGACCAGTGTCGGGTCGAAAGGTACACCGTTCAGCGTCGCATAGACCGGCAAAGATGCCCAAAGTGCCGCCCGCACCGCGCTATCCCCGATCGCAATCCATATTTTGCTGGCGGGCTGCTGGTCCACCCGTCGCACCGTCGATGCCTGCCGTATCCAGCGCGTCGACAGAGAGATTGAACCAAGTATCAGCGCCAGCCAGCCTATCAGCAACAAGGCGGACATATAAGGCCAGGCGAGGATCGCAAAAAGGATAGCGCAAACGGCCTGGACGCTGCCGGAATAGAATGTGAAACCGGATATCGTCTTGAGCTGTGCCGTGCGCACTTCGCCGGCCGGCGCGTGGCGCTCCTCGATCAGGTGCGCGGGACCCCGCCAGTCGCTAACGCGGCGGCGATCCTGACCAACAATAGGGAGTTTCTCGAGGGATTTATGAAACATCACGCTCCGACCAGCAGAAAATTGCAACCCCCTCATAGCCGCGAAGGGTTTGCGCTTGGTTAAAGCGCTTTTGCTTTCGTCGCGGTTTTTGGGACAGTCAGGCCTGAAATTTCCGCGATGCCCGCAATTCTATCTGGTTTGCGCCTTTGCGCCACGGGGTCGGATATAGTATGCTTGTCGATAATGGGGTGCCGGAACAGGAATTTGACGATCCAGCCGGTGCCGTTTCAACCCTTTCGGAGAGTTCTTAATGCGTACACAGCTTCTTTTTGCCGTCAGCGGCCTTGCTCTTGCCGCTTGCACCACCATGAATGAGGACACCGCCATGGCCCCCGCCACTGCAACCGCCGAACCCGCCACCGCGCCGGCCACTATGTCGGCAACACAAACCAATCCGCTGCTGGCGGAGTGGGACGGCCCGTTCGAAGGCGTGCCGCCCTGGGACGCAATGGAGCCGGAGCTGTTCGCCGGCGCTTTCGAAGCGGCGATGGCGGAGTATCGCGCCGAGATCCAAGCGGTCATCGACAATCCCGCGCCGCCGACCTTCGAAAATACCAATCGCCCGCTGGAACTGGTCGGCGACAGGCTGGGCAATGTCCAGTCGATGTTCGGCGTCGCCACGAGCAATGTCAGCAACGACGAATATCGCGCCGTGCAGCGCGAATGGTCGCCGCGCCTCGCGGCTTTTTATCAGCAAGTCTGGCAGCAGCCCGAACTGGTCGCGCGCTATCGTACCGTCTATGACAATCGCGAAAATGCGGGGCTGACCGCCGAACAGCTGCGGCTTGTCGAGCGCGATTACGAGCAGCTCCTGCGCAACGGCGCCCTGCTGGAAGGGGCGGAACGCGAAAGACTGACCGCCATCACGACCGAGCTGGCCGGACTTTACAGCGAATTCAGCAACAAGGTTCTTGCCGACGAGGAAACCTATGTGCTGCTGGATAGCGAGGACGACCTTGCCGGGCTGCCGCAGAGCTTTATCGGTTCCCTGCGCAGCGCTGCGCAGGAGCGCGGCGTCGAGGGCTGGGCGGTCGTCAATACCCGCTCCTCGATGCAGCCTTTCCTCCAGAATTCCACGCGGCGCGATCTGCGCGAGCAGGTCTGGCGCGCCTATGTCAATCGCGGCGATAATGGCGGCGAGAACGACACCAACGATACGATCCGGCAGATCCTCGCGCTACGTGCCGAACGCGCGGAATTGCTCGGTTTCGAGACCCATGCCCACTGGCGGATGGACGATACCATGGCCGGGACGCCGGAAGCCGCGACCGACCTGATGATGCGTGTCTGGCCCGCCGCCGTGGCGCGGGTTAATGAGGAAGTCGCCGATATGCAGGCGATTGCCGATCAGCAAGGCGCGGATATCACGATCGAGCCATGGGACTATCGCTTCTATGCTGAAAAGGTGCGCAAAGCGCGTTACGATATCGATGAAGCAGAGATTAAGCCTTATTTCCAGCTGGATAATATGATTCAGGCGATGTTCCATGCCGCCGGTCGTCTTTACGATCTGGAATTTAGCGAGAACACCGGAACCGTGCCGGTCTTCCATCGCGATGTGCGGACTTTCGCGGTGACCGATGGCCGCGATGGTTCCAATGTCGGGCTGTTCTATTTCGATCCCTATGCCCGCACCGGCAAGCGCTCGGGTGCCTGGATGACGACCTATCGCAGTCAGCAGACGCTGGGCGGCGAGCAGAATGTGCTCGCCTCCAACAACAATAATTTCACTGAAGCGGGCGAGGGCGAAGCGACGCTGATCAGCCTCGACGATGCCCGGACGCTGTTCCACGAATTCGGCCACGGCATCCATTATCTGTTGCAGGATGTCTATTATCCGGGTCTTGCCGGAACCCCGCGCGATTTCGTCGAATATCCGAGCCAGGTGAACGAGAACTGGGTGCTGACGCCCGAAATTCTCAACCGCTTCGCGCGACATGTGGAGACGGATGAGCCGATGCCGCAGGAGCTCGTCGAGCGGATCGAGGAAAGCGAAACCTTTAATCAGGGTTTTAGCACAGTTGAATATCTCTCCTCTGCTATCGTCGATATGCGTCTGCACAACCGCGCCGAGCCGATCGCCGATGTCGACGCGTTCGAGCGCGAGACGCTGGCCGAAATCGGGATGCCCGACGAGATTGTGATGCGGCACCGCCTACCGCAGTTCAACCACCTGTTCTCCTCGGATGCCTATTCGGCCGGCTATTACAGCTATCTCTGGTCCGAAACGATGGATGCCGACACCTGGGAGGCGTTTGTCGAGACCGGCGATGTCTGGAACCGCGAGGTCGCCGACCGCTTCCGCGCGACATTGCTGTCGACCGGTAACGAGACGGACAGGGCCGAAGCCTACCGCCAGTTCCGTGGCCGCGATCCCGATGTCGATGCGCTGTTGCGGAAGCGTGGCTTTCCGACGGGGGTTGTCGGGGCTGTCGGGGGCGACGACTAGGCACGAGAAAAGCCCCTCCTCTTCAGGGGAGGGGTTGGGGTGGGGCAGTCGGTCTCCGCCACGAAATTCGCAAAAGGGCATCGAACCCTTTTGCTCATATCCCACCCCTTGCCCCTCCCTTGAAAGGAAGGGGTTTGTAAGAGGAGAGTTCCATGACCATCGCTGCCGTCCGCACCCCCGAAGAGCGTTTTGCCACTATTCCCGATTTCGACTATCCGGTCCATTATGCCGCCGACCTGCCCGGCTATGAAGGCTTGCGCGCGGCGTGGATCGATACCGGGCCAGAGGATGCCGACCGCACTTTTCTGTGTCTGCATGGCGAGCCGAGCTGGAGCTTTCTCTATCGCAAGATGATCCCGCATTTTACCGCCACCGGTGCGCGGGTGGTGGCACCCGATTTCTTCGGTTTCGGGCGCTCGGACAAGCCGACCGAGTCCAAGACCTATACGTTCGACTTCCATCGCAATCATATTCTCGCGCTGGTCGAGCGGCTGGATTTACAGAATATCACACTGGTAGTGCAGGACTGGGGCGGTCTTATCGGACTGACTTTGCCGGTGGACGAAAAATTCCGCCCGCGCCTTTCCCGGCTGATTGTGATGAACACCGGCATAGGCACTGGCGCGACGCCGGGCGAGGGGTTCAATGCGTGGAAAGACTATGCCCTCAACACGCCCGACCTTCCAATTGGCGAGCTGATCGCGCGTGGCACGCCGCAGATGACGGACGCCGAAAAGGCCGCCTATGACGCGCCGTATCCCGATATCGACTACAAGATGGGCGCGCGCGTGTTTCCGGCGCTCGTGCCGGTTTCGCCGGAGATGGATGGCGTCGAGCATGGCAAGAAGGCCATCGCCTTCTGGCAGGGTTTCGAAGGCGACAGCTTCATGGCCATCGGCGATGCCGACCCGGTCCTCGGCCCGCCGCAGATGATGGCGCTGCGCAAACATATCAAAAACTGCCCCGAACCGCTGAAGATCGAAGGCGGCGGCCATTTCGTCCAGGAATGGGGGGATGAGATCGCTCCAGCGGCGCTCAAGCATTTCGGCGATGTTTGAGGAATAATCGACATCATCCGTTCGCCCTGAGCCTGTCGAAGGGCTACATTTTTTCGCGGCGGTTCAGAAAAAAGAGCAGGGCTTCGACAGGCTCAGCCCGAACGGATTGGGACGAAGCCGTTTTCTCCGGTGCGCAGCACCTATCCCTGACCCGCGTAATTATATTATAAGGCACCATAAACACCGATTCGCCGAGACTGGCGAGGAACGGGAAGAGGAACCGCATGGCCGCCGATAATCAGCGCCGCAATCTGCCGCCGCTTGAACTCTATGTTCCCGAGCCGAAATTCCGGCCCGGGGACGAAGCCGATTTTTCGGACATCGAGGTGCCGCCTGCGGGCGAGACGCTGCGGCCCGATACCACCGCATCGCATGAGGATATGCGCGAACATGCCTATGGCCTCGTGCGTGTGCTGGACGACGATCACAAGGCGGTCGGCCCCTGGGATCCGAAGCTCGATCCCGATACGCTGCGCAAGATGCTGCGCGCGATGGCGCTGACCCGGGCTTATGACGAGCGCATGTTTCGCGCCCAGCGGCAGGGCAAAACCAGCTTCTATATGAAATGCACCGGCGAGGAGGCGGTCGCGGTCGCGGGCACCTTCGCGCTGGATCGCGACGACATGACCTTTCCCTCCTACCGCCAGCAGGGCATCCTGATCGCGCGCGACTGGTCGCTCGTCGATATGATGAACCAGGTCTATTCGAACAAGAAGGACCGCCTGCGCGGGCGGCAACTGCCGATCATGTATTCGACGAAGCAGGGCGCGTTCTTCTCGATCTCCGGCAATCTCGCGACGCAATTTCCGCAAGCGGTCGGCTGGGCGATGGCGAGCGCGGCCAAGGGCGATACCCGGATCGCGGCAACCTGGACCGGCGAGGGATCGAGCGCTGAGGGCGATTTCCATTCGGCCTGCGTGTTCGCGGCGGTCTATAAAGCGCCGGTGATCCTTAACGTCGTGAATAACCAGTGGGCGATCAGCTCGTTCAGCGGCTTTGCCGGCGGCGAGGCGACGACCTTCGCCGCGCGTGCCATCGGCTATGGCATTGCCGGCTTGCGGGTGGACGGTAACGACGCGCTGGCGGTCTATGCGGCGACGCAATGGGCGGCGGAACGCGCGCGCACGAATAGAGGCCCGACGCTGATCGAGCATTTCACCTATCGCTCCGAAGGGCATTCGACATCGGACGATCCGGCGCAATATCGCTCCGCCGACGAAGCCTCCGAATGGCCGCTCGGCGACCCGATCGCGCGGCTGAAAAACCATCTGATCGCGATCGGCGAATGGGACGAGGAGCGGCAGACGGCGATGGATGCCGAATGTCTCGACCAGGTGAAAACCGCGCAGAAACAGGCGGAGAAAAACGGCATCCTCGGCCATGGCCTTCACCAGCCGCTCGAAACCATGTTCGAGGAAGTGTTCGAGACCATGCCGTGGCATTTGCGCGAACAGGAACAGGAAATGCTCGACGAGAACGAGGCCGCCAACAATGTGGCGAAGACGCGATGAGCAAACCTGCGGAAAGTAAAGACGGCGTCACCCAGCGCAATATGATCCAGGCGATCAACAGCGCGATGGATGTCTGTATGGATCGCGACGAGAATGTCATCGTGTTTGGCGAGGATGTCGGCTATTATGGCGGCGTCTTCCGCGCCACCGCAGGCTTGCAGGAAAAATACGGCAAGCGCCGCAGCTTCGATACGCCGATCAACGAGTGCGGCATTATCGGCGTCGCGGTCGGTATGGCGGCTTATGGCCTGCGCCCCGTCCCCGAAATCCAGTTCGCCGATTATATCTATCCCGGTCTCGATCAGCTGGTATCGGAAGCCGCGCGCATTCGCTATCGCTCGGCCGGCGAATTCACCGCGCCGATCACCGTGCGCACGCCGTTCGGCGGCGGCATTTTCGGTGGCCAGACGCACAGCCAGTCGCCGGAAAGCATCTTCACCCATATTTGCGGGGTAAAGACCGTCATCCCCTCGACGCCCTATGACGCCAAGGGTCTGCTGATCGCGGCCATCGAAGATCCCGATCCGGTCGTGTTTTTCGAACCGAAACGCATCTATAACGGCCCGTTCGATGGCCATTATGACGAGCCGGTCCAGCCCTGGTCCAAACATCCGGCGAGCCAGGTGCCCGATGGCCATTATGTTATCGAACTTGGCAAGGCGAATATCTGTCGCGAGGGCGGCGATGTGACGTTCCTCGTTTATGGCACGATGGTCCATGTCGCGATGCGCGCGGTGGAGGAACTGGGTATCGACGCCGAGGTGATCGATCTGCGCACGCTGCTGCCGCTCGATATCGAGACCATCGAGGCGTCGGTGAAGAAGACCGGTCGCTGCGTGATAATGCACGAGGCAACGCGGACATCGGGCTTCGGCGCGGAGCTTTCGGCGCTGGTGCAGGAACGTTGTTTCTATCATCTCGAAGCGCCGATCCAGCGGGTCACGGGTTATGACACGCCCTATCCGCATTCGCTCGAATGGGCCTATTTCCCGGGGCCGGTGCGCACCCGGCTCGCGCTCGAACGCGTCATGGAGGACATTAGTGGCTAAGTATTCTTTCAAACTCCCCGATATCGGCGAAGGCATTGCCGAGGCCGAGGTCGTGGCGTGGCACGTCAAGGTCGGCGATATGGTCGAGGAGGACCAGGCGATTGCCGATATGATGACCGACAAGGCGACCGTCGAAATGGAAGCGCCGGTGTCGGGCAAGATCGTCGAGCTCAATGGCGAAGAGGGCGATATGCTGGCCATCGGATCGGTGCTCGCCGTGATCGAGACCGACGAGCTGCCTGATGAGGATGAAGAGGCCGAGATTGCCGAGAAGGTGAGAGCGCAGGCCGAGGAGCCCGAGGGCGAAGCGCCGGAGATCGACTCCTTCCAACCGAACGAGGACGCACCCGAACCTGCTGCGCCGCCGGTGGAGGAAGGGGCCGAAAAGCCGGAACCGGAAGCGAAATCTTCCGCGCCATCAGGCCCTTCCGCCAAGGTTCTCGCTTCCCCCGCCGTCCGTCAGCGCGCTGCGGAACTCGGCGTCGATCTGTCCGAGGTCCAGCCGCAGGGCGATCGCATCCGCCACAGCGATCTCGACCAGTATCTGACCTATGGCGCGGGCTATGCCGCCCCCGGCAAATCGGCGAAACGCGCCGATGAGGAGATCAAGGTCATCGGCATGCGTCGCAAGATCGCGGAAAACATGGCCACCTCCAAACGCCATATCCCGCATTTCACCTATGTCGAGGAAATCGACGTCACGGACCTCGAGGACGTCCGCGCCGATCTGAACGCGTCCAACGCCGACCGCCCGAAACTCACGGTGCTGCCGCTGATCATCGCCGCGATCTGCAAGACGCTGCCCGAATTCCCGATGATCAATGCGACCTATGACGATGAGGGCGGCAAGGTTACGCGACACGGCAGCGTCCATATGGGCATGGCGACGCAAACCGACGCGGGCCTGATCGTCCCCGTCATCCGCGACGCGCAGGATAAGAATGTCTGGCAACTCGCGATGGAAATCGCGCGGCTGTCCGAAGCCGCCCGCACCGGCAAGGCGAAGCAGGAGGAGCTGACCGGCGGCACGCTGACGATCACGTCGCTGGGCCCGCTAGGCGGCATCGCCACCACGCCCGTCATCAACCGCCCCGAAGTCGCGATCATCGGGCCGAACAAGATCGTTGAGCGCCCGGCGATCATCGACGGCGAGTTAGAGGCCCGCAAACAGATGAACCTGTCGATCTCCTGCGACCACCGCGTCGTCGATGGCTATGACGCGGCGAGTTATGTGCAGTCGCTCAAGCGGTTGCTGGAAACGCCGGTGCTGATTTTTGCGGGGTGAGGGGTGATTTTATACGTTTATGCTTTTATTATAATTTCTATTGCGTCCTTATCAACGCCAAAAGTCCTCGCCAAACCAGCGGGGCTGTAGGGTGCATTGAGGCAAAGCCGAAATGCACGCGGCTTTATCGGGACGTGCATTTCGCAATCGTGCATTTCGCCAAGGCTCAATGCACCCTACAACCGGCTAGCCCGTCTCATCTTTCCCCGATGCGCAAGGTCTCCGGCGGCATCGCCCATTGGCCGCTTTCGTTTTTCCAGCGATGCCAGGACGAGAACGGCCAGTCGTCCATCCCGGCAACCAGGCCGTGCCTGACCGGATTATAATGGATATAATCGATATGGGCGGCGAGATCGTCTTCGTCGGTTATGACATGCTCCCAATAGCGGCGCTGCCAGATACCGCGTTCGCCTTTCCTGCGGCCCGGCGC
>JBGTHW010000196.1:0-8251 GCA_041746035.1 Parasphingopyxis sp.
ACCAGCCTGACCGCGGAACCCACCGACGATGTCCCGCTTGCAGAGGAAATCAAGCTCCAGCGACTGTATCTCGATATCGAGGCCGTGCGCTTCCCCGAACGGCTGGTGATCGACATTGCGGTGCCGACCGACCTGGCTTCCGCCTGCGTACCCGCCATGATCCTGCAACCGCTGGTGGAGAATGCGATCAAATACGGCGTTTCCAGGGTCAGGCGGCCGGTTACCGTGTCGGTTCATGCGCAGCGCGATGGCGACAAACTTGTGCTGGTCGTCAGCGACGATGGCGATCCGATGCCGGGCGATCCCCCTCATGGCACGGGTGTCGGCCTGCGCAATGTCCATGACCGGCTCGCGGCGCGTTATGGCGATGACAGCAGCGTCGTCTGGGGGCCTCGGCCCGAGGGCGGTTTTGCAGTAACACTGACCCTGCCGATCAACCGGGAAAGCTGCTAGAAGAACGATGACGAAAGACAATCGAGATCTTCGCACCCTGCTCGTAGACGATGAACCGCTGGCCATCGAGCGTATGCAGATATTGTGCTCAAGAACCGAAGGCATCGACCTTATCGGCACGGCGCAGGATGGCGAGGCGGCGCTGCGCATGGTCGAAGCATTGCAGCCCGAACTGCTGTTGCTCGATATCTCGATGCCGGGGATGGACGGTCTCGAAGTCGCCCGCGCACTGGAGAAAATCGACCTCGCTCCCGCCGTGATTTTCGTGACGGCGTTCGACCGGTTTGCCGTCGAAGCGTTCGATGTCGCGGCGGTCGATTATCTGCTCAAGCCGGTCGAACCCGAACGCCTTGAAAAGGCGGTGGCGCGCGTGACCGAACAATTGCGGCAGCCTTCGGGTGAGCTCAGGGAAGCCTCGTCATGGGCCGAGGAATTCTGGGTACCGCACCGCGCCGAAGTGATCCGCGTCGCCGCCGAGGATATCGACCGGATTGAGGCGGAGCGCGATTATATGCGTCTGCATGTCGGCGAACGCAGTTATCTGCTGCACCAGACGATCAGCCATCTCGAAGACCGGCTCGATCCGGAAAAATTTATCCGCGTCCACCGCTCCTCGATCCTCAATCGCGCCCTGATCGCCAAAATGCGCCATGACGGCCAGGGCGGCTGGTATGCCGAGATGGCCGACGGTGCCGAAATCCGCATCGGGCGGACCTATCTGAAGACAGTGAAGAAGATTGCGGGGCGATAGGGTCAGGCCCAATCCGGATTCCGGCCGAACCCGACCCCGTTCGCCCTAGCGGGAGGTTATCTGGCGGGCACGTTGTGTCCGCATATCGAGCTCGCGCATGGCGTCTTCGAGCGTTTCGCGCACGCAGTTGCCCAATGTCGGTCGGGCCAGCCTGCCGATCCGCGAACGACTGCCGCAGACACGTTCTGCCGCTGCCTCGATTCGCGCTGATACAGCCTCATAACCGGCTGTTGTTTGCAGGTCGTAAGCCTCGATATCGACGACCACCGAGTTTTCCGCCGCTACAGGCGAAGACACGCCGAAAGGCAACAAAGCGGCACTGGCCGCCATCATGTATTTCCGAATAATATTGTTTTTCATCATATCGCTCCTGAACCTTGGCCGCCAGCACCGTGCCGGAAGCTCCTGGCTTTATGGCCCGGGCAACTTTGCACTGCCCCGATCCATGACGGCGGATTAGGCCAGGTTTTGAAATGCTGTGTGACACAGGAGCGAAAAAGCGGCGAGCCGAGCTTGCAATTGTTGCATTGCAGCATGCGCTGCGAGCAACTCCCTTGTGCCAGCAAAAAACACCCCCGGGGCGCAGCGCGCACCGGGGGTGTTCGGGTGACCCTGCCGGGGCTGGGCAGGGTCGGGCAAGCAGGTGTGAACCTAGCGCGAAGCGATGACCGTTACGGAGGCGCGGCTGGCCTGTCGGTCGAGCTGCGCCATCGCATTTGCCATCGTCGCATCGCGACAGGCGATGGCCTCGGGCGCGGTGCTCAGATTGCGCAGGTTCGTCGCGCCGCAGACGCGGGTCGCGGCGCGGCGGATCTGGCCAGATACATTGGCATATCCCGCATCGCTGTTCAGATCGTAGCCCGCGGTTTCCACTGTTTCGGACGGCAGGGGTCGTGCCGCCACCGGCGATATGGCGAGGCAGGTAACTGTACCGGTCGCGGCAAGGGCGGCGAGGGCGAAAGATACTTTATTCATATTCATGTCAGGTCTCCTGAACCTTGGCCACCGGAGACGCCCGGCGGACTTTTTCTCATCGACATCGCGAGCCGGGTTATCCCGATCCCGCTGTCGAATAGCCTTGTAGCCCGGGCGGCGATGCGAATCGCGCCATGATCGACGACGGGCCGGGGTTTTGCGTCCAATCGACAAACGGCAGTCGGGGATCGACGAGTATAACGACGATCGTCGTTATCGTGCCGTGCTGCGCATGAAAGTTGCAATATCCTGCAATATCGGCGCGCTGCCGCGCGTCCAGCGGGAGAGCGCGGTCGCGATTTTGAGATGGCCGACGCCGTCATAGGTCTTGTGGGTCACCGGCACGCCCGCTGCGCGCAGCAGGCGGGCCATCTGCTCGCTCTGGCGCGGATTGACGGTATCGTCGATGCTGCCATGGGCGAGGAGTGCGGGTGGATCGCCTTCGCTGACGAAATTGATCGGCTGGGTCGCGGCCAGATCGGGCGCGCGCGAGAATGCGCCGATCGTGGATTCGCTGTCGAGCGGCAGGAAATCATAAGGCCCCGCCATGCCAACCCATCCGGCAACCGCCGCGCGATCCTTGCCGAGCCAGCTCTCGTCGAGCGCCAGCATCGCGGCGATATGCGCGCCCGCGCTGTGGCCTGCCAGAGTGATGCGTTCGCCATCGCCGCCATAGCGTGCGATATGGCCGCGCACCCAGCGCACCGCCGCCGCGCCATCCTCGACAAAAGCCGGAAAATGGACGGCGGGCGAAAGCCGGTAATTGATGACGATAGTGACAAACCCCTGCGCCGCCAGCGCGCGACCGGCGAAATCATAGCCGTTCTTGTCGCCCTGCCGCCAGCCGCCGCCATGGAAGAAGACAGCTACGGGAAGATTGTCCCCGGCCTCCGTTCCGTCCGGCGCATAGATATCGAGCATCTGCCGTTCTTCGACACCATAGGCGATATCGCTCGCCACCCGCCGCGAGCCGCTGTCTTTCGGCACCAGCGTATCGAAGATCGTCAGGGCGGGAACTGTCAACCAGACGATAACCGCGGCAAGGACAAGCAGCCCCAGGGCGAGAAGGAAATAGCGGATCATTGCGGCGCGATAGGCGGCGGCGCGAGCGATGTCGAGATTGGTGGGAAGGCGCGGCGATTAGACGCTCAATGGAAAGGCACGAGCCGCCGCCTATCCTCATCCCACAGAGCGAGACGCAGAGTTTCAAGCGTCTGCAGCGCAGTGAACCTGTTCATTGTTCTCAGGCGTGGATACGCCCTCAACACTTCGGGAAGACGATAGAAGGGTATCCGGCTAGCAAGATGGTGGACATGGTGAACACCGATGTTGGCGGTGAACCAGCGCAGCACCGCAGGAAGCTCGAGATGAGAGCTTCCGCGTAATGCAGCATCGTGGAAAGACCAGTCGGCGCTCTGGTCCCAATGCGTGGCTTCGAACTGGTGCTGGACGTAGAACAACCAGACCCCCGTCGAGGCGGCGATTAATGCCACCGGCAGGACAATCAGCGCGACAGTGCCGATCCCGAACTGGAGGACGAGCGCGGTTCCCGATCTCGCAGCGCACCCGGCGGGTTCATCGGTCAGGGTGTCGGCGAGCGGTGCGCACACCACCCCGTTGGTGCCACTAAGGCTCAGCATTTCTTGGTTCCCGGGAGATTGGATTCGAGATAAAGAACAGTTCGCCAAGGAAAATGTTCCGTCGGATCGTTGCGGCGCGATACGCTCTATCGAGGCAGATGGCAAGCCAGCCAGCGTAAGCTGGCGCTCTGGCCGGTACCCGCTATCGACTGGTCGCGGGCTATATCTGCCATTTTTGGTCATAAGGCCCTTTCCCCCCTTTGAACCGGCTTGACAGGAAGCCCGGCAAAAACCGATAAGAACATAATAGGAACATTTATTGCGCGAGTCGGCCATCCCTCTCTCCGCGCTGCGGGAGCGCATTGCCCTTGAGGAGCAGGGGCGATGCACTGCCATGCGCTTGCCCGTCGCTTCCGGTCATGCCGGGCTGGACGGGTTTATGGAAGGCGGACTCGGGCGCGGAGCGCTTCATGAGATTTTCGCGAAGAAAAGGAACGATGCAGGAAGCGCGGCGATTTTTGCGACGGTCTGGGCGATCCGTACGGTCATCCAGCAGCCGGAAGACGCGCAGGCGCTGCTATGGCTGCGCAGTGCCGAGGCGGAGCGGCAATCCGGGCGTATCTATGCGCCGGGTTTCGTCGAATATGGCGGCGATCCGGAAACGCTTCTGCTGGCCTGCGCGCGCAACGATATCGCCTTGCTGCGGGCTGCGGCGGATGCCGTGCGCTGCACCGGGCTGGGCGCGGTCATAATCGAATGTCGGGGCAATATCCCTCTCCTCGACCTGACGGCGAGCCGGAAGCTGGCGCTTGCCGTGCGCGATTCGGGTGTCACCGCGTTTCTGCTGCGCATCGATGCACAGCCAGGTCCGAGCGCCGCCCATACGCGCTGGGCGGTGCGCCCTGCACCTTCCGTGCCGCTCGCCGCCAATGCGCCGGGGCCGCCGGTCTTCGAAGCCGAATTGCTGCGCCAGCGCGCCGGTCCTGCCGGGAAAATCTGGCAGATGGAGTGGGATCGTGACCGACGGCAATTCCGCGAAGCGGGACAGGAAAAGGCGCTATCTGGCATTGTGGTTCCCGTTCCTGCCGACGGACAGATGGCGGATCGCGCAAGCGAAAGAGCGCGCCTTACCGGCTGACACGCCGCTGGTTTTTACTGAAAAAATAAAGGGCGCGATGCGGCTGGCGGCGGTCGATGCCTCCGCCGCCGCGCTCGGCACGACCGTGGGGCTGAGCCTTGGCGATGCGCGGGCCAGGCTGCCGGGTCTTGAAGTGCGCGACCATGATCCGGCCAGCGACGGTCGCTGGCTTGCAAGGCTTGCCGATGGCTGCGTGCGCTATACGCCGATGGTGGAGATCGATCCGCCCGACGGACTGATCCTCGATATCGCAGGCTGCGCCCATTTGCTCGGAAACGAGGCGGGGCTGGCGACAGACGTCACGAAACGCCTCGTCCGTCTCGGCATGACGGTTCGTTTTGCCTTTGCCTCCAACCCCGACGCCGCCCGCGCCTTTACCCGCTATCGGCCCGATGGAACCGACGAAGCCGCCATGATCCAGCACTTGCCCATTGCCGCGCTGCGGCTCGATCCGCAAAGCGAAGTCGGCCTGCGGCGGGCGGGCCTCAAAACCGTCGGTCATATTATTAAATGCCCGATGGCGTCCATCGCCGCGCGTTTTGGCGAGAAGGCGGTGACATCCCTGCGCCGCCTGACCGGCGAGGCCGATAGCCCGCTCGCGCCGCGCCAGACATTGCCTGCAATTGCCGTCGAGCGCCGCTTCGCCGAGCCGGTCGCCCGCACCGAATATGCGTTGAAGATACTGGGCGAGCTTGTCGCCGAAGCCGGGCGGACACTGGAGAAGCGCGAAGCCGGGGGACGGACATTCGCAGCGATGTTCTTCCGCAGCGACGGTCTGGCACAGTCGCTTGCCATTGAAACCAGCCGCCCGCTGCGCGATGCGCAAGCCGCGATGCGGCTGTTCGGCGAAAGGATCGAAAAGCTCGACGATCCGCTCGATCCCGGTTTTGGCTATGATTCCATCAGCCTCACCGTGCCGGTGACAGAGCCGCTTTCGCCTGCCCAGCTGAAACTCGAAGGCGGCAGGACGCATGAAACGCAAATCGCCGCCCTGGTGGATCGCCTGAGCACCCGGCTGGGGCGAGGGCAGGTGCGCCGCTTTCGCCCGTGCGACACCCATATCCCGGAACAGGCGCAGCTCGAACTGCCGGCGGTCGAGGCGGGAGCACCCGGCCAGTGGCATAGCCCGGAAACCGGCGAACCGCCTCTGCGCCCCTTTCAGCTATTCGATCCGCCCCAGCCTATCGAGGTTATCGCCGAAGTGCCGGATGGCCCTCCCCATCGCTTTCACTGGCGGCATGCGACCCACGATATCGCGCGCGCCGAAGGGCCGGAGCGCATCGCTTCGGAATGGTGGCGCAGAAAAGACATGAAAGGCGTAACCAGGGATTATTATCGGGTCGAAGACGCCTGCGGCTGTCGCTTCTGGATTTTCCGGCATGGACTTTATGGCACCGGGAAGCGGATGCCGCTGTGGTATATGCACGGGGTGTTCGCGTGAGGGATTTCGCCGAACTTGTCGCCGCGACCAACTATTCCTTCCTGCGCGGGGCCTCGCATCCCCATGAGATGGTTATGCAGGCGCTGGCGCTCGGCATGGCCGGTATCGGCATAGCCGATCGCAACAGCGTCGCCGGAGTGGTGCGCGCCCATAGCGCACTGCGCGATATTCTGGAGAGTGTGCCGAAGGAGAAGCGTGCCGATTTTCCCTTCCGTCTCATCGTCGGGGCGCGACTGTGTTTTGCCGATGGCACACCCGATATTATCGCCTATCCGGCGACCCGTCACGGCTGGGGTCGCCTGACGCGCCTGCTGACCGCCGGCAATCTGCGCGCCGAAAAGGGCAAGTGCGTCCTGCGGCTCGACGATCTGCTCGCCCATTGCGAAGACCTGCTGCTGATTGCGATGGCTACGGAAAGCGATGAGTTCGTGCTGCGCCGTTTGCGACACGCTGCGCCGGATGCGCTCTGGCTTGGCGTAACGATGCCGCATGGCGGGCGGGACAAGAGGCGGTGCGCGGGAATATCGCATCTTGCCGGAAAGCTCGGCCTGCCGCTGCTCGCCACGAACGATGCGCTCTATGCGACGTTCGGCGAACGGCCCTTGCATGATATCGTCACCTGCATCCGTGAAAAGACGACGATTGCCGAGGCCGGAAAGCGCCTCGCGGCCAATGCCGAACGACACCTGAAATCGCCCGAAGAAATGGCGCGGCTGTTCGCGGACTATTCCGAAGCCATCGCCGCCAGCGTGGCTATCCTCTCGCGCATCGCATTTACGCTGGACGATCTGCGCTATGAATATCCGCACGAGCCAGTCCCGGCAGGCTGGCAGCCGCAGGACTGGCTCGAACATATCGTCATGGCGGCGGCGCGGGAGAAATATCCCGATGGCATTCCGGCAAAGGCACAGGGTTTGCTCGATGAGGAATTCACCCTGATCCGCGCCCAGAAATACGCCTATTATTTCCTGACTGTCCACGACATCGTCAAATTCGCGCGCGAACAGAAACCGCCGATCCTCTGTCAGGGGCGCGGTTCGGCCGCCAATTCCATCGTCTGTTACCTGCTCAAAATCACTTCGGTCGATCCGGTCGAACATAATCTTCTTTTTTCGCGCTTCGTCTCGCGCGAGCGCAAGGAACCGCCCGATATCGATGTCGATTTCGAGCATGAGCGGCGCGAAGAGGTCATGCAATATATTTATCGCCGCTATGGCCGCGAGCGGGCCGGGATCGCCGCGACCGTGATTCACTATCGCTCGAGAAGCGCGGTGCGCGAGGTCGGCAAGGCGCTCGGTATGTCCGAAGATATCACCAGCAGGCTGGTGAGTACGGTCTGGGGCAGTTTTGCCAAGGAGATGCCCGAAGAACGTATCGCCGAGACCGGTTTCAGCCTCGACAATCCGGAGATCGCGCGGCTGAAGACGCTCGTCGACCGAATTCTCGAATTCCCGCGCCATCTTTCCCAGCATGTCGGCGGGTATGTGCTGACCGAAGGGCGGCTCGACGAAATCGTTCCCATTCACAATGCGGCGATGGAGGATCGCACTTTTATCGAGTGGGACAAGGACGATATCGACGCGCTGGGCCTGATGAAGGTCGATATCCTCGCGCTCGGCATGCTGACCTGCATCCGCAAGAGTTTCGAATTGATGCACCGCCACAGGCTTGGCGATTATGAACTCGATACCATCCAGCATGAAGATCGCGCGACCTATGAAATGCTCCGGAAGGGCGACAGTATCGGGGTCTTCCAGGTCGAGAGCCGGGCGCAGATCAATATGCTGCCGCGTCTGCGCCCGCGTGAATTTTACGATCTCGTCATCCAGGTTGCGATTGTTCGCCCCGGGCCGATCGAGGGCGATATGGTGCATCCGTATCTCAGGCGACGGCAAGGGCTGGAGACACCGGAT
>JBGTHW010000197.1:0-6502 GCA_041746035.1 Parasphingopyxis sp.
GCCATCGCCGAAAGCAGGATCGCCGCGACCCCCCATTGCGCTTCCGGCGCGAAATCGCCTTCCATCTTGCCGGCCACGATCACGACCACGCCGACGATGCCGAGCAGCGAGGAGAAAATCGTGTTCCTCCCGATCTTTTCCTTGAGCAGGATGGCGGCGAGATAGAGCGCAATCAGCGGCGCGATGAACGAGAGCGCCACGCCTTCCGCCAATGGCACACGCACCAGTCCCCAGAAAAACAGAAAGGCCATGACCGCGATCAGGACGCCCCGGATCAGATAAAGCCGCATTGCCGCGCGGCTCGGTCGTGTTGGCCGTCCCCTGGCAAAATAGAGTACGCTCACTATCGCGACCCCCGCCGCATAGCGCCAGAACACCGCATTATACGCGCCCAACGCGACCGACAGACCCTTCATCACGGCGTCCATCGCCGAGAAGAAAGCAAGCCCCGTCAGCACGGCCAGTGCCGGCAGCAGAACGGTCTGCGATACGGGAGGGACAGGTGTCTTCACCGCCCCTGCCATAGGCACGAACAGCGGGCCTTGCGAGAAGCAAATGAGGACGCGCCAGCTATATCGCCAGCTTCATGGTCGAGCAGGCCTTGGTTAGCCCCAGCCCGCGTTTCATCGCCGGATAGCTTCGCACAAATGCCGATGTCATGGCGAGTTCGAGCCGGACGGCATGGCCGTATTTCGCTTCAAGCTGGTCTCCGATCTCGAATGCGGCGGCGGATTGCGTCGCGATCGCCTCGCCAAAGCGGAAGGCGAGATTTTCGTCCGCATCGAGTTCGCCGCCGCCTGCCAGCGCCCAGTTGATCGTCTCGCGCGGCACCTTGTCGACCAGCGCCCAGCGCGCTGCCGTCATAGCACACGGCCCGCAATCCTCGGCCAGCGTCGCGCCGAATCGGGCCGCATGAAACAGCGACAAAGGCGCTTTATGCCGGTGCATCGAGGCGGGCATGAAATGCGTAAATTTCTCGAACGCCCCGCCCGGCGCAGCAGCGACGGCGCGGAGATACTCCGCCTCGCTCGGATCCACTTTTGCCGTCGCTGCCTTCAGAAACAGTGCTTTGGGAATGCCCGCCGGCGCAATCCTCTGCCGCGCCACCAATATGCCGATGGCGACCAGCACCAGCAGGGGCGGCCCCAGCACCCCGGGCGCGTCCTGCCAGAACCGGCCCGGTGAACAGATGCCGGCGATCACTTCGTAAATATGGAGAACCCCATGAAACAGCAGGAACAGGCTCCCCGCAACCGCCGCCATCCAGCGCAGCTTCAGATTCCAGATCGCATAGAAAAGCATGATGCCGCTGCACAGGAACGCGATCCCGATATCGGCGATGAAATGCGTGTTGGCAGGGCCGGTCGCGGGCACCGTCGGGACGGCATAATACCAGTTCATCGGCGCGAGCAGCATGAAGAAGCCGTTGGCGAAGGCGAAGACCATCGCAAATGCGGCGAGCGCCTGAGCCACACGGTCCAGGGTGTCGTAAGGTCCGGACATGGCGATTCTCCTTAAATACAAGCAGATGCTTTCTAAAATATCGCCGCAGCGATTCGAGGCGGAGCGCCGAAGCGACGCCTTCAATCTGCACCTCGACGCCGGTACCATGATCGTGCGCATCATGCCGGTCCGGTCGAGCAGCGGGTCTCACTCCACCCCGAAATAGAGCCTCGGCAAATCCTTCTTTAAAATCTTGCCGTTCGCATTCCTCGGCAAAGTCTCCTCGACGAACACGATCTTCACCGGCGTCTTGAACTTCGCTATGCGGTCGCTGACCCAGGTTTTCAGTTCTTCCTCGGTAGCTCTCGTACCCGGCGCAAGATGGATCACAGCAGCCGGTTCCTCGCCCAGCGTCTTGTGCGGGATACCGATCAGCGCCGCGTCGGTGACGGCGGGATGGTCGTAGAGGACATTCTCGACCTCCGCCGAATAGATATTCTCGCCGCCGCGGATGATCATGTCCTTGGCGCGGTCGCAAATATAGCAGAAGCCTTCCTCGTCCAGCCTCGCCAGATCGCCGGTGCGGATCCAGCCATCGACGAAGGTTTCCGCATTGGCCTCGGGCTTGTTCCAGTAGCCTTTCACGACCATCGCGCCGTATGCCCATAGCTCGCCGATTTCGCCTAACGGGAGCCCGGTGGTGCCGTCTTCCGACATGATTTTGAGCTTCGCGACGGGAACCGGCGGCCCCGCGCTGTCCGGGCGGTTGAGATAGTCTTCGGCGCTGTGCGCGGTGACGGTGCCGGAGGTTTCGGTCATCCCCCAGCCCATGCCCGGCGAGGCCTTGAATTCGCTTTTGATCTTGCGGACGAGATCGGGCGAAGCGGGCGCGCCGCCATAGGAAATGCTCTCAAGGCTGGAGAGATCGTATTTGTCGCGATCGGGATGTTCCAGAATCTGCCAGGCAATTGTCGGCACGCCGCCAGTGAGGTTCACCTTCTCCCGTTCGATCAGGCCGAACGCTTTCAGCACATCCCATTTGCGCATCAGCACGAGCTTCGATCCGCCGGCTATCGCGGGGCCCATCATCGCTGTGCAACCGGTGACATGGAACAGCGGGATAACGACCAGCACGCAAAGCGGCTTCGGTTCGGGCGGCGCTTCGGCCTTGCGAATGGCGTTGCGCGCGGTGGTGTAGGCCGTCGAAAGAATATTGGTCAGCGAATTGCGGTGCGTCGCAATCGCGCCCTTGGGCTTGCCCGTCGTGCCGCTGGTATACAGGATCGCACCATCATCATCGGGCGCAAGAGGGACATCGGGGAAATCCCTGTCATCGAGATCGGGCCAGGCATCGCTCGTACCGATCAGCGAGGCAAAGTCGATAACGCCCTCGCCCACATCGCCCGAAGGTCGCGTGACAATTTTCGTTTCGAGATCGGGCAGATTGGCGAAATGCGGTTCAATCAGATCGAAACGCCGACCGTCTGCGATCAGCAATTTTGCGCCCGAATCCAGCAGGCCAAATTCCAGCTCCGGCCCCGTCCACCAGGCATTGAGCGGCACGACAATCGCGCCAATCGACAGCCCGGCGAAATAGATAACCGGCCATTCGGGCAGATTCTGCGCGGCGAGCGCCAGGCGGTCGCCCTTTTCGATGCCAAACTCGCGCAATTTGTGGGCCAGCATTTTCACGGCCTTTAGCCAGCTGCCGTAAGTTACGCGCTCGTCCTCGAACACGATAAACTCTTTCTCGGCATGCGCTGTACCCGCGAGAATCGCAAAATCGCGAAAGGTCGGCGGGAGGTTCTTCCAGACTTTCGTCGGCCGACCCCGGATATCGACTTCTTCGATTTCCAGCGGGGATTCCGGTGCCGTCAGTATCGCTTCGGCTTCGGCAAGGGTCGCGGCGGGCCAGTCCGGGTGATCCGGATTCAGTTCCATCTCGTTCACGTCTGTCTCTCCAGTTAGGACAGCCGGTAGCTCTTTCGAATCTCCGGCTTCTTCTTTTCACCCACGCTATGGCCGATTGCCGTAAACGTAAAGGGGCGTGCGGGTGACGTAACGGCAGCCTTGCCAAGAGCCGGGACTTTACGCGACTGTGTCCGGCTAAACCCCAGATGGAGAAACCGATGTCCCCGATTCGCACCGAACGCCATGACGATGTCCTCGTCATTATTTCCGATAATCCCCCGGTCAACGCCTTGGGCGCGGCGGTGCGGCAGGGGCTGGTCGACGGTATCGACGAGGCGCTGGGCGACGATGATGTGAAAGCGGTTGTGATCCGCTGCGACGGGCGGACGTTTTTCGCCGGCGCCGATATCACCGAATTCGGCAAACCGCCGCAGGGGCCGAACCTTGGCGAAGCGCTCGACAAGATGGAAGCGAGCGACAAGCCGGTGGTCGCGGCGATCCACGGCACGGCACTGGGCGGCGGGTGCGAGGTCGCGCTGGCCTGCCATTATCGGGTGGCGGTGCCGTCGGCGAAGCTGGGGCTGCCCGAAGTGAAGCTCGGGCTGATACCAGGGGCAGCAGGAACGCAGCGTTTGCCGCGGGTTGTCGGGGCGGAGGCGGCGCTGCCGATGGTGGTGATCGGCGATCCGATTTCGGCGGGAAAGGCGGAGACAATCGGGCTGGTCGACAGGATTGTTGGCGAGGATAGCCTCGAAGCCGATGCCATTGCCTTTGCGCGCGAGCAAATCGGCAAGCCCGTGCCGCGTTCGAGTGAGGGCGACGCCAATCAGGATGGCTTGAAAAACCCGGCCATCTTCGACGAGTTCCGCGCCAAGGCGGGTCGCAAGATAAAGGGCTTCAACGCCCCGGCGGCGGGCATCGAAGCGGTCAAGGCCGCGGGTGAAATGGCCTATGCGGACGGCGTGACGAAGGAGCGCGAGCTGTTCATGGGGCTGATGGGCGGCACGCAATCGGCTGCGATGCGCCATTATTTCTTCGCCGAGCGGGCGGCGAACAAGATCGAGGGCATCGACAAGGATATTGCGCTCATCGACATCGCCAGGGTCGGCATTATAGGCGCGGGCACGATGGGCGGCGGGATTGCGATGAATTTCCTGTCGGCGGGTATCCCGGTGACGATCCTTGAGATGGAACGGGAGGCGCTGGATCGCGGCACCGGCACGATGCGCAAGAATTACGAACGCACCGCCCAACGCGGCAAGATGACCGAGGAGCAGGTCGAACAGGCGATGGGTCTGCTGACGCCGACTCTGGACTATGCCGATCTCGCCGGGTGCGACCTCGTCATCGAGGCGGTGTTCGAGAATATGGATGTGAAGAAGGAAGTCTTCGCCAAGCTCGACGAGACCGTGAAAGACGGCGCGATTCTGGCCTCCAACACCAGTTATCTCAATGTCGACGAGATCGCGGCGGCAACGAACCGTCCCGAAGCCGTGCTCGGCCTGCATTTCTTCTCGCCCGCCAATGTCATGAAGCTGCTCGAAGTGGTGCGCGGAGAAAAGACCTCCGATCAAGTGCTGGCGACCTGCATGAAACTCGCCAAGACAATCGGCAAGATCGCCGTCGTCGCCGGGGTCTGCGACGGCTTTATCGGCAACCGGATGCTGTCGCCGCGCCAGCAACAGGCAAACAAGCTGATCATGGAGGGCGCGAATTACTGGGAAGTCGATGAGGTGCTTCTCGATTTCGGCTTTCCGATGGGACCGTTCCAGATGTCCGATCTCGCCGGCCTCGATATCGGCTGGCATCGCGATCCGGAGCGGATCGAGAGCATCCGCGATGCGCTCTGCGCGATGGACCGGCGCGGGCAGAAAACCGGCGCGGGCTTCTATGATTATGACGAAGCGCGGCAGCGGACACCGTCGGACGATGTGAAGAAGGTGATCGCGGAATTCGCCGAAAAACAGGGTGTCGAACAGCGCGCAATCTCCAAGGAGGAGATCCAGGAGCGGCTGCTCTATCCGATGGTAAATGAGGGCGCGCTGATCCTCGAAGAAGGCATGGCGCAGCGCGCGAGCGATATCGATGTGGTCTGGATCAATGGCTATGGCTGGCCGCTTTATACCGGCGGGCCGATGTTCTGGGCCGATACGGTGGGGCTGGATACGGTTGTCGAAGGGCTGGAAAAGCATCGCGAGCGGCTGGGCGACGGGTTCCGGATGTCTAAATTGCTGAAATCGAAGGCGGCGGCTGGCGAAAGGTTCACTCGATGACCGAGCGCACCGCCATCGAAACCGCAGCGGCGATTGCAAAGGGCGAAACCAGCGCCGTTGCCGAAGCCGAAGCCGCAATTGCGCGAATCGAAAGCCGCGATGGCGAGATCAATGCCGTCGTCGTCCGCGATTTCGAGCGCGGACTCGCACAGGCGCGCGAGGCCGATGACGCAGTGGCGCGCGGCGAGAGCAAGCCGCTGCTCGGCGTGCCGATGACGGTGAAGGAATCGAACGATGTCGAGGGCCTGCCGACGACCTGGGGCATGGAAGAGTTCGCCGACAATATCGTCACCAGGGATTCGCCCAGCATCGCGCGCTTCAAGGAGGCGGGCGCGATCATCCTCGGCAAGACCAACGTTCCGCCGCTGCTCGCCGACTGGCAGAGCGACAATCCCGTCTATGGCCGCACCAGTAATCCGCTCGATCGCAGCCGCTCACCAGGTGGCTCCTCGGGCGGTGCGGCGGCGGCGCTGGCGAGTGGGATGGTGCCATTGGAGTTCGGATCGGATATCGGCGGATCGATCCGTATTCCGGCGCATTTTTGCGGCGTGTATGGGCTGAAACCCAGCTATGGCGCGATCCCGCTCGAAGGCCATTATTTCCCGAAGACCGACACCGCCGATATCCCGCTCTCCGCTTGCGGTCCGATGGCGCGATCCGCCGACGATATTGCCTTGGCGATGGACATCGTTTCGCAGATTGCGCTCCCCCGCCCGCGCGTCCGCGCCCTCAAGGATGCGCGCATTCTGCTGCTGGCCGGGCATCCGGTTGCGCCGACGCGGAATGTCATAATCGAAGCGGTGAAGGACACGGCGGCGAAATGCGAGCGGGCCGGAGCGCGCATCGAAACGGAAACGCCGCTGCTCCCCGATCTC